>DYKI01000080.1 GCA_020722705.1 Chthonomonas calidirosea | reverse complement strand
GTGAGGGGCTGATGTGCTTTGCAACTAATAACAAGAGGAGAAGTGTAAATGGAGTATCTAGTAGTTTCAATCCCCGTGAGGGGCTGATGTGCTTTGCAACCGCCCGCACTCGCAGGACGGACGCCAGCCGATGCTGAGTTTCAATCCCCGTGAGGGGCTGATGTGCTTTGCAACAATCAAACCGTACCCATTTAATTCGCAGCTGTTCGAGGAAGTTTCAATCCCCGTGAGGGGCTGATGTGCTTTGCAACCCTTCCGATCGAAGTCCGAGCTCGCCGCCGCTAACCTCGACGCCGCATCGGCGTCGCGGCCCGGAGTCGCCCGGCCCGATCTCAAGTTCTGCCGCTAACCTCCCCCGTGGGCGCCGGCGAAACAGGGTTAGCGGCACGGCACCGATCATGCCGACAGTTTACCCCATAGCGCGCCTGACATACGACTCGACAAGCTGCAGCTCCGCCGCCGAACGGGCAGTGGTCTCCACGATCAGCGGCAGGGCATGCTCGCCGGACACGTAGACGACACGGAGAACGCCGAGGGCCGGATCGCGTTCGACGATGCGCGACGATCGGGCGGAGCCGTCTCCCTGCCCATCAAAGCGGACGAACTCGACGCAGCCGAGCCGAGTGATACGCTCGACGAAGCGTTCCCAGCCGTCGGGACGGTGGTGTTCGGTCCGCGACACGGCGTTCTTCTCGTCGGGCGTCCGGTCGCTGTCGCGCGGCCAGACGGCGGGCGCGCCGAGCTCGGCACGGTCGCGGTAGGCCTGATACAGCAGTTCACCGGCCGCAGACAGATAGGCGCAGCCGTCGTCGGCTTCCTCGACAAGCGCCGCGAGGCCGGGCTCGCAGGATCGAAGCCGATTCGACGCCTCGATCGCGCCGCGTGGCTCGGCTTCGATCCACTCGAAGAAGTGGGCGTTGCGCTCGACGAACTCGAGGTTCCAACCGATGGGCAGCGACGGTATCTCGATCATGTCGCGAAAGAGTTCGTGGATATAGACGACCCTGGTCCCCGTCAGCAGGCCGACGAGCGACATGATGGCGGTCTCGGCCTTGAAGCCGCCTGTGGCGCAGAGCGTGACGGCTTCTCCGCTCTTCGATGCACGCCGAATCTCGCCGAACGCGGCGGAGATCAATCCGCTCAGCCCCTGCTCGGCGAACGGCCCCGCCTTGTAGCCGATGCCGGCAATGCGACGCTCGCCCACTTCGTGGCCGCGAGTGCGGTAGTGCGCTGCCAGCGCGCGCGCGCACCACGCGCCTTCGGCGGTGTCGGAATGGAGGAGCGTCAACCTGTCGCCTTCGAGCATGGGCAGTTTGTGCAGCGTGTGGGTCTCGGCCGAGGCCAGTTCGGGAGCAGCGTCTCCGAGGAACCTCGCCGCCTCGCCCTCGTCGGGCAGTTGGATGCCGAACCGCCACTCCGTCCAGGGCCGGGTCTGCCTGCCGGGTTCGTCCCTGTTGGTCAGCAGCGAGGTGCCCACAGTCGCGATGAGAAGCGCCATCAACGGTCTCCTTTTGCATCGTTGCCGGGCCACCGAAGGCCAACGGCGAAGGCGAGACCGTAGTCCACGGCGTCGGGATAGGCCGACGACAGACCGGGGAGCATGCGGCCATACCAGAGGCGAGGCATCGCTCGGGTTCGGAACGCCGAGCCTGCCGTGAGCCGGAGGACCGGTCGTTTGAACGGATTGGGTCCGGAGGCGCGCTCTTCGCCCAGTTTGCCGCGCTTGACCTCGGCGTTCCAGAAGCCCTCGATGGGATCGGAGGCATCCGGAACGAAGGCCGACAGCGACACAAACGCGTCGGCGTCGGTTGGCGGTTCGAAGCCGTTGAACGGCACGATGTCGAGGCTGCGGATGCACCCGTAGCCGACCGACTTGCGCTTCCCATAGCCGCTCAGCGCGATTTCGTTGAGCAAATCGCGCCACGGGAGCTGCGCATCGGGCCGGACCCGCATGTAGACATCCACGGCCTGCAGCCATTCGCCGGAGACGGGATAGAGCCGTCCGGTCTCGTCGTCGTCGAAGCCGGTGGTCGTGCCGGTTTCGCGGTGAATCTGATTGTGCAGCGTGTAGAAGGGCTCGGAGGGGCTCTCGGCGCCGGTGGGGTTCCCTCGGGTTCCTTCGATGACATGGCGGAACTCGTCGAAGGTCAGCCAACGCCGCGAGCGAGCCTCTTTGGCCGCGCGGAGACCGGCGGCCCGTTCGGCGACGGACGCGGCGGTGGCGCAAGGGGGCGGAAGCGTCGGCCGCGGCAGCATCCCCGAGGGGAATCCGTCGGACAGCAGCAACGGCGGCTCGCCAGCCGCGTAGCGCCCGAGGAGGTCGGTCAGGGCGGCATCGCCCTCTTTGCGGACGAGCGCCCAGCACAGATGGCCGAAAAGCGTGTCGGCCCTCCATGGGGTCAGGCTCGGCGCGTCGAGGCCAAAGGTGGCCCTGTAGGTATCCACGGCTCGCTCAGGCCTGAGCGGTCGGGTCCGGCACGCGACCCAGGAAGGGGTCAAGCACGGTGTAGTCGAAGCGGACTTTGCCGTAGCCGCGGCTGCCGGACGCGCCCAGATACTCGGCCTCGATGAGCCTCAGTCCTTCTTTGACCGTATCCACGAGTTTCTTGACATCGTCGCCATCGAAGATGCGCACCGATATCTCAAACGAGAACTTCGTTCCCGGGACGACGCGCTCGACGGGCCGCGGGTTTGTCGCCACTCCCGTGCGCCGGTCAATCATGTTCTCCGTCTTGATCTCGATCCACTGATCGGGATCGCCTCCTGCGCTGTCCATACGGGCGTCTCTGACCAGCACGCGCGTTGGGCCAAGCCCATGGTGGGGCTTCCTGTGGGGACCGAAGAGCCTGCAGACGACGCAATCGGGCTCGGCGCAGCCGCAAGGCTCCCCCCTCGCGATCTTGGCGCCGCAGTACCTGTACTCCAGCGCCGACCTGAGCTTGCCTTTGAGGGACGACCCGGGGATATAGGGCATGCGCGTGCGCGGGTCCCGGATGATGGGATTGTCCATGCCGCCGATCTCGATATCGTCCTTTGCGCCGCCGATGCGCAGCCCGGTGAGGCACTCGATGGTGCCAACAATGCCAACGTGTTTGATGAGCTTAAGCGACATCCCGCTATCCCTTTCCGTCCTTGGGGTTGAAGAACTTGAAGTAGGCTACGACATACATGAAGTGGGGCACGAAGCCCTCCTGCATGGCCTTCTGCGACTTTGCCGCGAGCGCGACGTTGCGGTCAATGAAGTCCTTGAGCACGGACATGTCCTTATTCTCGGCCTTGGCCCGGCCCACAGCGTCGGCCGCCAGGGGGCGCATCTCCAGGAGCGCGGGCTTGACCGCTTCGAAGGGCTCGCCTGAGGCAAGCCGCCTTTCGGCCTGTCGAAGGTGGCCGTAGAACCTGCGTATCTGGCCCGTCGTGACCTCATGGGACTTGAACGACTGTGCGACGGCCATGGCGTGCTCGATGATCAGCTCGTCGCGCAGGTGGCCCGCCTCGGTGAAGTACCCGTCGCTCAGGTAGTTTTGCGGCAGACCGACGCGCGACTTGGTGTCGCCCTGCTGGGCCTTATGCTTCTGATTGCAGTCAAAGCACATCTTGTACTTGGCGTCCTTCAGCGGTTTGCCGCACTCGCTGCACTTTGGTCCGCCCATATCTCCTCCTTCGGCCCGCCTCCATTCCTCAAGACTTCCGAACCTTCGTTCATTCCTCACGGCCACTGCTCCTGTTCAATATGGCCAGGCGTACGACGACGCCGAGCCGGTCCATCTCCTCCTGCCAGGGCACTCCCGGCGGTCCGGCGGTCATCTGCGCCAATCGAGAAGCCCATGCGTGCACGGCGGGCAGGCGGGTCTTGTCCACGTTGCGCCCGATCTCGTAGGCGAGCATGGGCTGATAGCGAATCTGCGAGGTATCGCCCGAGCGGAACCGGCCCCACATCCGCGCATATGCGAGCAGATGATAGAGGAACGCCGAGGATGTGCGCGAGGTGTCGAGCAGTTCGGCGCCCAGACAGGTCGGTTCTCCCGTCTTCTGCCACAGGGTGCGGAAGGCTGCGCGGGCGTTGGTCCAGGTAAGGCTCTGGCCAAACATGCCGAGGCGACAGCGCCCCTCCCGCTTGGCCCGATGAAGCTCGCGCTCGGCCAGGTCCACTGCGACGGCAAGGGGCCTGCGCGCTGTGGCAACGGCGATGCCGGCGGACATGGTCAGGACATCCGACGACGTGGGAGGCCCCGCCGGATAGCCGATATAGGTACGGAAGTCCTCGGCGACCTCGATCGCCAGCCGCAGGATATCGTGATGGGGCCCAACCACGGTGAGATCGTCGCCGCCGGAAAAGACCACGTAGCACATGGGATAGCGATCGCGAATGGTCTGTTCCAGTCGCCCTGCGAAGAACGCTTCGAGAGCGTCGGACAGATGGGAGATGCGGGCCGGATCGTCGTAATGGGGCGGCGCATCCCGGCACAGGCCCAGCGCCATCCTCTCGCCGAGGCGGTCCACATCCGCCTTCAGATAGCCGAGGTATGGCCTGCCCGGCGCAGACGCGGCCATCTCTTCGAATGTGAGCCGCTCGCCAGTCTCGCCGATGGGCACATGCCGCGCCACGAACCGAAACGGCGTGGCGGTCGAGGCACCGGCGTTGGCCGGCTCGAAGAGCCAGGCCTCGGTGTCCTCCGGCGGCGGACCCTGGCCGATATGAGCGGCCCACCCGAACGCGCGCACATCGAGCGGATCGGAGCCGCCTCCAGGGCGATATCCCACCCACTCGGCTTGGGTCAGGCGGCGTCCGCGGCTCTCGTCGGCCATGCACCAGGCGCACTTGGTTCCCGATGGATCGGCAGGAAAGCGGCCGCAGGCACGGCATGGCCCCATTCCGCCCCAATCCGCAGCGCTGACGAAGGCGTCGGCTCGCCATTTGGCCCCGTCGAGGAGAGCATCGCCAAGCCGCTGAGCCTTGCGAACGCGCAGCTCGCGGTCGGCCCGGGTCAGAACATCGCCGAACCGACCGGCTTGGAGATCGGCGGGCTCAAGCGGGGTGAGCGCCATATTGACCGCAAGCTCACCGTGAAGCTGCGCGATACACCACTCGGCCACCTCCGCACGGATGCGGTCGAGCTCGGCGAGCGCGCTATCGGTCCACGGAAAGAGCATGTGGAACTTGCCGCCGGCATCGAGAATCGTGTTGTGCGGACCGAGGTTCAGGCGGCGCTGGACCGCGCGGGACAGCAGAGCGCTGAGCTGGGCAATGAAGAACGACCGTGCTCGCAGGGATCGAGCCACGCCCCCTGCCCCAACCTCAGCCACCTCAAACAGGTAGGGCTGGATTCCGGAAAAGTCGGCCACCAGGACACCGAGACGCTCAGCGCCATGGACGAGACACACGGCCAGTGCCGAAGCGAGGCGTCGTGCCGAAACCAGGGGCACATCGCTCCGTCCGGCATCAATCGCCAGGCGTGCGGCATGCTTCTGGGCCAGAGCCAGGACACTTGACCACGTGCGCCGCTCGGGTGACAGGGCGTCGTACGCATGTCGCCACGCGCGGGCGGCATTGGCGGCGTCGGCGGGCGCAGCAGCGGGGAGATCGGTGGGCCGCACGCCCACGTAGAGAGCGGCAGGAGTCGTGCCTCCATCGGACGGCTCGAGCGCCGGGAAGGGAGTGCGGAGAGGCACGGCTGAATCGAGCCCCGGCAGGTCCAGCAGGCAGCGCGCGCTGTCCCAGGCTTTGCGGCTCGACGCGTCCAACGCCATGGCATCCATGCTCGGGGTGAGCGCCACGACGCTCAGTTGGGTAAGGTCTGCAGGACTATCCGGCGACATAGCCACCTCACAATCGGTTGCTGCTCTTGGACCTATAGCATCATAGGACCTTATGCGCCATGTGTCAAGTCAGATTCAGCGGCCTGGTCTGGCCAAGTCCCATCGTCGTCTTGCGTCCAGTGCCGCAGAAGAACGCGTACCGGGCCAGCGCGGCCAGCGTGCGTCGTGCCTCGGGCGGCACGTTGGCGAGATCGTAGTCGGCCAGTCCTACGAAACCGGACAGACCTCCATCAGCGAGGGCTATGTGGCGCGTGCGCACCTCGTGCATCCTGACGCGCACCCGCGCGGCCTGCTCCTCTATGACCCGGGCCTCATCGAACCGAAGCGTCTCCTCGCAGTGTTCGTTCCATGATCGGAGCCACGACTGCCATGCGAGCCTCGGATCGGGCCACAGGATGTCGCGGCTCTGCGACCGGAAGACGGTCGGGCTGGTGAAGCGCACCTTGATGCGTTGGGGCGCGACCGTGTCGGCTGCCATGTCGTGATACGTCGCGAAGCCGGCCAGGTGATGGGCCGCCGGGTGTGTCGCCATGCCGGTAACCTGGTATTCCGCGGCGCCGACGCGCAGGCCCAGTCCCGCCTGCGTCAGAATGCCGCCCACGATAGGCGCGAATAACTGATCGTCCAGGAGAGTGAGCCGGAGCGCATGCCGGCCATTGGGCGCGTCGGGAGTTCGCGACCGTGTGAGCCACGTCGTGAACGGCTTGCGCCCATCGTCGTCGTGGAGCCGTTGGGCCATCGCAGGGTCCAGCCCGCGAACCAGGTTCAGGAATGCTGCGTGCCCGCAGTAGCCGCACCCGGGGGTGTCCGTGTTGCCGGTTCGGGGCTCAAGGTACAACATCACCGCGTAGGGCATGGTTTCCAGTTCTCCGACGCCGTCCGGATGGTCATGCAGACTCGCCGTGTCCGGCGCCCGTCACGGTCCGACGCGCCCTATCCCGCTTCGGCGCAGGCGCGGCGCACGGCAACAGCAAGGGCCAGGACCTGCACGAGGGCGCGGAGGATGGTGACGTCATCGTCGGTGAAGTCGCCCTCACGGCGGTTCAGAACCTGAAGGACGCCGAGGCGTGTGCCATCCAAACGATCCACCGGTATGGTGGCCATGTTGCGCGTCTCCATGCCCATGTATTCGTCAATGCGATCGGCATGGCGAGGATCGGACGCCGCATCGTTCACTATCAGCGACTCGCCGGTCTCGAAGACCGTGCCGGCGATCCCCTCGCCCGGAGCAAGCGTCTCTCCGATCAGGCCGAGGGCGTCGGCGGCTGTACCCGTCGGCGAGGCCCCTATGGCACGTGTGAACCTCAGAACACCGGCATCGGGATCATACAAGTAGATCGTCGCGCCGGTCGCCTCAACGGCACTCATGGCGACCTCGACAGTGCGACGGAGCCCGTCCTGCTCGTCTCCGGCGATCAGCAAGGCTCGCGACAGCTCCTGAACGGCTGCAGCCAAACGGTCCTGGGTTGACACTGGTGTGCTCCTATGTCGGTAGTATGTCCCGAACGGCGGGCGACGGATTTGGTCGTACTTACGGCGGCGGATGTCGGAGTTCCTGCCGGACCGAACGGCGCAGCAGCACTTCCGGAAGACTACCGCCAGACGTACGTGCATTGTAGCCAATCGAAAGCCCGTCACGGTAGGAATGATGGCCATGGCCGCAGAATAGGCGCAGTACGATGACCGCATCGAATGCCGGGAGGTCACGATGAACCACACGGGCTCACCCAGTCGGCGCGAACTGCTGGCCGGCGCGGCGGCGCTGGGATGCGTGCATGGCTTCGCAGGAGGAAGCGCGATGCAGACCGACGCGCGGGCGAGAGTGCGCCCGACCAGGGAGCAGGTGGACTGGCAGGAAGCCGAGCTGAGCATGTTCCTGCATTTCGGCGTGAATACGTTCACCGATCGCGAATGGGGCGAGGGCACCGAGGACCCGAGCATCTTCAACCCCACACAGCTCGACGCAGCCCAGTGGGTCTCGGTGGCGAAGGACGCCGGCTTCCGGTACCTGATCCTTACCGCCAAACACCATGACGGCTTCTGCCTGTGGCCGAGCAAGTTCACCGATCATTCGGTGAAGGCGTCTCCGTGGCGCAATGGACGGGGCGACGTGGTGCGCGAGTTCTCCCGCGCCGTGAGCGCAGCAAGACTGAGGATGGGTCTCTATCTGTCGCCGTGGGATCGGCATGAGCGCACCTACGGCGACTCGTCCGCCTACAATCGCCACTTCCTCAGCCAGCTCACCGAGCTATTGACCGAATACGGAGAAGTGGCCGAAGTCTGGTTTGACGGCGCATGCGGCGAAGGGCCCAACGGCAAGCGGCAGGAGTATGACTGGCAGGCCTACTACGAGCTGATCCGCAAGCTGCAGCCGAAGGCGCTGATCGCCATTTGCGGCCCCGACATTCGCTGGGTCGGCAACGAGGACGGTTATGCGCGCGAGACGGAATGGAGCATCCAGAAGGCCCCGCAGGGTGCGAGACAGTCTGTGGATGGGTGGGCATGGCATCCCGCCGAGTGCGATGTATCCATTCGGCCCGGATGGTTCTGGCACGCCGCCGAGGACACGAAGGTCAAGTCGCTCGGGCACCTGACCGACATCTACTATAAGTCGGTCGGGCGCAATAGCGTCTTGCTGCTCAATGTGCCGCCCAACCGCGACGGCCTGCTGGCCGATCCCGATGTGGCGCGCCTGCGTGAATGGCGCAAGCGCCTGGACGCAACATTCCGGAATGACTTCCTCGCGGGCAGGCCCGCACGGTCGGACAGCTCCATGAAAGGCGCGGAGCCGTCGTGCGCGGTGGACGGGCGTCCGAAGACCCACTGGTCGCCGGGGCCGGATCGGACGATGGGCGTGCTCGAAGTGGATTTGGGCCGATCTGCGAGTGTAGGCGTGCTGATGATGCAAGAGCAGATCGCCCAGGGCCAGCGCGTCGAGGAGTACGAGGTCGAGGGGCGCTCGGGCGGCGTATGGAAGCTCCTATCGAAAGGCACAACCATCGGCCACAAGAAGCTTGACCGCATCGAGCGAACCGAAGCGGATGCCTTGCGCCTGCGCATCACTCGCGCCCTCGCGCCGCCCATGATCCGGCGATTCGGGGCGTTCTGAGGCAGAGCCAGCCGCGAAGGAACGAGGACTGTCGCTGCCGACAAGCAGCATCGCAGCGCTCGCCGAGTATGCAGCGACATGCCCTGACATCATAGGAGAAGGACCATGAAGATCATTCGGTACACCAACGACCGCGGTGGCTGCACATGGGCCGCGATAGACGCCGACGGAACGGCCCGGAAGATCGAGGGAGACATCCTCGGCCAATGGCGCGTGACCGATGAGGTCGTCACGCCGGGGCCGTTGCTGGCGCCCATCGAACCGACGGCGCTGCTGTGCATCGGTGTCAACTACCGCCACCATGCTGCCGAGAGCGGCGCGCCGATCCCCGAGTTTCCCGTCCTGTTCATGAAGTCACCTGCGGCGGTCCAGGACCCCGGCAAGCCCATCCTGCTGCCGCGCGCGTTGCGAAGCGACGAGGTGGACTACGAGGCCGAACTGGCCGTCGTGATCGGCAAGCGCGGCAAGAACGTCCCGAAAGAGCGGGCGCTGGAGTACGTCCTCGGTTATACGTGCGCCAATGACGTGAGCGCGCGCGACTGGCAGAAGCAATGGGGCGGCGGGCAATGGTGCAGGGGCAAGACATTCGACACGTTCGCGCCCATGGGACCCTGCCTGGTCACGCCCGACGAGATACCCGACCCCAACGCGCTGGCCATCCGCTGCACGGTCAGCGGCGAAACCATGCAGGACTGGACCACGCGCGACATGATCTTCGACGTGCCGACGCTGATCGCGTTTCTGAGCGGCAGCACGACGCTCCTGCCGGGCAGCGTCATCCTCACCGGCACCCCCCACGGCGTCGGCATGGCCCGCAAGCCTCCCCGATGGCTCCGCCCCGGCGACACGGTGACCGTCGAGATCGAGCGCATCGGGCAGTTGACAAACCCGGTGGAGGAAGAGCCGAGCTAGCCGGTTGCTGCAGGGCCTCGTGAAACGCTCTTGAGCCTCGGGCCAGGGGCTTCCGAAGCCGCGGGTTTGTCGGGCCACGGGATGCCACGTCGCGACGCGAGGCAGCGGCCTTCGTGCGTTGCCGCCTGGGACATCGCCTTCCATAGCGACTGCTCCACGTACGCCGTGGACCCGATGGCTGCCGCCCAGAGGATCACATGGAGCAAGGCCAAGGGGCCGGCTGTGGCCCGGAGCCATGCTGCAGCTCCTCCGCCGTCTGACGCGCGACGCGAGGCTCGCAGGATGGCCCGACTGAGGAACCAGACAAGCGCCAGAACCGCAAGGCCGGCCATGACCGCCTGTGTCACGACGAGTGCCAACCCGGTTCGAGGACCGTCCGCGACGGGATGCGGTATCCTTGTCGCGAACTCGGCGTAGACGAGGCCGATCATCATCGGCACAAGCACGGCCACGCCAAGAATCAGGATGACGATCAACGCCCAGCGTGCACCGGCCTTGACATGGAGCCGGTCTGCGGCACCCCCGGCCCACCAATCCAGAATGGCGAACCACAGCGCGGCGAGCAACAGGTAGAGGATCAGGCCCCGCCATAGGACCGCATCCAACAGGTTCGGCAAGAACCAGTACGAATCGGCGACCACATCCCTGACATCCGCCCACGCAGCCGCCTCGGTCTGTACGGCCTGCTGGTACTGCGGCAGGTTGTGCGCATGGAGGTACCGCACATATCGGCCTGCCAGCCTGCGATCCCATGCGGCCTCACCCCGCTCCTGAATCGCCGCCGCCCTGAGTGAAGCCCTGTCATCGGGCTGGGAGATCGCGCGTCGGGCAATCGCGATGCCGGCAAAGGTCCCGACAAACGTGGACGACTCCGCGCGCACCAACCCACCAACGCGCAAGGCATCCGCCCTGATGGCGGCACCGCCTGCGGCATCGCCGGCAAGCTCGCACCCGGCGGCCTCATGGGCGGCAAGTGTGCCAAGTGAGCGCAGGCGAGCGTAATGGGCAAAGCGTGCACTGGCAAGATCGGCTGCACCATCCCACACGCGTGCGAGACCGGTGAGTTCGCGCCGCATCACCCAGCGGGCGACAGTCTCATCGGCAACGTAGTCGCGCCACTCGTTGGCCTGTGCGGCCTCATGGAGCGCCCGGAGCGATCCCGCTTTGTCGCCGATGGCATACAGAGCCAGCGATCGCATGGCAGGGAAGAACGCGTTCTGCGGGTCGCTCCGTTGGCCTGCATCTGCATGCGTCAGGAGACGGGCCACAACCCTGCGTCGCTCGGAGCCATCGTCCCATGGGGGTGGATCGGACTCCCGTCTCACATCAAGGACGGACCTTCCGGAAGCCGGACCGCAATAGGCCGATATGGCGGCTGCGCGAATGGCCGGCTGCGTGGGCAGTTCGGCGGCTAGCTCTTCCATGGCAGCGACGATCCGTCGCCATGTCTCGCGACTGTCTTCGTCGGGATCGGCGCCGCCCGGCACGAGCGCCAGCGCCGCCGCTATACGCGGACCAGGCTCCGACCGATGGCGGCGAACGAAGGTCGCCAACTCGTCACGGGTGAGGTGCCGAGAGCTTGCGCCGAAGTTCAGCGGGTCCAGGGATACCTCGCGAGTGGAGGGCAGGATCAGCACGACAATCACGGCGATTGCCGCGATCGCGATGAGCATCCGTCGCCAGCCACAACGTCCGTGCATATTGTGCCTCCTGTACCGGACACTATGAGCCTGTTGCCGAGATGTCTGCACGGCTAGACGTAAGCCGCCGCTATCCGGTTTCGCTGCCTGTTCGGGAGACTGCGCTGAAGGAGAATCAGCGCGGGCGCAGAACTGGGTTGCCATGTTTCGACGATCCAACCGCAGTATCCAGGTCGTTTCCGCCGACCAACCGCGCGGCTCCTCGCTCGTTCATGCGGGTCAAGAGCCGGTCATCACACCGGACCTGGATCGGTTCGCATCCGAAGGCCGCCGGCTCACCCGGGCCGTTGCCAACTGCCCGCTGTCCCGCCCCGTGCGCGCCTCCATGATCACAGGTCTGCATCCGCTCATCCATGGCGTCATCGGCAACGGTTGCGAGTGGCGGCCCAAGGGCGGGCGACGTACAGGACGATGCATGAGCGACGGCAACCACCGTAACCAGACAGCGGGAGCCGGATCGGTTGGGTCGCTGAGCCCGAGCATCACCAACCTGACGTCCATGCTCGATCAGGCTGAACGCGCCACACGCCGAGCCCTTGCTGCAGCGAAGGCCGTGTCATTGTTGAGCTTTGTGACGGGAGTGGCGCTGTTCGTACTTGCGGGGGACGGAGCCCTGGGGCCATCGGCAGCGCGGCGCGCCTCACGGGACCTGTCGGTACGGCCTGTCGAAGGCGGACCGAAGGGGGATGAGACGTTGCTGGAGAGGCCGATGGAGGACAGCACGCAAGGCAGGTTGCGTGATCGAGGCTATGGCAGTGACTGACGGGGCTGCAAACGACGAGCGCCGCGACGCGGTCCTTTCGTTGCTCGAGGCGGAATCAGCCCGCTGGCGGAGGCGCGGGCGAGTGGTCCAATGGCTGATCGGCCCGCTCCTCGCATGGTGGGGCGCAGCATGGGCAGCGCGATGGTCCGGCTCCTCGCTTTGGCCGTTTGGACGCGAGCAGGGGTGGCTGGACGCCTTCGTTCAGTTCGTTGGGTTCGTTGCACCGGGCCTCTCGACCATCGCGAGCAGACGACATCGGCAACTGATCATGACGAACGAGGTGGTCAATGATGTGCGCAGCGTTGGGCCGCTGCTTGAGGGGCTGAGCATGACCGGTGCCGGCATCCGAACCTGGTGCATCGGCGCCCTTCCTGCACTTCTGCACCAGGTGAACGCCGACTCCGCGCCTCCGCTTACCGCCAAGCAGCGCAGCACGCTCGCTTGGGCGGCGACCTGGGACGGATACCCCGAGGACCTTCGGGTTGCGGCGCTGGAGTCGATGAGGTTCGTCGGCGACCGCAAGTGCCTTAAGGCCGTGGAGAACCTGGCGATGCGTGGGGCTCCGACCGCTTCCGATCGCCGTGTGCGCGAGTGTGCGAGGCGTGTGTTGCCCAACGTAAGGGACGCGGCTCAACGTGTGGAGACCGTCGAACGTCTCCTCCGCCCCGCCGAACCGCCGCCGGAGTCCACGCTCCTACGGCCTGTCGAAGGCGGACCGAAGGGGGATGAGACGTTGCTGGTGAGGCCGACAGACGATGCGGTTGGCTCTGGCTCGGGAGACAGACAGGCACGACGCGCGCCCTGAGTTCGCGTGACATCAATGGTCATGCCCTATGTCACTCGTCCTTGGATCGGAACAGCTCGATCCGCCCCTCGACGGTGTTCCACGCGTCGTTGCCGCCCGTGCCGGTGAACGCGAGGACGAACTGCAATCCATCGGCGGACCACCACGCAGGCGCGAAGTTCCAGTGGAACGTGCTGGCCTCGATGTGCCCCTTGCCCCAGCCCTCGGCGTACAGCACGGTTCGCCACGGTCCCCATAGGTTCGGGGCCTCGAAGAGGCCCATGTTGCCGGCGGCGAAGCGGCCATGCTCCGTGATGAGCAAGTACCTGCGCAAGGTGGGATGCCACGTGACGCTGACCATCATCGCGCCGCCCGTCCGATCCGTCCAGATGGGCCGCCGCCCCGAGGGTTCGTGGACCCAGCGCGGGCGACCTCGGGGGTCGAACCCGGCGTAGAAGGTCCAGGCAGCGGGATCGGCGATCTCGCGCTCGCGCGCCCGCAAGAGCACGACCTCGCCGGGGACGTGTACCTCCCATCGCTCGGTCCGAACGTTCGTGGCGCAGACGTAAACATGACCGTCCCGAGCAAGGCCGTGGTCTTTGCCGTGCTGGACGAATGTCGGAGCGAAAAAGCCTCGATCCGGGTTGCGGAAGTCGCGCGCGGCATAGCGAACGCCGGTCGCCATCCATGTCCTGCCACCGTCGCGCGACTGCCAGAGCTCCTGCAGTCTGTAGGCGGTCTCACCCGACGCATCGCCGGTTCGCCACGCATACAGAACACCCTTGAGAGCCAGAATGCCGTAGCACTTGCCCGTGAACGGCGCGGGCACGTCAGCGCCGAAACCTCCCGCGATGTTCCGGCCCTCGTAACGGCGCGCCGAGCCACGGATGACGGCAAATCCGTTGCTCACGCGGCCACGCTCATTCGTTCCGCCGAACCCGCCGCCGTCACCCCACGAGGTGTACTGCAATCCATCGCGCGCCCATGTGAGGGGCCAGTTGTCGCTGCCGGGGGCGAGCCGGCGATGCGTCGCGAAATCGAACAAAACTCGGCGCACGAGGGCGCTCGGCGGGTACGGAGGCGTGGCGGCCAAGTCGGATCGCGAAGCGCCACCAACGACGCGTGCGGCCATTAGGGCCATTGCACCTGCCGTCAAGACACGGGTGACCATGGCTCGATTGTACTGCCAAGCGGCGCTGAAGACTATGCCGAATCACCGCCGGATCGGGGCTTGCTCAGTCGAGTTGCGGACGACCCGCCAATGAGATCGGCCCAGCCCAGCAAGTTCGGGCCAGTGCCTCGTCGGCCCTGGCCCCTGCCCGAGTATCTGCTCAGATGGGGCTGTCGCCATGCCCGAACAGGTACCAACATGTCAGATGCCGAAGGCTCTACGTATGAGCGATGTTGAACATGGGCTTCGTCGAGCGGTTGTTCGGCACGTCTCGCTGGCCGTCTCCGGCGGCCTCGTCATGGCTGCGGCGTTCCCACCATACAACGTGCCGCTTCTGCTGCCGGCTGGATGCGCTATGATCGTCATGGGTGTCGTCGGCCTGCACCCGCGGCATGCGCTTTACGCCGGGTTTCTTGGCGGGTTTTCCTGCTACCTGGCGACGCTCAACTGGCTCGCCAACCTGTTCGGCGCGGCAATGGTCCCGCTGTCCGCGATCCTCGCGGCGTTCATCGGCGTACTCGGCCTGTTGACTACATGGCTGCACCGCCGGCTCCTGAAGGTGCCCCTTTGTGCCATTGCGCCGGTTGTTTGGGTCGCGATCGAGTGGTACCGCTCGGAGCGCTTCGTCTTGCGTTTCGGCTGGATCGCCCCAGGTTACGGCGTGATCCGCATGCCGGCGTTTCAGGCGCTCGCATCGGTGGTGGGTTCCTACGGAATCACGCTGGTGATTATGGGACTCGCATGCGGTGTGCTCTGTCTGTGGCCCAAGCGCAAACCTGCGGCCTCACTGCTCGGCATGGTTTGGATCACCGCCGCAATCGTCACGGGCTCCTCGCCCGCGCCGAGCCGTCCGCTGCGGGTCCGGCTCGTCCAGGCCAACTGCTAGGACACGCCGGAGCTGGTCGCGCAATCGCGGACGGAGGTCGGACGACGCGCCGACGTAACGCTCTGGCCGGAGTATGGCTTCATTGGCGACCCCGTGCGCAACGCCGCCACGTGGCGCAAGCTGCAGGCCGTCGCTCGGGAGAACCACACGTGGCTAATCTTCGGCGGCAAGGACCAGTACGACCGATCAGACCCGGATCGCTTCCGCAACACGGCCTACGTGATCGCACCGGATGGGCGTCTGATCGGGCAGCACGTAAAGGTGCACACCGTCCACTTCATCAATGATGGCGTGCGGGGCACCACGGTTAAGGCCATCCCAACCGACATCGGGCGACTGGGTGTGGGAATCTGCTTCGACATGGACTACCCCGACGTTGCACGCAGGTTGGTGGAGGACGGCGCCGAAGCGTTCTTCGTGCCCAACATGGACCCGCTGGAGTCGGGACCCGTCCAGCGGGAGCAACATCGCGCCCTGTTCGCCATGCGGGCAGCCGAATGTGGCCGGTGGTTGGCGCGGGCGGATGTAGCCGGAGGAACGTCGGTCTACGCGCCCACAGGTGAGGAGGCCGCCAAGGTCTCCACAACAGAGCCAAATCATCTGGATGCCGAGATTGGCCGCCTGCGCCGCGTCACGCCTTATGTTCGCTTTGGATGGGTCCTGCCCCGGCTGTGCGTTGCACTGACGGTGGTCCTCATCGCGGCTGCTCTCATTGCCGAGTTCCGCCGCAGTCGCTATGCCAGGTCGGCGTAGGTCGGCGTTGAGAGATACCGCTCGCCCGTGGACGGGATGATGACGATGATCATCTTGCCCTCGTTCTCGGGACGCTTCGCAACCTGGACGGCAGCCCAGACGGCCGCGCCCGACGAGATACCCGCGAACACACCCTCCTCGCGGGCCATGCGGCGGGCCATGTTCATGGCGTCCGCATCTTCGACCTGGACGATCTCATCAATCACGCCGGTGTCGAGCACCTGCGGGATGAATCCTGCGCCTATGCCCTGGATCTTGTGCGGCCCCTTGGGCTTGCCCGACAGCACTGCGGATGTGGCAGGTTCGACGGCAATGCACTTGAACTCCGGCTTCCGGGCCTTGATAACCTGCCCTATGCCCGTGATGGTCCCGCCGGTCCCAACTCCCGAGACGAGGATATCGGCCAAACCGTCGGTATCGCGCCAGATCTCTTCAGCCGTTGTCTTGCGATGGATCGCCGGGTTGGCCGGGTTCTCGAACTGCTGCGGGATGACGTAGCGGGCGTCCTGTCGGGCCATCTCGTCTGCCTTCGCGATGGCGCCGGGCATGCCCTCGGCCCCGGGCGTCAGGACCAGCTCGGCGCCCAGCGCCTTGAGCAGCGCACGCCGCTCCATGGACATCGTGTCGGGCATGACCAGCGTGCATCGGTAGCCCTTTGCGGCGCACACAAACGCAAGGGCAATGCCCGTGTTGCCGCTCGTCGGTTCGAGGATCACCGTGTTCGAGCCGATCCTGCCGGCCTGCTCAAGCGCCTCGATCATCGCGACGCCGATGCGGTCCTTGACGCTCGACAGCGGGTTAAAGTACTCCAACTTCGCCACAATCGTCGCCCCTGCCCCGTCGGTCACCTTATTGAGCCGGACGAGTGGCGTATTGCCGATGAGTTCGGTAGTGTTGTTCGCAATGCGCATAACTGAGAACCTCGCCTGTCTTCGGCGGGCATGCCCGCCATACCACGCTGTACGTGCAAACGAGGAACGCCGTTCCGGCGGGCGGGGACGCTGG
>DYKI01000251.1 GCA_020722705.1 Chthonomonas calidirosea | reverse complement strand
CGCACGGAGGAGGAAGCCGCGGCGGAGGTTCAGGCCATGGCGCCCGAGATGTTCGCGTAGGCGGCTCGCGCCCGAAGCCGACAGCAGCAAGGCGTGCATGCGCACAGGGAATGTGAGGGCCGGCAAGGAACGTCAGACCATAGCCGATCGCCCATTTCGGGGCGGCGCTGCGCGAGTGGACCTGCACATCGGGATGGCGTCGGTCTGCGCGGACGACGTGGTCGCGAAGGGCAGCCTGCTCAGCCGCAACGATGAGACCAAGCGGCCCCTTGGACGACGCCCGGCGGATCGTGGCCCTCAACAACCTCGGCTCCGCCGACGCGCGGGTAATATGCCCGTGAAGCACGGCGAAAGGCCATCGGCCACTTGCCAAGGAGACGCGCATGGCAGACATCCGGAAAGTGTACAGGCAGTTCTCTCCGGCCCCCCTCGGGCCTGGACAGGAACCCCTCTACGTGGACCTCGACGATGTGCGGGGCAATGCCGGCCTGGTTCGCGGCATGGCGGACAAGATACGCCTCTCCGACGAGTCGGTATACCAGGTCATAACGGGGCACCGAGGAAGCGGCAAGTCCACGGAGCTGTGGCGGCTGGCGCGCGAGTTGACGACGCCGCAGAACCCGGACGATCCAGGGTATGCGGTTGTAACGTTGCGCGCGATCGAGGCGCTGGACCCCAATGATGTGGACGTCCCCGACCTGATCCTCGCCATTGTGCGCCAGATTGCCGCCACGCTCCGCGACGAGCATCACATCAACCTCAAGCCCGCGCACTTCGTCCAGTTGTTGAGCCGCATCAAGAAGGCGCTGGGTACGGAGATTGACGTGAGCGGAGCGGAGCTTGCCGCCCCGCTTGCCAGGATCAGTTTCGCGGTGCGCAACAGCCCTGACGCCAGAGCGGAGGTCCGCAAGGTTCTGGAACCGCGCACCGGCAACCTGCTGGAGGCGGCGAATGAGGTGATCGGGCAAGCCATTCTCGAGTTGGGGAAGCGCGGCCTGGCGGGTCTGGTCGTCATGGTGGACGATCTCGACAAGATGACGACGCGGTCGCACGAAACGGGCTGTCCCACCACCGAGTATCTCTTTGTGCACCGTTCAGCGCAGCTCACCGGTCTCCGATGCCATATGGTCTACAGCATCCCCGTCGAGCTGGCCTACTCGAATCAGGAGCCCACCATTCGAGCCCGGTACGGTGGCGCACTCCACGTCGTGCCCATGACGAAGGTCACCACGCGTCCGCCGAGCCGACAACCCCACGAACCGGGTATCGAGAAGCTCACGGAAGTGGTGCGCGTGCGTGCCGAAGCGGCAGGCGCGCAGCTCGCCGACCTGTTCGAAGACGGGGCGCTGCGGGAGCTGATTCTATTCACGGGCGGCCAGCCCACAGAAGTCATGACCATGACGCGTGAGGCCATCGTTGCCGAAGGACTTCCCATCGGAGCCGCCGGTCTTGCACGAAGCCGCAAGGAGGCAGAAAGGGCTTATGCGCGCAACGTGCTGGAGGAGTTCAAGCCCGTGCTCAAGCAGGTCGCCGACAGGGGGTCGGTAACGCGATCGGTTGAGACGGAGCCCATACTGCGCGACCTCCTGGCGAGCCGAACGGTGCTTCTCTACAGGAATGACGAGGAATGGTACAACCTGAACCCGGCGGTCCGCCATCTCATCTGAGTTTCGGGCCATGGGCGCTCTGGACGTAACGGCAAGCCGTCCCGGAAGCCGCACGGAGGCCGAGCTGGAGGCTCTGCGGCGATTCCTCCATGCCGCCCACGGCAGTTTCGCGCTCGCCGTCGCAGTGTACGATGTGTTGCGCATTCGGGACGAGGCTATCGTCCAGGCCCTCGCTGAGTTCCCCGACATTGTCCAGGTGCGTGTGGGCTCCGAGCGGCGCAGCGTGCTTGAGATGGTGCGTGACGCGTGCGAAAGCGGCACACCCGGGGCGGTCTTTGTGCTGGACCTGGAGCAGGCTATCCCCTTCGATGGGACCGACCAGCCCGCGCTGCGGCGGCTGAACGCCTCGCGGGACCTGTGGGACGGCCTCAGTTGTCCCGTCGTCCTGTGGCTGCCGGAGTACGCGGCCGGGACGCTCGCGAAGCAAGCTCCGGACTTCTGGCGGTATCGCAGCCACACCTTCGCGTTTGCTGCGGAGCTGCCGGAGCCGGTCCATGAGCCCTCGGCTGTCTGGTCCCGATCCGCCGATCTGGATGCGCTGCCCTACGCAGCCAAGACGGCCCGCATTGCCGAGCTGGAGACACGATTGGCGGGCTTTCCGGACCCCCTCCCCGCGAGTCTGCGGCCTCACGCCACTGCATGGCGACGGGAGCTGGCGTACCTGTATTGGGCGCGTGGTGATTTCCAGCGCGCAGAAGCTCTGTATCGGCAACTCCTCGCGGAACACGAGTCCGCTCTTGGCCCATCCCACACGGAAGTGGGCGCTGACCTCAACAACCTCGCTTTGTTGCTTAAGGCCACGAACCGCCTGGCCGAGGCCGAGCCTCTCATGCGGCGCGCGCTGGAGAT
>DYKI01000079.1 GCA_020722705.1 Chthonomonas calidirosea | reverse complement strand
GCGCTGCAACTCTCGTCATGAGCCTTGCCAGGCAACAGCATGACCGCACCCGTGTCGGTCAGGAAAATCGTGGCAGCGCCCGCGCGGGCAATGAACCTGGCTCGGCTGTCGTAGCGGCCTGTGTTGCGTTCGAAAACGAGCGGCAGGCCTGATGCGAGCCTCTGGACCTGCGCGTCGGCGGCAGTGCCCGACCCTGCAAGGGCGACGACGAGGGCGAGCCCCGCCATGCACGAAGCCGGTGTGCCTTGGTACGTGTTGGTGCGATCGGTCGCCATAGCTGTCTCCCTTGTGTGCAGGCGCGCTGACCCTTCCCTACTTCGACTTCTGCCACAGCGAGAACACGCGGGCGGCATCGGGCGCCTTGCCATCTCTCTGCCGTTCCAGATCGGCTTTGAGGCCATCAACGAGCCGCCCCACTGCTTCAGTGTAACTCGAATCGGCGGCGTGTGCCGAGGCTTCCGGAAGATCGGGCAGTCTGCCGGCCGCTCGAAGCTCGATTCGCTCTCGCATTGCCTTGCCATACGAGAGGATGAGCGCTGCATGTGTCCCAAAGTACGTCTCGTCCAGCCCCGATCGGCGCATGGCATCATGGAAACGTTTGACCCGCTCGAAGGCTGCGTGCAGATCGCCCCCGTTCTTGTCGTCGGCCGGTATCACGGCAAACGACGGGAGGCCCTTCCCCGTGTTGCGGGCAAGGTCACATGGGGGCAGCAAGAGCCGCGCCGATCGCCCGGAACGGCTTCCATCACGAACGATGCGGACGCGGGCAAGGTCGGGCAGGGCATCATACCGAAGCCGGACCTGCCGGTTGTCGCAGTCCGTCCATCGCTCCCCGTTCACCAGAACGGACCGGATCACGCCCTGACCACGGACATCCAGATAGAGCCTCTTGCGGCCCCAGACGACCGGGAAGCGCTGCTCCAGGCGCATGATCTCAGGCGGAATGTGCGGAACGAGGGTCAACGTCTCGGCCCCGTAACGATACTCGAAGAGCCCCCGAAGCATCCCGAGGGGGGCGCCCCAGGTGTCGTAGACGCAGTTGATCGGGTGTTGGGGCTGATAGACCGCAGCGCCAAACTGAACCAGCGGATTGTCGGTGCGGAACACGCGCGCGAATGTCATGATGTGCTCGACGGATCGCCGAGCAGCCGCATAGCCGCCCATGCGGAGGTCGGCAAGCAGCATTCGGGCCTCGCATGTGGTCCAGTGTCCGCCGTTGACCCAGGTTCCGAACTGCCACAGGCCCGTCGGCTCGGCGTACATGTCGTCCAGGGACGGGTAGTTGGTGATCACCACTCCGTGGGGCCGCAGTCCTGCAATGGAGTCCATCGTGGCGTAGATGCGCCTGGCCTGATCCTCTGGCACGACGTTGAACGCGATGGCATCGTGGTTGCAGACGGCTTCGAAGTAGCCATGCTTCGGCGCGCCGAACACCCCATGCCTCGTTCCGTCCGGGTCGAGCGCTTTGATAAGATAGCCCTTGTCGGTGGTGACGTTCGACAGCCCACGGCGGGCGCGTTTGGCCCGATCGGCGTAGCGACCTGCCTGCACAGGGCGTCCGGCCAGTCGCTCAAGCTCCGACAGGCGGTCGAGGGCGGCGATGCAGGTGACCGACAGCCCGGTCAGATAGCCCATCCCGTACGTACCGTCGGGTCTTCGATAGCCTGCATAGCTTGGCGCCAGGAGGTTTCCCGCCGGTCCGGCCAGGAACAGGTTGTTCTTCGGGTCCCGTCGGCTTTCCACGAACGCGGCGCACCGCTCCAGCAACGGGAGATAGCGCTCGATGGCTGTCCGGTCGCGCGATATCAGCAGCAGCTCGGCCTGCATGACGATGCCTGCCGCCGTGAACTCGACGCCCCAATCGTGGATGCCGATGTTGCCGTCGCCCTGCTTGTAGACGATCCAGTTGGGCGCTGCCGCATCGCACAGACATCCGTCGGGCGCCACCCAGTCGTGCACGCCCTTGCGCTTGCCGTCGCCCATCTGGTCGAACCAGAGATCCTGGGCATTCTGAACGAACGTCCGGTACGGCTCGGTGAAGAACGGGAGGCCGCAGTAGGTCGGGCCGTAGCTGTTCTGGATCCACCACGCGCCCCACGTCGGCCCCTCAACGAACCCGTTCCATACAGGCGAGTAGAGCATCGAAAGGTTCTGGAGTGCGCCATTGGGCCAGAGCATGGAATAGCAGGTGTCGAGCAGCGCAAGATAGCCGGCATCGCCTTCGCCGGACAGGAACTTCCCTTCGAAACGCCCACCATCCGCCATGGCACCCGGATACGCGAGTGCGGCAGCGCCTCCCACGATCATCTCCCTGCGGCCAATCCGACCATCCATGTCGCCTCCCTGACGCCCGGGCGGCACGACTGCAGCCCGGGTGTACTGATCTTCGCCGACCCGACACGGAAATCCCTTCCCGACGTCGTCGCGCAGGCGATCCGTCGCGTTCGCACCTCCGCGTTCCTCGGGTGCGGTGAGCGGGACGTTCGCCACAAGCAGGATCGAGGCGGTGCCTCCTCGAACCTTCCAATACAGTCTGATCGGAGGGTCGTCCATGGCTCATCACCGCCTCGCCGTTCGAATCATCGCGTTGCTGATCCCCGCGTGTCTCGCTTCGACCTGCGCGGCCCAGATGGTCACGGGCCGCGACATGCCCGGCTACGCCGATGCTTTCGGCCTGAGCCGGGCGCAGGTCTCGAATACCGTCGAGGTCCGGCAGATCGGGGTGACGGTCGGCTCGAGCGAGGGAGCCAATGTTCTGTGGCCCGGCGAGCGGGCGCGATTGACGTTTCGCTTTACGAACAAGACCGCAACGGCGATGGCCCTATCAGGCAGGATGGAGCTTATTCGATATGCGACGAGCGTCCGCACGGGCGACGTCTGGGTACCCCATGTGCGTCGTCTTGATGAATGCGGAAGCACGCCGCTCCAGTTATCGCTGCCGCCTTCGGGCAAGGCGGAGGTCACGATCGAGCCGAACGTGCCTCCTCTATTCGGAGGATACGCGCTCGTGGCCGACCTGGGCCAACAGGGGCGCCTTTTCTGCGCTGCGCTGGCGCGTGTGCCGAAGCCGGACCCGGGACGCGTTCAGTTCCCGACCTACGCGCTCGATCTGCCATGGCCCCATGAGATCTCGGAGGCGGTGACGACCCTCTTCGAACGGCTCGGCGTCAAGGGATGCCGCATGGGGGCAGCCTACTACCCGACCACGTGGCCGGACTTCGACGGGCACCACCGCCAGTTCATCGAGCACCTCGGATGGGCACAGAAGCACAACATCACGGTCATGCTCACCATCGGAGCGAGCGGAGCCGCCATGCCGCTCAACAGGCCCAGACCGTGGCTGTCGCCAGACAACGTCATGCTCGACACGAAATCGGACTACTCGTGGCTGCCCGAGTACGACCCCGATTTCCGATTGTGGACGAAGCGGTTCGTGGGCCGGTTCGGCTGGCCGAAAGGCCCGATCAATGCCGTCGAGCTCTGGAACGAGCCATGGGAGGGCATATCCATCAGCGGATGGGGCGCCGACATGATCCGCTACCGCGACATATTCCGCCATATGGCACAGGGCGTCGAGGACGCGCGCAAGGACGACGGCGTTCAGGTGCTGATCGGCGGCGCATGCAGCTCGACCAACACGCGGGACAAGTTCTTCGCCGACGGCTCCAGCGAGTTCCTGAAGTGGCTCGACTTCGTCAGCATCCACTATCAGCCGCTGGCTGCCGATCCGGCGCTCGAAAAGGCTTGGATCAACCGCAAGCACCCGAACGGACCGGTCAGGGTCTGGGACACGGAGAGCTGGGTGGCCAACTCGGAGGATCGCGTGGCTGCCGTGATCGCGTCCATGCGCGCCCAGGGGCAGAGCCGCACGGCGGGCATCTACCACGGCAACGTCTACACCCCCGAGGTTCTCAACGACAACCCGCGTGTCGGCATCTGCCAGGCATGGGCGCCTGCCGCAGCGGTTGCCGCTTCTCAGAAGTTCATCGGCCAGCGCCCGTTCCGGGAGATACTCTTCAAGAACGGCCTCCCGTGGGTGTTCGTTTTCGGCAACGATGACGATGGGACACTCGTCGTGGTCGGTGACCTTGGCGGCGTCTATGATCGCAACCGGATCAAGTTCCGGCGTGTGACGGGCGTCAAGAACGTCGCCGCGATGGCCGAAGCGCGCAAAGCCCTTGCCGCACTGCCGGCGCATGGCATCGGGAGTGCGAGGCTCCCGCAGAGCCGGATTCCGGCCGCCATGGTGCTGGATGGGGCCTCAATGACACTGGGCGACCTTGGCGGGAAGGTGCGGATGTTCGACTTCTACGGCAATCCTGTGGCGTCCAAAGCCGGCAAGGTGACCGTGCCGCTCAACGGCCTCGGCTACTTCCTGCGCACCGACGGGAGCCCGGGCTCATTCGACCGGCTGCTGAAGGCCGTTGCGGCTTCGCGGATTGAGGGCTACGTGCCCGTGGACATCGTCGCGCACGACCTGACTTCGCCGATAGGAACCAGGCCATCGCTCCGACTGGATGTCACCAACATCCTGAACCGGCCGATCTCCGGATCGCTGACCGTCACGCTCGGCAAGCTCAAGCTGGAGCCTGCTCAGAGGGCATTGAGCCTTGCCGCACACGAGACCGCGCGCGTCACCTTCGTCATCGCCGGCGGATCGGCCTCCGCTGACAACGCTTACCCCTTGAAGGCAGCCTTCGATGCCGGCGCCAATGGCCATGCGGAGCACGAAGAAACGCTCAGGGTCAACCTCATCGAACGGCGCGCCATCAGCGTGGACGGCAAGCTTGATGACTGGCGGGGAGCTCTGCCATACGCCGTCGGTGCATCCGAAGGGATCACTGCGGGGCTCACCGAACGGGCCTATCTGCCCTTCATGCCGTTCGACACGGCCGTCACCTCCGGAGTCGCGGTGGCTTACGCAGCCTACGATGACCGGTTCTTCTACTTCGCCGCGAAGATCGCCGACTCGACACCATGGCCGGGCGGCGTCCGCTACGAGACCCGCGATGATGACGCGTACTTCTACCCGGAAAAGAGCTATACGCGCGAAGATCGGAAGGAGATGGTCTGGCCGGCGGGCGTCAGGCGCTTCTCCTATCGCAAGGACCCCGATCTACCCTCGGGGAACGGCACGGACAACGTCCAGATCGCATTCAACGTTCTCCCGGCCGAGGCCAAGCCGTGGCTGCCGTTCCCGCCCGGCACGATGCCCGGCTTCATGACCTACATGGACACGGACTATGAGTTCGCGTTCAATGAGGTCGCTCCCGCCTACGGCGGCGGAACCGAGATATGGCGGCTCGCGGCGCCGGGCATTCCGCGGAAGCACTTCTACCCCAGGCAGCCGAAAGCGCCTGTGGACGGCGGACCGGTGAAGTCCGGCAAGCTCAGCATGCGGCGGGAGGGCAATGCCCGCATCGTCGAAGCGGCCATCCCCTGGTCGGAGATCCCCGAGGTCAAGAAACGGGTTGATGCGCGGCAGACCGTCAAGTTCACCTACCGGATCAACGACAACGCCGGCACCGCGCTCGAGCTTGCTGCAGGACGGAGCGTCTCCCGCGAGGGCATGCCCACCTTCCACAACGATTGGGTCAGCCACTGGGCCAACGAGCTCGAGTTCGGCATCGGCAAGTAGGAGCAGATCGTTCGCGCGGCGAACCCATGGGCATGAGGAGAACGCTTCTGATTGGCCTATCGCTGGCGTGTTTGGCGCTCATAGCGGATCGAGGCTTGTCCCGCGAGTTTCGGGCCGACGCGCCGAAGTCGCCGGAGGTATGGTTCGGGCACGTCCATCCCGAGCCGCTGGGGCGCGAGCCCGACCAGTGGCCGACGGTGCAGCGGGAGCTCGACGTCCTTCAGTTCGCCATCAACGCCGTCGCGTTCATCATCCCGCAAGAAGACCTCAAGCGGCTGGGAGCGGTCCTGAAGCGCAACAGCATCCGCGTGTCCATCGAGTGCGGCTACTTCGACTGGGAGCCGCAGCAGGCGGATTTCACGGGGCCGAATCCGAAGCGCATCTCCGACAAGCCGCGCGCATCGCTGAAGCCCGGCATCGGCGCAGAGACGGCGCGTATCGAGATGGCCAAGATCGAGCCTATGCTCCGAGCGGGCATCAAGCCCGACTTCATCGTCATGGACGGTCCGGTGCGGCGGCTCATCCATCCGGGCGCCGACACGGGCCGCATCCCTGCCCACGGCGATCAGGTGGGGCTCCCGACCGTCGAGGCAGCGGCGGATGAGGTAATCGCCTACATGCGCGCATGGAAGCGCCGCTTCCCGAGCGTGCGGTTCCTTGCCCTGACCAACTTCCCCAACTGGGGCTGGAAGGGCCGGGTCGCCTACTGGGCATCGGGTCCCGACGGCATGTACTGGGGCGACTACTTTCCGGTCATTCAGACGCTCATCAAGCGGACCCGTGAGGCCAGGATGCCTCTGGCCGGGCTGGTCATTGACAACCCGTACGAGTACGCCATGGGGACCATGCCCGTCGCGCCGCCCTGGCCTCCGCCCAGCAAGCCGCCATCGGAGACGAACTGGATGGCGCGGGTGATCGAGCTGGAGCGCTACGCCGAAAGTCAGGGGCTCCCCGTCAGCCTCATCGTGAACTCGCAGAAGGGCGGCCATGAGTCGGACGAGGCCTTCGCGCGCTATACGCTCGAGTACCTGTCGGCCTACCGGACGGCGGGCGGCTCGCCCCAGCGCTACGTGTTCCAGACGTGGTATGAGCACCCGACCAGGCTCATCCCCGATACCGACCCGCACAGCATGATGGGTATGCTGCGTGATGTGATACGGATCGTTAAGGGCCGTTAGGGAGGCGGAAGGAGATCGAATGATGGCGACGAGAACTCGGCGGACCGCGGTTCGCATGGCTATCGCTGCGCTCATGATCGCGGCGCTGGTCGCAGGATGCTCGGCCCCGAAGCCGCAGAAGAAGGCCGACGACGGCAAGCCGAAGCGTCGGATCGCGGGCATCGTCTTTCAGGAGGACCAGTTCTTTCGCCTGGTGCTCTTCGGCATGCGCGCCGCGGCCAAGGACGCGGGCGTCGAGCTCCTCGAAGGCAACAGCTACAACAAGCCCGAGAAGGAGATCGAGCTCGTCAACACCTACGTCGCCCAGGGCGTGGACGCCATTCTGATCTCGCCCCTCAGCAAGACCGGCTCCGTGGCGGCGCTGAAACCGGCAAAGGAGAAGGGCATCGTCGTCATCGCCCACAACACCCCCATAGCGGGTGACATCCACGCGGCCTACATCGAGAGCAGCGCATTCGATCTCGGGGTCCAGACGGGCAACGCGGCGCGCAAGTACATCACCGAGAAACTCGGCGGCAAGGCCGCCATGGCCATCATCGCGTTCAAGTCACTCATCCCCGAGCAGAGCAACGAGCGCACCAGCGGGTTCAAGAGCCGCATCGCCGACCTCCCCGGCGTGAAGATCGTCGCCGAGCAGGACGCATGGCTGCCCGAGCAGGCGGTCAAGCGCGTCAGCGACATCCTGACGGCCAATCCCGAGATCAACGTGATCTGGTCGGCCAATGAAGGCGGTACCATCGGCAGCGTCATGGCCGTACGCAACGCAGGCAAGGCGGGGAAAGTCGTCGTCTTCGGAACCGACTCCAGCGAGCAGCTCATCGGGTTCCTGAAATCGCCCGAGAACATCCTCCAGGCCGTCACCAGCCAGCGCCCCGTCGAAGTGGGCCGCATGGCCGTCGAAGACGCGCTGAAGGTCCTCGATGGCAAGCCCGTCGAGAAGCACGTCCAGATGAAGGGCATCCTCCTCGACCGCCAGGACCCCGCCGGCCTCGACGACTTCGAGAGGAAGCTGAAAGAGTGGATCGGGCGGAAGTAGGGGGGTCACCGGAGTGGTTTCTGTCCTCACCCAACCTCTCCCGCGCGCCAACCGGTGGCGCTGGACCGCGGTCTGGTGTGCGCGGGAGAGGCGAGTCTGTGCGCCCACGGGAGATGCAGGGTGAGGGCCGGGGGCTGAACTGAGAGCACGGCGTGACGATGCCCATGATCTGCAAGTCATCAACGAGCGTTCGGATACGCTCAACGCCCGGGCTGAGGATGTGCTGACGTACCAGATTGCCCCGCCTCTCTCGCGAGCGGATGCAGGCCCTTGACGAGGCGCTGATCGTGGCGCTGCAGCTTCGCGGTACAATCCAGACGTCCGAACGGCAAGGGACTTAGGAACGCACGCATCGAATCCATGGGCTATGGACGTCTTCGAGACCACGAACGCATTCCATCCAGAGCCATCGGTAACCGATGAGATCGCCGCGCTGGGGCTGCCGAGCCATGTGGAGGCGATGCTGCGAGACCTCGTCGCCCACGATCCGCCGGATGAGCAACGCCTGAGGGAGCTGTGCGGGGCTCTCCGCAAGCGCGACAACGCGATGCGGACGGGCATCCTGTGGTACCTCACCAAAGCGAGCATCCCAAAGGCCATGCAGGCCGATGCAGCGGCTTCGGTTGAGGCGGTGACCTTGGAATACGAGAATCCGTCATGGCCGCCGATCGGCTGCTGGACGATCTACCCGCTGGTGTTGGTCCTGACCTTGCGGTCGCCCTGGAAATGGCTGGTGTTCTCCTTCGCCGTCGTGAACGCCCTGCCCATACCGGTCTTGCTCATGCGTCTACGACGTCGGCTGTCCCGGCCTGACCGCGATGCCAGGACAGCGTTGCTGTCGGCGCTGCAAGTGCTTGAGACCGTGACCGGCCGCATTCCGATCGGACGTGCCGCGCGACTCGTGCACGAGTCCCCTGAATGGCTCAGGCCCGACGCCGAAGCCGCGTTCCGGGATATGGCGCAGAGGCTGACGCCAGCCGATGCCGAAGAGCGGCCCATCGGATCCTGGGCGAGGCTCCTCGATCTCGTCAAGCACCCCAACGCCGACGTTGCCCGCTCGGCCCTGCGGGCTCTCGAACAAGCCGGCGAGGGCTGGCTGGTGCATGCCGTAGAGCCGCTTGTCGCGCAACAACAAGCGGATGCATGGTCTCCCGAGCAGCGAAGCGCATTCGCAAACCAGGCCGCTCGAACCGTCGCGGAACTGCAGACGCGGCGAACCCGATCACGCGAAGAACTGCGGGCCGAGTGGGCGGACCATATCGTGGAACCGACGGCCTCGGAGATTACGGACTTCGAGGCTGAAGCGTTGAGGCAGCTCCGGCGTGCCCGCTTCATGCGGCGTGGCATGATCCTCGGAGGGTCAGCTTCGGTAATCGGCGCATTTGTTATGGTTCTGGCCGCGGCAGCGCTGCTGGACCGACCGCCGATCGGAACGTTGATGGCGTTCCTGATGGCATTGTGTGGTGGGTTTGTCGCCATACTGCTCGGAATCCTCGGGAGACCCGGCCGGGGATCCCGCATCTGGGCATGGTCTGTTCCTGGCGATCCGACTTCCGTCGGCAGATTGGCCGAGTGGACCAAGCTGCTCATGCCCGATGTCACGCAGGAGGCGAAGGCCGGCCTCGTCATGCTGTTGCCCGATGTCCGCGCGCACCACCGCTACGGCATCACCCCCTATCAGCGCCAGTGCCTGCTTGACCTCTTGACCGGGGAATGGGCGTTGCCGACCAGCGCGCGGCGACCGAGCCTGTTCGCACGGATGTTCGGTCGAGCGCTTCATCGGATATCCGATCTGGCTGTCCTGCCATGGTTGTGGCCGATGCGGCTCGATCCCGATGAACATGAGGAGCTGGCCGTCGGGATACTGAGGGCGCTCATGCACATTGGAGATGGGGCAGACCTGAATGCGCTCAGGAACTACGAGCGTCGGACTCGCAACAACCGGCATAGGGTTGTCTCGCATGCTGCAGCCGTCGAGTGCATTGCCATCGTTGAGGAACGGGCTCGGACCCTTTCCGATGCGGAGCGGCTCTTGCGGCCCGCGCCGCCTCCGGACGATGCCATGCTGCTCCGTCCGGCCTCTGGCGATCCGAGCACTCCCCCCGAGATGCTGGTGCGGCCTGTTGGCGAGGTGACTCCCGACCTGGTTGACCAACAACCCTGCGGTTCGGGCTGTGATTCGCAAGCGACGGAAGCGGCAGCAGCAACTCACGCCGCCGGCGACGCACGGTTATGATCAGGCCTCGCTATACTTGCGGATCAGAGCCTCCAGTTCTACGAACAGCCGGTCGGCGGACGGCAGCTTTCGCACGAGTTCGCGGTTGACGGACCCTATGATCACATTGCCGTCCGCATGCCGATAGCGGCGCTTGCCCCCCTGGTTGCATCCTCCAGGGCCTGCTGTGGTCGGCGTCCCCCGCCCATGACGGCGAATGCCTCGCCGATTGTCCGGATACCGCAATCAGCAGCCTGCAAGCGCTTCATCCTTCATCCTACTTGCTTCCGCCCCCATGCTCCTGGCCGGACGTCGCGTCGCTGGGCACAGGGGGCATACGGCGACGGACTCGGGCTCCTGCCTCTCGGAGGCTGATCTGGCGCCGGCGCAAGTCGTCCAGCATGCGGAGCTTCTCGGCGATGGGCAGGGAGGCGAGGCGGCGGCGCACGGCACGCTTGCTCTCCAGAATCGTCGCGAGATCGAGTTTCACGCTGCATCCTCCAGGAACTGGCGGCAGAACCTGGCCCACGCACCGGCGAGGCCGTGGCGCTCCACGATATCCTGGAACCGCTCGGCGTCGAGGACGCCACTCTCGATGAACTGCAGCAGCCGCGCCTTGTCCTTTGGCCGGCCTGTCTCCAGGCATATGGCGGCGAGGTGCTCGGCGCTGAAGACCCGTGTCGGCGTCCCCTCCACATCGGTGGTCACAGCCTCTTCGAGTGCCTCATCCATGAGAGGCCCCGTCGAGGGCAGGAACTGGACGGGCCAACCGGACACCATCACGTATTCCCCGTCCATCGTGTATCCGCGGGACACGAGGTACCGGAAGAGCGGCTGCGGATTGATGATGGCGCGCACCGGCTCAGGGCGGAAAGCGACGAACACGTCCACGTCCATTGTGGCGACCGGTTCGAGGTAGAACGTGGCGCCGACTGCCCCGCCGATGGCATAGCCGGCGAACACGGCATCGCGCTGCATTTCGTTCAGAAGTTCGATTACGGCCTGGATACTCACGTGACCAACACCTCGTTCAACTCCTCCATTTGCGGATCCAGTCCATCGCCGAAGATGGCGTACGCGCGGCCTAGGCCGCCGTGCCGTACCCGTGCTTCAGCGGAAACTCGCGCACGGCGACGCCAACGCGCGACGCAAGATTCACCGCCTGCGGGTCCTGTATGTCCCAGCCGCAGTTGGCGAGAATCGCGTCAATCCGGGCCCGCGCGGCCTGTTCTGTGGGTGGCGCCATGAGCAACCTCGTTTGTCTGCCGAAGTGCAGGCAGATGCATTGTACCGGCTGTCGGTCGCTTGCTTGCCGGATTCCTGCCGACTCGCGCTTCCACGGTCCGCGTGGTATCTTGGCTCTGTGAGGCGGGGCGTCGGAATGCCCCGATCCGGAGGCACAAACATGAAGATCACGGCTTTCGTCGCCTGCATTGGCCTGGCGACGGCGGCGATGGGACAGACGGCGCAACCGATACTGAGGCACTCCTTCGACTCGGAGCTTCACGGGTGGAGCGGGATCGGCATCAACTGCCGGGCCTCGATCGCGACGGGCTCGTCGTTCAACGGTGTCGGTGCGCTCAAGTTCGAATACGACGTGAAGCAGGGTGCGTTCGGCATGCTGACGTATGCGCCGGCGGAGGGATCGCTGGCGTCGGCCCAGGCATTCCGGTTCTGGGTGCGCGCCGATCAGCCCACAACAGTGGCGTTTATCGTGCAGGAGAAGGGCGGCGGACGCTTCCTGTCGTTCTTCGCACCGCCGCGCGGCAAGTGGCAGAAGGTGGAAGTGGCCCTTGCCGATCTCGTCCTCGCCGAAGGTGCGGCGGATCCGAAGGATGCGGACGGTCGGCTCGATCCGGCTCGCATCGAGTCCATCGTTCTTGGCGATCTGGCCCAGATGGTGGCCCAGGCAGGGAATCCGGATTTCGAGAAGCTTCTGGGCGTGAGTCCCGGAGCCCGCTCGCTGCATCTGGACGACTTCACCGTCATCGCCGACAGGCTCCAGCCGGCTGTCGTGGCGAAGGCCAATGAAGCGCGCCTCGATACGTTTGTGCGCCCGCAGATCGCGTGGATGGCCACGGGCAACGCGACGCTGGCGCGGATCGAGGCCGGCGCTTCGGCAGCGCCGGGTGTGCAAGCCGCCTATGAGCGAGTGGCTGGGCGCATTCTGGCGCTGGTCCGCATGTTTCCCAAAGGCACGCTGAAGGGCATGAGCCGCATCACCTTCACCGCATCGGCCCAGCAGGCCACCACGCTGTTCGTCCAGGTCGAAGAGGCCGGCGGGGGCAAGTTCGGCACCGTCTGCACGATCGCCGATTCCGGCGTTGATCAGCCGTTCACGCTGGAGCTGGCCGGGCTCCCTGCAGGGGACGACTCTCCCGTCAAAGATCGCCCCGTCAAGCCGGAGCTGATCACGCAAGTCGTGTTCATTGACGCATCCGCAATGGCCGGCATGGGCGCGGACGGCCCCAATGCGCTCACCATCCGCGCGCTCACAGGTCGGACCAGCGAGGCCAAGTGAGCACAAGACGGGTCGCGTCATGCCGACCAGCGCATCCAACTCGGACCTGACAGCAGACAGGGTCCGCCCCTCGATCAGGCAGGCGGAGTAGTGAGCCGATCCCAGCGCAGTCTCAAGTCGCGCCAGATGATTGAGCATGTCGGGTAAGTCATGCCACGCCAGTGACTGCGCCGCGCATGAAACTCGGCAGGGCCGCACTCGGCTCTGTTGCTCGGATCCACGACAGGTTGTACTCGCAGGACCGCCGGTTTCGATCGGGTCAGGCCGGGCTGCGAGCGATTGTGCCGAGGTTGGACCGGGGCGACGTGCCCGCCCAGGAGCGTGCCGCACTGGCGGAGGCAACCCAGACGGGTGGAGCGCATGCTCCGGCGGATGCCGGAGCGGCTCAGGCAAGCATCGGGCGCGAACCCGGCGGCTTGCGTGCCGACTATGGAAGCAGGGGCGAGAATCGGGCCGTCCAGCCGCCCAGGTTGTTCTCTTGGGCGTCGCGGAACAAGGCGGTAATGACCAGATGATGGCCTCCGTCCGTGCGAACCACTGTCGCCCGCACGAGCAGAGATGCAACACGATCAGCGGGGACGTGGCTTACGCCAGACGCGAGGGAGCCGGCGGGCCGACCGCGGAGAGTAAGGGTCCCTGAGGTGACGAGCTTAGTGCGCAACCCGTCGTCGCGGTTGATGGCCGTCAGAAGCCCACGAATGGGAATGAGCGACTCCGCCGGTTTCCAGTCATCGGAAAGCGTCTGGAGTTGCTCGGGCGTAAGATCTGCTGCAAGGCGGATGAGCACATCGAGTGGCGGCAGTCCCTCGTTATCGGTGCATGCCTTCCGCAGCGCGCGGACAGCCTCCCACGGGCATGCATGGACCTCTTGCGACTCTCTGAACCACCCCGCATAGGTGATAAGAAGCATGTCGTGCCGCCACTTGTGGATCGCGTAGTCACGCGAGACTAGAGCGCCCAGGTAGTCTCGCAATGAGAACACGCGGTCCGACGCGAAGGAGGCCGAGTCCCGCCCGGTTGGCGCGAGGGCCAAAACCGGGACGTCGGTGCGCTCTGCAAGCTCAACCCACCGAGGGTCATAGCGCAACAGCCCCTTCGCGAGTTCGTGGCGGACTCCAACGGACATCGCACGAGATTCCTCCGCCTCGTTGCTCTTCCGATCTCCATCGCCGATCCACATATGCTCGAGGCGGGCCCGAAATGCGTTGGCCAGCGGCAGTCCTCCCGAGTAGGAGTACCCACCCATAGACCCCATTTCAAGGAACAGACTTGCGGTAGGCCCTCGCCCGCGAGAGGTGTCGGCCACAATCTCGGTTGGCATCGGAGCGGGAGTGATCTCGCCGTCGGCCCGCCGAGTCTGCGGACGCATTGACCGATACAGGTCTTCGACCAGTCTCCGCCCGAATGCCGGCAGTTCGTCCACAGGCAGCTTCGCGCGTGTCTCGCCACGCAACACAGCCTTCTGAACATCCTCCGGAAGCGCCGTCGCGAATACCTGCAATCCCCATCCGGCTCGCTCCTCGACACTCACAGGCGTGGGGTCTGCAAGACGCGCGAGCCACTCGTCATGCGAGCGGCGTGACGCACTTATGGCCTCCGCGGTCAAACGCTCCAACTCGTTCTGCGCTTCGTCATTCAGCCGAGCCGGGAGCGCCTGCGCGCCGCGCGTCCGGACCAGACGGTATTGCGCGACGCCGTCCAGGTACCGGCGTTCCCATTGCCATAGTGCCAACCTGTAGCTTAACAGGCTGGCGAGTGCGGACATCACTTTCCACGCGGGCCTGTCACGGACAGAGATCAGAACACGACGATCCGACGCTCCCGATGCGGTGTCCGCCGCGATGTCAACGCCGCTCTGTTCCTGCAATCTGGTCGCCAGATCACCCACATAGACGCGAGCATAGGCTGCGCTGACGGAGTGCGCAAGCCGCGGATCACCCGAGAGATCGCGATCTGTCACTGGCTCGAACCGCGATGGTTGGACGTTCTGAGCCGGTACGAAGATTGGCGTGAGCGCCAGGCCGGCGATAACGCCCGCAATCAGGCGCACAGGTCAGGCCCCCCTCCGCCGCCTCCAGCGCCTCCCTGCTGCTGCGTTATTACAGAGAAGACGTTGGTATCCGTGTCGTGGTCCCGGTTCTGGGAGCGGGACACCCACACCTCGGCATCGGCAACGGCGTGCTTCTGGCCGACGGAGACGTCGGCCGAGCCCGCTATGTCGGGTGTCCGCTGCCACTCTCCGCTAGAGTCAAACTGCACCAAGATGCCCTCATCGAGAGCGACGCCATCGTTGCCTTCCGAGAACCCGACCTTGACTCGCCATGAGACGGAGACCAAGCTGTTAGGACTCCCTCCGGTGGCGCGAACAAGCGAGCTGATCGAGCGGAACAGAACATCCTCTGCGTACTTGATGCCGGCAAACTCCAAGGTTGCCGTGTACGCGGCGTTACTTTCCGGTCTGTACACGTCGGCAAAGGCCGAGAGGGTCAGATCTGCGCCGGCTGCCTGCATCAGGCCCATTTGGTACCAACGATCGGAACACATTCGTCGAACACCCCTTATGTCAGGTTGGTGACTCAGAGGCTGCGCCTAATGTATCGGGGCACGCTGACATCAACCCATTATTGAGCTCCTCCCCGCCAGAACAAGCCGCCATCTGACTGCTTTATACCAACTTGGCTTCTACAAGCATGGTCGGCGCGTCGTACGGTACGCACCGCAATGCCTGTGATGTACTATAGGCATGGACACGCGGCACAGAGGCGTGATATCAAAACGTAGACGGGTGAGGAGATCGGGCGGGAGCCCGGCAGGGGTGCATGAGGTGCACGGCGATCATGGTCTCTGACGCCCCATGGCCTCGCCCCATGCGGCGTGTCTGAGAACGGGAGGACCATAACATGTCCGATCAGCTTGGCGGTGCCAATCTCGCGCAGGTAGCCCTCGTTGTGCGCGATATCGAGGCTTCAGCGCGACGATGGGCTGCGTTGCTGGGCATGCCGGTGCCGAACGTCATCACCACGGCGCCGGGTCTCGAAGTCGAGCAGACCTACCAAGGTGTCCCATCCGATGCCCGGGCGAAGCTCGCCTTCTTCCAGCTCGGGCCTGTGCAGTTGGAACTGATCGAACCGATGGGCGGCGACAGCACATGGCAGGAAGCGCTCGATCGCAAGGGCGAGGGCTTCCACCACATCGCGTTCTGGGTGGAGGGAATGCAGCGGAGCGTGGATCACCTGCGCGAGCATGGCATTCCCATGGTCCAGCGCGGCGACATGGGAGAGGGGCAGTATGCCTACTTCGACGCCGAAGAGCCGCTGGGGGTGACAATCGAGCTGTTGGAGCGCAAGCGGGAGAAGCGAGCCGAACCTTAGGCGAACGCGCCTGCGAATCGGAGGCATGAGGGAGCGAACATGCAAAAGCCGGTGATCGCTGCGATCGGCCTGATGGTGGCCGCCTGCATGGCCGCGCCGGTCGGCCAACGCGGGGTCGCCTCGCGCCATCTTGGAGACACCCAGATCGGGCGCGATCCGGCGGTCCTGCTCCACGAGGACTTCGAGACGGGAGGCGTTGCGGACCTCGCGCGGCGCTGGACGGAGATCAGCAACAAGGATGACGCGGCGCTGGCCCTGACGCCCGGCGGGCCCGACGGCTCGCGCCAATGCCTCCAGATGACGGCCACGCTGGGGAAGAACACGGGTGGCCACCTCTACCGGAAGCTGCCGCGCGAGTGCGACACGCTCTACGCCCGGTTCTACGTCCGCTTCGCCGAGGACGCGCCCTACATCCACCACTTCGTGCATCTGGGCGGCTATCGTCCGGCGACCGACTGGCCCCAGGGCGGCGCCGGAGAGCGCCCCAACGGTGATGAGCGCATCACGGTGGGCATCGAGCCCCACGGTGCCAACGGCCGGTATCCGGCCCCCGGTGTCTGGACGTTCTACGCCTACTGGCACGAGATGAAGCGCTCAGCCGACGGCCGGTACTGGGGCAACGGCATCCGCTCAAGCACACCGGCCGTCGTCCCGAAGGGCCGCTGGCAATGCGTCGAGGCGATGGTCAAACTGAACTCGTCGCCCGATAAGCCCGACGGCGAACTGGCCCTGTGGCTCGACGGCAAGCCGGCATACCACATCGGGCCGGGCACGCCGCGCGGAGCATGGACCGGCATGGGCTTCGAGACTCGGAAGGGCGGCGAACCCTTCGAGGGATTCCGATGGCGCAAGAGCGCGGACCTGAAGCTCAACTTCTTCTGGCTGCTTCACTACGTCACGGAGAACGCAGCGCGGCAGAACAACGTTGCCTCGCCGAAGGCGGTCAACCGCGTGTGGTTCGACGATATCGTCGTCGCGACGGAGTACATCGGCCCGAAGGCGCCGATCACATCCCCCAGATCGTGATGCCGTCGCGCTCGTCTCGGAAGATGCGGTCCTCCCA
>DYKI01000078.1 GCA_020722705.1 Chthonomonas calidirosea | reverse complement strand
GTGACCTTCGTGTCCTTAGTGGTTAGAAAAGGTTTTTGCAGCGGAGTCAAAAATAGAAATTCTCTCCTATCAAGAGGCAGTATAATACCCTCCATGATCGAACTCACCATCCCCGGTAGAGGGATATTGCGTCTCGAACACCTCGTCAGCGACGTGAACGGCACCCTGGCCGTGGACGGGCAACTGCTCGACGGCGTAGCCAAGCGGATCGGCAGCCTGCGCGACCGCCTGCAAATCCACCTGCTGACCGCCGACACGCACGGGGGCCAGGCCGTGATAGACGGGCAGCTCAACCTGACCGCCAGCCGGATGAAGCCGGGGAACGAAGCCGCCCAGAAAGCCGATTACGTCCGGGGGCTGGGAGCGGAGTCGGTCGTCGCCATCGGGCAGGGGGCCAACGACGCCGAAATGCTCAAGACCGCCGCGCTCGGCATCTGCGTCTCCTCCGCCGAGGGGATCGCCGTCGAAACCCTGCTGGCCGCCGACCTGCTCATGCCGGACATCCTGAGCGCCCTCGACCTGTTCGATAAACCCCTGCGCTTGATTGCGAGTTTGCGCCAATGACCACCTCCGAATCCGCCCCCCGCCCCGCCGGTCAGTCGGCCCGCGCCCGCCGCCGATCTGCCCGCCGCCGGATGCTGCCCAAGACCGCCGGTGAACGGGCCGCCATGCTCGAAGCCCTGGCCCGCCGGGCCTACCCCTCGATTGAATATTTCATCTTCTCGTTGCTTTGCAGCGCCATCATCGGCGCGGCCTACCTGCTCGACGCCCCCGCCCTGGTGCTGCTGGGCGTGCTCTTTGCCCCGCTGATGACCCCCTGGATCGGCGTCACGCTCGCCACCGTGACCGGCTCGGCCTTGTTCTTCCTGCAAGCCGCCGGCAGTTTCCTGATCGGCGGGCTGCTGATTTTCCTGACCGGCACGCTTTCGGGATTCGCCGCCCGGCTGTGGCTGCCCATCCCGCTCAACCAGGCCCTGCTGCACAGCCGTTTGTGGTGGCCCGACCTGGCCGTGCTGGCCGTGGGGGCGGTCGTCTTGGCGTTGTCCTTCGTGCGCTCTGAAGACAAGCCCTTCCTGCCCTCGGTCATCCTGGCTTACGAACTCTACCTGCCAATCGCCTCGGCCGGGTTCGGGCTGGGCAGCGGCGTGCCGAACCTGTTCCCCGACGGACTGCTGGTCTTCGCCATCCATTTCGCCTGGGCCACCCTGTTCGGGGTGTTGACGTTGGCGCTGATGGGCTTCCGCCCGGCCACTTTTGCGGGATTTACGCTGGGGACGACGCTCGTCTTGGCCGGGGTCGTGCTCCTGCTCGGACTAAGCGGCCTGGGCGCGGTCATCCAGACCCGTCTCGGGCTGATGCCGCCTCCCGCCACCCCGACGAGTATCCCGCTCCCGACGCTGACTCCCTCCCCGACCGAGACTCAGACTACCCTGTCTGGCTTGATTGCCAGCGACACGCTGACTCCCACGGCCAGCGCCGCCTCGTCCCAGAGACCAGGCGCCTCCATGCGCCCGTCGTCCACGCCGACGATCTTCGTCCCGCCCACCGCCACCGCGACCTCGACCCTCACCCCTGAGCCGACGCCGGTCTATGCGCTGGTAGCGGCCAAAGGCTCGAACGGGGCCATCGTGCGCGCCCTGCCGGGTGGGGCGTATGTCACCTCGCTTTTCAACGGACACCTGGTGCAGGTCGTACCGGGTGAGACGCAGATCTACCAGGGCGTGGTCTGGATCCACATCACCACCGTCACCGCCGACGGGCGGCCGATTGACGGCTGGATCTTGCAGACCGCCATCGCCACCGCCACCCCCGAACCGGATTGGTAAATATATGGTCACTGCGAGGTACGAAGCAGTCTTCCGCACTGTCGGGAAGATTGCTTTACCATTCTTCGACTGCGCTTCACTCCGCTCAGGATGGCTCGCAATGACACAATGATTTTCAGGAGTATCCTACATGCCCATTCACTTTGGCACCGACGGCTGGAGAGCCGTCATTTCAGATACGTTCACTTACAGCAACCTGCGCATGGTGACCCAGGCCATCGCCGACGCGGTCGCCTCGGAGCACTGGGACAAGTCCGGTAACGGCGGGTCGGCCGCGGATCCGGGCAAGATCGTGGTCGGCTTCGACACCCGCTTCCTCTCCGACCGGTACGCGGGCGAAGTGGCCCGGGTCCTGGCGGCCAACGGGTTTACTGTCCTGCTGACCCAGGCCGACGCCCCCACCCCGGCCATCTCGTTCGCGGTCAAGCAGCAGGGGGCGATTGCGGGGGTGGTCATCACCGCCTCGCACAACGCGCCGCGCTATAACGGGGTGAAACTCAAGGCTTCTTACGGCGGCTCGGCCCTGCCGGAACAGTGCCGGCGGGTGGAAGTGTATATCAACGACAACGAGGCCCGCGCCCGCGGCCCCAACCTGATGGATTTCCAGAAGGCGCGGGCGATGGGGCTGATCCAGAAGTTCAACCCGCTGCCGGCCTACTTCGATCACCTGCGCAAGTTGATTGACGTGGACACCATCGCCGACAACCCGCAGCGCTTCGTGGTGGATTCGATGTACGGGTCGGGGAGGGGGGTGATCAAGGCCTTTTTGCAAGGGACTGGCTGTGAGGTGACCGAAATCCGCGGCGAGATGAACCCCGGCTTCGGCGGCATCCACCCGGAGCCGATCAGCAAATATCTCGGCGCGCTGGCGGGGGCAGTCAGCACCGGGATGGGCAGCTTCGGCCTGGCCACCGACGGCGACGCCGACCGGATCGGGGCGATGGACGAGCGCGGCAATTTTGTGGACCCGCACAAGATCATGGCCCTGGCGCTGAAGTACCTGGTCGAAACGCGCGGCTGGACCGGGTCCGTGGTGCGCACCGTCTCGACCACCCGGATGATTGACCGGCTGGCGAAACGGTACGGGCTGAAGCTGCACGAGACGCCGGTCGGCTTCAACCACATCGCCGACCTGATGATGGCCGAAGACGTGCTGATCGGCGGGGAGGAGTCGGGCGGCATTTCGTTCAAGGGGCATATCCCCGAAGGCGACGGCCCGATCATGGGCTTGCTGCTGGTGGAACTGGTGGCGGCTTCGGGCAAGCCGCTCTCCCGGCTGGTGGACGACCTGCTGGCCGACGTCGGTCCGGCGCATTACGAGCGCACCGATCTGCGCCTGAACCGCCCGGTGGAGAAATCCGAGATGGTGCGCTTCCTGAACGACCATGCCCCGGCGGAGATTGGCGGGGAAAAAGTGGCCGAAATCAGCAACACCGATGGGGTGAAGTACATCTTGAGCGACGACTCGTGGCTGCTGATCCGCCCTTCGGGGACGGAGCCGGTGCTGCGGGTGTATGCCGAAGGCCGCAGCCCGGAGATGGTCAAGGCGCTGCTGGGCTACGGGGAGGAGGTGGCCGAGAGGGTGGTGTGAGGCAGCGGATGGAGGGGAAACGTCCCGAAGGCGTTGTCCTGAGCTTGCCGAAGGGTTTGAGCGGCACAACCAGTTTTTTGAGGAAACCTTCGGGAGGGTGTGTCCTGGTGGCGTCCCGTAGGTCACGCTTCAAGCGTGACCTACATCTAATTCCCAATGAAACAACAAAAGCCCCTGCGCATTGGCAGGGGCTTTGCCTTGGAGAATGATACTTACCGGGCGGTTGGGGCGGCCCGCATGCGCCGGGCGAGCAGGATGACGATCACGAAAGCTATGGCCATCACGGCCAGACCCGGCAGCCCGATGTCGTCGGCGATGCCGGTGGGGGCCAGAGCTGTAGAGGTCGGGATGATCGTAAATTGAGCCTTGGCGGCATCGGTCAGCGCGACGGCGATCGTGGCGGTCGCGTCGGGGGTATTGGTCTCCTGGACCACGACCGGGGTCGGGCTGGGGACGAGGGTTTCGGTCGGTGTGGCGGTGGGCAGGGAGGTCGGCGTGTAAGCCATGACGACGGCCGTACCGGTCAGTCCGGCTTCGATCGTGGCATTATTCGCCCGGGTGGTTGCTTCCACCGAAGCTCTCTGTTCGTTCATCCTCGGGGCCACGAGGAAGACGTATCCCGCGATGCAGGCCAGCGTGAGCAAGACCAGCAGTGCCATCCCGCCCATGGCAAAGATGAACGTGCGGTTGTTGCCGGATTCTTCAGGGGCTGGTTCTTCCTCAAAGTTGGGTTCTTCAGGCTCTAGCATAAGTGACTCTCCTCACTCGGTCGAATAAAGACGGTTGTATTATCCCACAACTTCCAGATTTGCCAAAGGCACGAGCGCTTGCTCGCCGTTCTCCAGGCGCACTTCGGCTGCGGGGACGCGCAGGCCGCTTTCGACCTGGACCATGCCCTGGCGCAGGTTGACGATGGTCGCCAGGCTGCCCGTATGGGGGGCGCGGCGCAGCAACACCTGTTGGCCGGGCGCAAAGGCCACCAGGTCTTCGGGTTCAGGGGTATCCTGCGAGATCGGCAGGGGGATGAAAATCTCAGGCCGCGTCCCGGCGTAACGGTCGAAGCTCTCGGCCAGCAGCGTGGCTTCGCGCTTGGCATTGGTGTTGAGCAGCTTGAATGCCGCCGGATTCATCGCCTGCGCGCCGATTCCGTCGGTGACCACGATCGGGTAACGCATCTGCGCCGCCAGCGGCAGGATAGCCGGGCTGAGGCTCGAAAGGATCAGGCCGCGCAGCGGCAGCTCGGCGGCCGTCTTGAGCGCCTCGGCCTCCCGGCAGTAGCCGCCCAGGATGATCGAGCCGCGCAGGCTCACGTCCAACTTGGCGGCGGTCAGCACGTCGTCGGGTTTTTCCATCAGCGAGAGCATCACCCCCGTGTCCATCCGCCCGTTGCCCCACACGCCCTGCACCAGCGCGCCGCGCGCCTGGATCAACACCCCGCGGTGCTCGAAAACCTCGATCACCGTGCCGGGCAGCCCGGCCTTCAACTCCTGGTTGGCGAGGTTGACTTCCAGCATCACCTGGCCGCCGCCGACAGCCACCACCCGCCCGTCACGCGGCACGCGTACCACTCGCGGGAACAGGCCCCTCCCCTCGGCGATTACGCTTCCCTGGGTCAGCCGGTCGCCGACCTTGCATTCGATCAATTTGTCTGCGGCCGCGGCCGAAATACCGAGGCTGCCCGCCACGTCCAGCAGGACGTGTTCGCGGGCAAAACTGGCCTCGGCGATCACGTCCCCGGCGGCCACCGTCTGGCCGGCATGGGCGATCACCCGTCCGGGGAAGTTCAGGCGGCGTTCGCGGCGGATGGTTACCAGGGGCAGGATGTGGATCACGGGCGCCTGCATCTCAACCTCCCACCGTCCAGAGCCATTTCTTGAACAGTTCGCGCCGCCGCACCGGATCGGTCGGCAGGTCGAGCGGACGGCCGCGGGCGTCAATGACCACGCCCATCGTCCCGCCCACGACCTTCACCGTCCCGGAACGCCCGGGGCCGAAGCCGATGTCGGCGCGTTGCAGCGGCTGGAGCATGAGACGTCCCTCCACGCCGCTGGGGATGGAAATCACCTCCAGCGCCCCAAAGCGGACCTCCATCCTGCTCTCGTTACCGCCGTCCGTTTCCAGCCTGACACGTAATACCGCCGAGCCGTAGCGGGCGTTGTGGATCGCGGGCGAGATGACTGTCGCCAGGTTCAGGAACGCGCCGGAAACGAAGACCTGCACCGGGATGAGCGGGTTGGCGTCTGCGGCCGCGCCGAGCACGCCGAGCAGGTCGTTCTGGTCGAGCACGATGGTGGTGATGCCGGTTGGCTGGAGGCCGTCCAGCAGCATCAGCAGGGTCTGGCCGAGGGTCGGGGCGCGGCTGAGCGTGCCGCCGGAGACCAGGATCGGTTCGAAATAGGGCAGCAGCCCGCGCCGCGCCGCCCGCAATCCTTTGGGGAAGGCCGGCATGGCGGCCTGGGTCGCCAAATGGAGCGCCTGGCGGGCCACGGCCTGTTCAATGGCCAGTTCATCTTTCGTCGCCGGGATGCTGCCAGGGTAGAGCGTTTTGCGGTAGAGATAATCCCGCACCGCTTCGAGGGGAATATCGAGGTAAAGCCAGCGGGCGATCTCTTCCACGCTGGTGTGGCGCAGCAGCCCGGCCAGGTTTTCGCCGATGCCGAACTGGGGGAAGACCGAGAGCGCGGACTGGCCGCCGAGCGAGGAGGCGAAGGAGGCGGCAGACGCGCCCAAATCCACGCACAGGATACCTTTGGCCGCGCCGTAGACCTGGCTCAGGAAGCGCACCATGCGGGATTGGGCGTAGGCGCTGGGCAGCAACTTGCCGCCCGACCAGACGCGGAGTTCCTCGATCCCTTTCATGTGGCGCTTGAGGATGTCGGGGAACATCCGGGCCAGGGTGTTGGCCGCCGGGGACAGGTCTTCGACATCCAGCGAGGGGCGGATGTTGGCGCTGAATTGCAGGGCCGAGGTGAATTTGCCGAGCAGGGCACTGGCTTCGTCGGTCAGGTCCTTGTTCCCGGCGTAGAGCACGGCCGGGCGTTTGTCTTCGGGGAGCAGATAACAGGCCAGCCCGATCACTTCGAGCATCTTCTGTACCGAGCGGGAGGCCCCGCCGTCGGTGCCGCCCGCGACCAGAATCAGTTCCGGCTGGGCACGGATCAGGGCGTCTATCAGCTCGTCCGGGCGGCGGCGGTCGTTCAGGCCGATCGTCTCGACCACCCGGGTGTAGGATGTGTCGGCCAGGTTGCGGGCGCTCTTGAGTGACACGTCGTTCAGAAGGCCGGTGACGACCGTCTTGACTGCCGGGCCTGCCGAAACGGTACCCGCCAGCAGGTCCGCCCCATTGCCTTCCGGCGAAGAGGGGACGATCAACTGGCCGTCCACGTCGAAGAAGGCGCGACCCGTCACCCGTTCGAGGTCCTCGAGGGCCTCGTGTACGCCCACGCCGATGTCCCTGACCGGGGCAAAGGCTGTCGTGGGCGATTGGCCGGAGGCGATGAAGCGGTAACGCCCGTCCACGACCTCGAAGAGCAGGGCGCGGGTATTGACTGAACCGACGTCCAGGGCAAGCAGGGAATCACCTTCGATCAAAGAAGCGGGCATGGTATCCTAAAAACCGGTGAATAAGTTGACGATAAAATCCATTCTTTCGATCAAAGCGGTCAATGCCGCTGCAAAAACCCCGGCAAACAGCGCGCCGAACGTGATGGCGACGAAGATCTGGCCGAGGTAGGCCAGGATGCGCATCAGCGCGTTCCGCCGCCCGGAAGTCTGGGCCTCGCTTTTGTCCCGCACGCCAAACTGGAAATAGACCAGCGTGACGATCGTGCCGACCAGGGCTACCAGGGCATACGAGAACTGTTCGGCCATGCCGCCCAGGTCGGGTGAGCGGGACAGGTCGAATTGCCCGATGGCGGCCATGAACTGCGGGAAGAGCGTGCCGGTCAACGCGCCGGTGATGGCTGCCGCCGCGCCCGTCCCGACCAGGAAGGCCATGGCCAGCGAGCCGAGCGGGGCGGCGCGCTGCGAAACCTTGAAAAGCAGTGAAAGCCCCAGCAAGACCGGGATGACCAGAAGCAGGCGTTCGAGCAGCGAGCCGCGCATCAACGGCTCGACCAGGCGCGGGATCAAGACCTGGTGCCAGACGACGGCCGCGGCGTACCCGGCTGAAACGCCAATGAAAATGTGCAGCGCCACCCGGAAGATCGGGTTGTCGGACAGCACGTAACTGAAAACCATAATGGTGAAAACGAAGGCAATGATGCCGGTGATGAGGTCAAGCGATAACTGCATTATTCCGCCTCGTCCTTGCCAGGGCGTGACATCCAGGTGGAGACCAGGCTCCAACCTGTGCCGAGCACGATCAGTACCACCGAAACCAGCAAACCGAGGCTGAAGGTGTCCCAGTAGCGGCGGGCCGGGCCGGGACGGTTCAGGTTGGCCTCGTAAGACGCGCCGCCGGCCAGCCCGGTCACCATCCCGCTCACCTGGCCAGACTGGTAGTAGGGGTGCAGCATCGGTTCGGCCTGGGCGCTGACGATCAGGAACAATGGTGCCGAGCCGCGCCTGGCACTGGTCTGTTCGATCCACTGCTGGCCGGTCTCGACGCTGTCAGTGATAATGAAGATGGCCGCAAATTCGGTCAACTCGCGGGTGGCCGCCAGGACCGGCGTCTCCCAGGCCGCTTCACCGCCTGCGCTGGCCGGGCGCTGGGCAAAGGCCAGGATCCCCGCCGGGCCTCCGGGCAGGTAGCCCAGGTTGACGTAGTTCTGGCCGGATTGGTAGGCGTGCGCGGCCTGCAAAACCCGCATCTGCCGCTCGGCCAGGGCCGGGCCGGTGGGCGAAGTGGAGATCGTTGCCAATTTCGCCCCGTGGATGGCCAGGTGGTCTAGCACCGGCGCGGCCGCGGCTTCCAGTTCACTCGCCAGGGCGGCTTCGTAATCGAAAACCAGCAGCACCGGCGCAGCCGACAGGTCGGCCGCGTCCACCCAGTTGCGGACGTTCAATAATTCCTCGGATGGGATCGAGAAAGTGAGCGTCGAGGTGCTGCCCAGCCCGACGCTCAGGCCGACCGTCACCACCAGGATGAGCGTCACCAGCCAGCGCAGGACCCGCAGCGAGGAAACCCCTTGGGCGCGTTTGACTTCCCTGGGCCTGGTTTCGGCGTTCAACACCGCCTCCAGGATGCCGACGTTGACCTGCTGGGTGTTGGTCACTTGCAGGCGCGAGGCGTTGCTGCGGGAGGCCCCGGTCGGCAGCGCCCCGGTGGGCAAAATACCGGCGATGCCCGCCAACGGGCCGTGCTGCTCCATCTGCGGGCGTTCGCTTTCCAGTGCCGAAGCCGCTTCCGCAATGGCATCTTCCACTGGGCGCATGGCTTGGACCCAATTCGGCAGGTCAGCCGGGCGCAGGGCCTCGTCACCCGGGGCGGCCGGGGCGGCCGTTTCCGCCGGGGGTTCTTCGTCGCCCGGATGCACCGCGGAGAGCCAATCCGGCACACCTGCGGCGAAGATGTCTGCCGTGCCGAGCGGCTGGCCGTCTTCGCCCTCCCTTTCGGTCTCAGCCGCCGCTTTGGACAGCCAGGGCGGCAGGGGTTCGGCTTCTTCAGCGTCTTCGGCAGTGAATGGGGAGGGGGTCTCTTCCTCGGCTGGCGCGCTCTCGGCTTCCAGGCCGCTCAGCCAGGATGGGGTTTCCTCCCCCGTTCCTTCCCGGACTTCGGCCTGTTCCTCCGCCCCCGGCGTTCCCGGCGCCTGTAAATTGGCCAGCCAATCGGGGGTCAGCTCTTCGGGGATATCGCCGAGCGACCCGGTGCTGAAGGCCGGGGTTGGTTTGCCGGTTTCCCGCGCCGGAGGCTCTTCTTCGTCCGGTTCGGCCCTGGACAGCTCTTCCGGGGCCTCGAATTTCAGGCTGCTCAACCAGTCCGGCGTTTCTTCCGCGGGCGGGACGTCCGTCTCGAAAGCCGGTATGGCCGGCAATTCCTCAGACGGGGCCGCGCTTTCCAGGCTGCCCAGCCAGGACGGCAGTTCTTCTTCGGGAGCGGGTTCCTGGGCGGCGCTCTCGGCCCGCAAGGTGTCGAACCAGCCGGGCATGTCTTCCAATTGGGAAGGCTGTTCTTCGGCCGGCGCTTTGGCCTGCGCCCCGTCCAGCCAGGAGGGTAAATCTTCGGCTGCGGCTGCCTCAGCGGGAGGTTCCGTTTCGGGCAAGGTCGCGGAGGGCTGCTCTTTGGCGGGCGGTTCGTCCACCAATCCGCTTATCCAGGAAGGCAATTCGCCTTCTTCGGCGGGAGTTTCGGCTTCGTAAGCAGGCGCAGGCGGTTCTTCTTTGGCAGGTTCTTCGGCAGGTTCTTCGGCAGAGGTTTCGTCCGCCAATCCGCTTATCCAGGAAGGCAATTCGCCTGCCTCGGCGGGAGTTTCGGGCTGCCCGGCTTGGGAGCTTGCCAGCCAATCTGGTGCGGCTTCCTCGGCAGGGAGCCCGGCCTTGAAGGGCGGTTCCGGGGATTCTTCCTGGGCAGCGGTGCCGCCGCTCAAGCGGGAAAGCCAGTCGTCGCTTTCGGCTTGGGGCAGGGAGTCTTCGGGTTCGGGCGCGGCCCCAAAGGCGGCGGTGTCGTCTTCGCCGCGCAGGTCGGTCAACCAGCTTGGGACTTCGTCCTCGTCACTGGTTTGGGAGGCCAGGCCGGAGAGCAGTTCACCGGTGTCTGCCTTGCTCTCCTTGCCGGAGGCCAGGTCGGCGAGCCAGTCGGGGAGTCCGCTGGAGGAGGCCGGTCCGCCTTCGGAAGCGGAGGCAGGCCCCTCGTCCGGTTTCGCTTCGCCGGGTTCACTGTCGAGGGGTTGGTCGGGGTTGCGGGCCTGACGCAGCCAGGCGGGCAGAGCTCGTTCCAGTTCAGAGGTATCTTTTTTGGTCGGCACGTCTCCGGGAGCGATCGGCCCCTGTTTGGCCAGGCGTTCACGGTAGCCGCTGCCTTCGAATTCGGATGTGTCTTTCTTGACCGGGGCATCCCCGGGTTGGAGCGGGGCGCGGTCGTCGGGGGAGGGGTGGATCAGGGGCTTGAGCCGCGCATCGCAGAACTGGCAGGTATCCAGGTCGTCTGGATTGGGCTTGCCGCACATCGGGCATTTCACTTCGGCCATTATTTACCCCCGTAAGGCCGGTCGGCGCCGAAGAGGATGCGCAGGCCGGTCGTCAGCGCGCCGAGGGCGACGCCGATCAGGATGCCGCGCGCCCCGGCGGCAGCCGGGACCTGTTCGATGAAGGGACTGACGATGTAGTGCAAGGGGCCGATCTCGCCGAAGGGCAGGGGGGCCGCGCCGAGCAATAGGATGACGGCGGTGGCAATGAATACAATCGAAAGCAGGCCGGCGCGGTGACGGAGCAGGCGCATACTGGCGTAAAGCAGGGAAACCGATATCAGGGCCATCAAGGTGGCCTCGACCGGCAGGATGATCCCGTCGAAAAGGAGGCGCGAGCCGGTCCCTTGCGGCGTGGAAAGGATGGCGACGACCAGGCTGGCCAGCAAGGAGACGATCAACAGCAGGCTGTAGCCGCTGCCCTTTTTGGCGCGGATCTTCGCCAGGTGGACCGCCAGGAGGTTGATGATTCCCACCAGGACGGCGAACCCGGCGATGAGCACAGCCCATTGCAGCAGTTCGGTGCGCAAGTTGGCCAGCATTTCCAGCGGCACGAGCGCGCCGAGCAGCACAATCAGGCCGGAGGCGATGGCGATGGAGGTAGAGAAGACACCGCGTACTGTCATAGCAGGCCTGCCAATTTGGCGATTGTGCCGCCGATCAAGGCTGCCACGATCAGCCAGCGCAAAATATCCTGGACGCGCAGGCTGGCATGGTGCATCGGCCCGGCGTCGAAATACGCGCCGGAGGCGAACAGTTCTTCACCGATCAGGGGGTTTTGGGCTGAGGCGTAGAGCACGGCCTGGGCGGGCAGGTCTGCGGCGGCGGCCACGTTGAAGGTGTTGGCCCGTTCGGCCGCGTCGGTCAGCAGGATGATTTCGGGGCCGAAATGTCCCATGATGACGTTGCCCGAGACGGCCGCATCCCGGATGAGGGGGATGGCGCCGGCGGCATACGAGAAGGGCGTCAGGCCGGTCAACTGGGCCGAGAGCGGATTGTACTGGCTGCCCGCGCCGGCAGCCTGGTAAGCGGCGTGGAGGGTATCCTGGGTCAGGATGGTGAGCGCACTGTCGCCGGAACTGACCACCGGCGGGCGGTCGCCGACCAGAGTCAACTCGGCGGTCTTGCGCAGCAGGGACAGGGCGGCGAACGAAGCCGCGCTGCTGGGGGCGACCAGGCTGCTGCGTCCGAGCGAGAAGTGCAGCCGGGTTCCGTCTTCGACGGATAAGCCTACGGCGCGGCGCAGGCGGGTGAAGGCCGGGATGTCGCGCCAGGCAGGCGGATAGCGCCGGTGCAAGGCTGAAAAGAGCAGCATCAGCCCGGCTGTCACGATAATGATGATCAGTGCGGCAATGCCTGTCAGGTTCACGGCTGAACGGCCTCCCGTAAAAATCCTACAAACGCCTGTCTTTCATTCTGGTCTTCTAAAACCTGTGCCAGCGCGCCGAGTCCGTCGGCGGAGAGCAGCGGACGCAGGAAGGGCTGGCCCATATAGATGAACTGCGCTCCTACCAGGGACAGCGGTCCAGCGGCTTCCAAAACCCAGGCGGCGAAGTCCCGCAGCCCCCATTTGTCGAGCGCTTCGACCCAGCAAACCCATTCCTTACGCGGTGACGGCACATCTCGCGGCTGCATGGTCACAGTATAGCATATTTTAAGATTCGGAAGAGTTCTGCAACCAGATGGCAATTTGGCTGTTTTGGAATTTACGATTTACAGTTTACGATTTACAATGCTCCCACCTATGGACACCGAAAACGCCTACAACCTTGCCCTCGATTATCTCTACTCTTTCGTAGATTATAGCCTCAAGCATGCCTCCGAGCTGGCCAAGGCCGAGTTCAACCTGGACCGGATGTTCGCCCTGCTGGAGTGCCTCGGGGATCCGCACCTGGCTTACCCGGTCATCCACGTGGCGGGGACCAAAGGCAAAGGCTCGGTCTCGGCCCTGTGCGCCGGCGCCTTGCAGGCTGCGGGCTACAAGACCGGCCTGTACACCTCCCCGCATTTGCAGGACTACGCCGAGCGGATGCAAATTGACGGGAATTCCATCCCGCGTGGTGAATTGGCCGCGCTGGTAGACGAAATCAAGCCGGCTGTGGCCTCCGCGCCCTTCCTGACGACTTTCGAGATCACCACCGCCCTGGCCTTGCTCTACTTCGCCCGGGAGCGGGTAACGGCTGCCGTGATCGAGGTCGGTCTGGGCGGACGGCTGGACGCGACCAACGTGGTCTCGCCGCTGGTCTCGGTCATCACCTCGCTCTCGTATGACCACACCGCCGTCCTGGGTGAAACGCTGACCCTGATCGCCGGCGAAAAAGCCGGGATCATCAAGCCGGGACGACCGGTGGTCTCCTCCCCGCAAAAGGACGAGGCCCGCATCGTCGTCGAGCGTGTCGCCGCCGAACGCGGCTGCGAGCTGACCCAGGTGGGGCGGGATGTGCGATATGAGTTGCTCGATCATTCCATAGACGGGCAAACGTTCAAGCTGTCAGCGTTCAGCGGTCAGCCGGTGGAGTTCAATATCCCGCTGCTTGGGGCCTACCAGGTCGAGAACGCCGCCACCGCCTACGCTGCCCTGCTGGTTGCGCGCCAAAATGGCTTGAATATTCCCGACGAAGCCATCCGGCGCGGCTTTGCCGAAACGAAATGGCGCGCCCGTTTCGAGATCGCCCGCCGCGAGCCGCCGTTGATCTTCGACTCGGCTCACAACCCGGATTCCTTCTCCCGCATGAGCCAGGCCCTGGACGATTATTTTCCCGGACGCCCGGTCTATCTCATATTTGGCGTCTCTGAAGATAAAAAACTGGACGAGATGTTCGCTTTGGTCAAGTCGAAGGTGCGGAAGCTGATCGTCACCCGGGCCGACCACCCGCGGGCGCTCGAGCCGGGGAAAATCTCGTTGATCGCGGAGCAGGCCGGGGTCCCGTGCGAGACGGTCGAACCCGTCGAGGCGGCTTTGGCCCGGGCACTGGAATTATCCGCAAAAGATGGTAGCATTGTCATGTCCGCCGGTTCGATGTTCGTCACTGCCGAGGCCATGACCGCGTGGGATAAATTGAATTTGAAAGTAACGGGTATCCATGAGTAACGATTGGCAATTCCAAGACGACGACGAAGAAGAAGACTTCAACCTGGCGCTTTCGCAGCGCACCGACGAACTATACCGCATCCCCAACCACGAGGTCCGGCCAGACGGCCTGATCGAGGCCCTGGTGCTGCCGCTGCGCGACCTGGTGATCTTCCCGCGCATGGTCACGCCGGTGTTCGTGGGGCGGGATGCCTCGGTGCTGGCGATCCAGGAGGCCCAGGCCAGGAACCAGACCATCATCGGCCTGACCCAGAAGGACGCCGACCTCGACGATCCCGGCCCGCGGGACTTCCTGCCGATCGGGGTCGAGATGGCGGTCGGCCGCCTGCTGAGTATGCCGGACGGGTCGTCCTCGGCCCTGGTGCAGGGACGCCGCCGGGTGGAAGTGGTCGAGTTCGTCCAGCTCCAGCCGGTGATCAAGGTGCGGGCACGGGTCATCTTCGAGCCGCAGATCCCCGACCGGGAGGTGCAGGCCCTGATGCGCTCGGCCGTGGACCTGTTCGAGCGCTGCGTCAACCTCGATCATTCCATCCCCGAAGAGGCCCACCTGTTCGCCCTGAACATCTCGGAGCCGGGCTGGCTGGCCGATATGATCGCCACAGCCCTGTCGCTCAGCTACGAGGAAAAACAGAATCTGCTGCTGATGTCGGATCCGCGTGAACGCATCCAGCGCATCAACGCCCTGCTGGCCCAGGAACTGGACATGCTCGAACTCGAAGACGAGATCCACAGCCGGGTCCAGTCGGAGGTGGACCGTTCGCAGCGTGAGTATTACCTGCGCGAGCAGATGAAAGCCATCCAGGTGGAACTGGGCGAGGGTGACATCTGGTCGCGCGACATCACCGAACTGCGCGCCAAAGTGGAGGCCGCCAACCTGCCGGAGGAGCCGAAATCGGTTGCCCTGAAGGAGATCGAGCGCCTCAGCCAAATGCCGCCTATGGCCCCCGAAGTGGGCATCATCCGCACCTACATTGACTGGATCATCGAACTGCCCTGGCAGACCACCACCGAAGACAATTTAGATGTCAAGCACGCCGGGCGGATCCTCGAACGCGACCATTACGGCCTGAAAAAAGCCAAAGAACGCATCCTCGAATACATTGCGGTGCGTTCGCTCAAACCGAAAAAGGAGCGCCAGCCGATCCTGTGCTTCGTGGGCGCGCCCGGCACCGGCAAGACCTCGCTGGGACATTCCATCGCCGAGGCGCTGGGACGCAAGTTCGTGCGCGTCTCGCTCGGCGGAGTGCGCGACGAAGCCGAGATCCGCGGCCATCGCCGCACCTACATCGGCGCGCTGCCCGGGCGCATCATCCAAATCATGAAACGGGCCGGGAGCGCCAACCCGCTCTTCATGCTCGACGAAATTGACAAGCTCGGCAGCGACTTCCGCGGCGACCCGTCTTCGGCACTGCTGGAAGTGCTCGACCCGGAGCAGAACAATGCCTTCAGCGATCACTACCTCGACATGCCCTTCGACCTGTCGCGGGTCATGTTCGTGACCACCGCCAACACCCTCGGCACCATCCCGCCAGCCTTGCTCGACCGGATGGAGATAATCGAGTTCCCCGGTTACATCGAGGAAGAGAAACTGGTCATCGCCGACAAGTACCTGATCCCGCGCCAGGTACAGGAGAACGGGATTGACGAGATCGCCCTCAAATTCTCGGTGGAGGCGGTCAAGCGCATCATCCGTGAATATACCTACGAAGCCGGAGTGCGCAACCTGGAGCGCGAGATCGGGCGCGTCTGTCGCAAGGTGGCCCGCTTGAAAGCCGAGGGCAAACCTACGCCCGAGCTGGTCACTGCCGAACTGATCGAAAAATTTCTCGGCCCGCCGCAGTTCTTCGAGACCCTGGCCGAGCGCGAGGACGAGGTTGGGCTGTCCACCGGCCTGGCCTGGACCGAGAACGGCGGCGAGATCATGTTCGTCGAGGTCGCCGTGCTGGAAGGCAAGGGCGGGATGCAGATCACCGGCCAGGTGGGCGAGGTGATGCAGGAATCGGCCCAGGCTGCCCTCTCCTACCTGAAGTCCCGCGCCCCGCTGCTCGAGATTGACCCGGACGTGTTCGAACGCCTCGACATCCACATGCACCTGCCGGAAGGCGCCATCCCCAAAGACGGCCCCAGCGCGGGGATCACCCTGTGCACGGCGCTGGTATCGGCTTTTACCGGGCGCCCGGTCTACAAGGATGTCGCCATGACGGGCGAGATCACCCTGCGCGGGCGGGTGCTGCCGGTGGGCGGGGTGCGCGAGAAGGTGCTGGCCGCTTACCGTGCCGGGTGCAAAACCGTGCTCATCCCGGAGAAGAACCAGAAAGACCTGGTGGATGTGCCCAAGCAGGCCCTCAAGGAATTAAAGATCATCCCGGTCAACCACATGGACCAGGTGCTGGAGATCGCCCTTTCGCCGGAGGTGCTGGCCGAGCCGCCGCGCCCGAGGCCGAGGCGGGAGGAAGGCGAAGAGGAGTAGAGGGGTGGGGTATCGAAAATTGGGCTATGGGTTGTTTGTCTAAAGTCCAAAGAGAAATAACAGGATAAAATATCCGGCGAGGTGAACATGCCCATTCCGCTCCAAGACAAGATCGTCCTCATCACCGGCGCCTCCTCTGGCTTTGGCGAAGACGCCGCCCGCCTGTTCGCCCGCCAGGGCGCAAAAGTCGTCCTGGCCGCCCGGCGCATCGAACGCCTGCAAACCCTGGCCGACGAGATCCAGGATGAAGGCGGCGAGGCCCTGGTCGTCCCGGTGGACGTTGCCAGCCGCGAAGAAGTCCAGGTCATGGTGGACACGGTCCTCGACGTATACGGGCAGATAGACATCCTCTTCAACAACGCCGGGTTCGGCCGCCTCGACTGGCTCGAAGCCCTCGACCCCGCCCGCGACATCGAAACCCAGGTGCAGGTCAACCTGCTGGGCGTCATCCAGACCACCCGGGCCGTCCTGCCGCACATGCTCGCCCGGCGGAGCGGCCACATCATCAACATGGCCTCGGTCGCCAGCTGGATCGCCGCCCCGCTCTACACCATCTACGCCGCCACCAAATTCGGCGTGCGCGGCTTCACCGACGCCCTGCGCCGCGAGGTCGCCCCCTTCGGCATCCACGTTTCGGGCATTTATCCCGGCCCGGCAGCCACCGAGTTTGGCCAGCACACCGGCGACAACCTCGTCAAGCGCAGCCTGAAATTGCCCAAATTCCTCTCGATGACCTCCGCATACGTCGCCCGCCGGGTGGTCGGCCTGGCCCAACGCCCCCGCCACACGCTGATCATCCCCTGGTATTACCTCCCCCTCTCTTGGATCGCCCACCTCTTCCCCGGCCTGACCGACCGGTTCCTGACCGTGACTTTTACCCGCCGCTATCACAAATTGGATTAACTTTGTCATTGCGAGGAGGGGGATTGCTTCACTTCGTTCGCAATGACAAATGCCATAAAG
>DYKI01000077.1 GCA_020722705.1 Chthonomonas calidirosea | reverse complement strand
GGGTCATCGTCCCCGATGACCTCTATTCCGGACGGCGAGGACGCCGTCCCTCCCGACTTCATATCGGCCAGACGGCGAATCTCGGCGAGTATCTCGGAGGGCAGGAAGGGAATGCCATCGTCCTTGTGGCACCTGGCAAACCGGAGATCCGTGTTGACGCAAAGCCAGTTTGCAAGCTGCCCCGACCAGTTGACCTCAGGCACGAGAATCGTCCTGCACCTCTGCGCGAACTGGAGCACCGGATCGCGGGGGAACGGGTGCAAGAGCCGCAGGTGCAGATGGGCGACTTTGATGCCATCGGCGCGGGCTGTCTCGGTGGCTTCCCTGATGACGCCCTCTGTCGAACCGAACGCGATGATCCCAACATCCACATTCCCGTTATCGCCCCATCGCCGCACGAGGCGATGGGCATGCTTGGCCAGCAGGGCGTCCATCTTCCGGAATCGCTTCGCCTTCATGCGCGTGGCGATCTCCGGGGTATAGCCAGGGTCACCGGATTCGTCGTGCTCGATGCCCGTGCTCGTATAGACTCCGTTAGGCGTGCCGGGAATGGCCATGGAGGATATGCCATCCGCAGTGTCCCGGTACCTGAGGTAGCCTGCGGCAAGCTCCTCTTCACCGGGAGTCCGTCGGTCCGTGCGGACGAGGTGCGTCAGGTCAGGCGGGGGAACGGTTGACCGCCTGGTCGCAAGGCTCTGGTCGGAAAGCAGGATGACGGGGATCTGATACTCTTCGGCGAGGTTGAAGGCCTCCACGGTCGTCCAGAACGTGTCTTCAACACAACTGCAGGCCAGAACGGCTCTCGGAGACTCGTTGTGCATGCCGTAGATGGCGAGATTGAGGTCACCCTGACTCGTTTTGGTCGGCAGACCTGTGCTGGCCCCTCCTCGCTGAACGTCCACAATGACCACCGGTATCTCGGCTTGGCCGGCGAGGTTCGCTTGCTCGACCATGAGGCTCAGACCCGGGCCTGACGTCGCTGTCATGGCGCGCGCCCCGGCGAAACTTGCGCCGAGACACATGCCCAGAGCTGCAATCTCATCTTCGGCCTGCACGACGTTGCCGTCAAATGCCGGGAGCTCCCTTGCGAGGAACTCCATGATCTCGCTTGCAGGCGTGATGGGATATCCGGCATAGAAGTTGAGGCCCGCGGCGATGGCTCCGATACTCAGCATCTGGTTTCCGGTGACCATCATGCGGGGTCCCGACTGCTGAACAGGCAGGACGCGCGGGGTGGGCCTGTCGCCGAGTTGCCGTTCCACATGCTGCGCCCCGACGCGTAAGGCCTGGATGTTCATGTCAACGACCGCGTCGCCCTTTCGGCCAAACACGCGGCGCAAGTATGTCTCGGCCGGATCCAGCGGGGCGCTGACGAGCCGGAGCAGCGCCCCAAGGCCCACCGTGTTCACGGGTGCGGGAAGGCGTTTCAAAATCTCGCCTTCCAGGCTGTGCCGGATCGCTTCTTTGCGCTCTTTCGCAAGTGTAGTGATAGGGATCGCGAAATCCATGCGGCGTTCATCGGGCGGCGGCACGAACTCATCGGAGTTGTACAAGAGAATGCCGCCTTGACGAAGACCGTCGCCAAACAGTGCAAACCCTTCGTCATTGAGGGCAACCAGTATGTCCACGCCATCGCCATGCGATAGCGTAACACCGCTTCTGGCACGGAGCTGATACATCACTGTACCGCCCTTGATCTCCGCAGGAAACGTCTGAAATGTATAGATGTCGAGCCCCATCTGGGTGAACATCTCGACCATCACGTCACCCAGGGTGACGGTTCCCTCACCACTCTCACCGACCAGTCGCAACACGACGTCGGTTGCTGACGTTGACACCATTGTCTCCCGATCTGTTTTGGCTCAGTTCGTTTGCAGATGAGCCCGGCGCCCGCTGCCCGCGCCGGCGTCATAATAGCTTACGAGTCAGTACGCGTCAAGTTGCCGACTCATCTTCATGCGCTGAGGCAGACCGGTATAATGCCCGCGACTTTGATGAGAAGGGAATAACGGAATGAGTCTGGTTTCGGAATACCTCGCGGACGTGAAGCGCCTGCTGGACGCACTGAACGCAGCCCAGATTGAGGGCCTGATCGAGAGGCTCGCGGAGTGTTGGCGCGCCGACCGCAGGGTTCTGCTCGTTGGCAATGGGGGCAGTGCGTCAACGGCCTCGCACATAGTGAACGATCTCCAGAAATGCATCTTCCTGGAGACAGGGCGAGCCCTGAAAGCGATGTGCCTGGCTGACTGCATGCCGCTGGTTCTGGCTTGGGCCAATGACGAAGGCTACGAGAACGTCTATGCGCCGCAGGTCGAGTGCTGGGGCGAGGCCGGCGACCTGTTGGTCGCGATCAGCGGAAGCGGGAACTCACCGAACGTTCTCAGGGCTGTGGAGGCGGCACGTGATCGTGGGGTGTTCTCGTTTGGCCTGAGCGGATACGCCGGAGGGCGACTGGCCCAAATCGCCGATGAGTGCATCGTCGTTCCCAGCGACAGCATGCAGCGGATCGAAGACGTCCATCTGATCATACTTCATCTCGCGTTCGTAGGCTTGCTTGAGCGGCTGAAGCGTTAGGACCGGATGCGAGCGATCTTTCTGGACCGCGACGGCGTCTTGAACCGCGACGGTCCCGGCTATGTGACCCGTCCCGACGACCTGATCATGCTTCCCCGGGCGGCGGATGCAGTGGCTCTGATCAACAGGGCGGGGCTGGCGGCTGTCGTGGTGACAAACCAGTCCGGGGTCGGAAGGGGCATCATGCCGATCTCGGCCCTGGAAGCGATCCATGCTCGACTGGAGCAGAACCTCGCCCAGGGAGGCGCCAGGCTTGACCTGATCCTGAGCTGTGTCCATGCACCGTGGGAAGGGTGCGGCTGCCGGAAGCCCCTGCCGGGGATGCTCGAAACGGCCGCAGAGTTACTGGACCTTGACCTTCGCCAGTGCACCCTCATCGGCGACAAGCCAACGGACATCGAGTGCGGAGCAACAGCGGGTTGCGCTACGGCCCTGGTCCTTTCGGGACTTCAGCGTGTCTGCGAGCCTGTCCGAATGCCCCGCATGCCGGATGCCGTCTGCATTGACGTATTCGATGCTGTCAGTTGGGCTCTCGAACGTGACCGGAGGTTGTACGGCATTCCGGCTGCCGGCAGGGGTGCAGACGGGTCTACAGCTCCCGACGGTATTGCAGAGCCGAGATGATAGTGGCTTGATCGGCATAGTCCAGGTCTGCGCCAAGCGGCAGGCCATGCGCGAGTCGCGTCACCTTGATGCCTGTGGGTTTCAGCAGCCGAGCGAGATAGAGGGCCGTAGCCTCTCCTTCGACCGTCGGGTTCGTCGCTACGATGACTTCGGTGGTCTCGCAGCGGCTTAGCCGAGCAAGCAGTTCCTTGATGCGCAACTGATCCGGCATGACGCCATCCTGGGGTGCGATGACACCGTGGAGAACGTGATAGCGGCCGTGAAACTCATTGGTCTTCTCGATCGCGATCATATCGCGAGGCTCAGCAACGACGCATATGGTCGCCGACGACCTGCGTGGGTCACGGCACGTCTCGCAAACCTCCTGCTCTGAGAAGTTGAAGCATTCGGAACAGAAGCGGATCGTCTCCCGTGCGTCGCTGATTGCCGCTGCCAGATTGCGGGCCTCGCTTAGCGGCATACGGAGGATGTGGTATGCCATTCGCTGGGCCGATTTCGGGCCGATGCCAGGCAGTTTCTCAAGCTCGCTGATCAGTCTGGCAAGCGGTCGCGCGTAGTGAAGCACCTAACGTGTCCTTTCGGGGCGGCGTCCCGCAGCTTGGGACGCATCAAGCGAATGATGGCCGAGGCGAACGGTACGGGGACCGTTGATACCCCTCAAATAGTCGGCGATCAGGTCAATGGCGCACCGGCCGGCCTCGGCATAGTCTGCACTTCGTGGCTCTGGCGGCAAGATGATGGACGCTGTGGAGCCCACGTTGCTGGGCATGGCACGGGTCAAGGCGAACACAGGCGCGCCATGGCCGAGTTCGGTTCGGCCGGGAACGCCCTTGCACGTTTCGCTCACGACGATGGCGTCCACTCGACCGTTCGTCGGCTCGGGACCAAAGGAAACGGTTACACCACGAGCGGCGGCCTGACGGATCGCAGCGTCCCGGAAGATCGCGTGCGGTTCAGAGGCAGACTCGAATCCGTAGAAGACGATTCTGGCCACGAAGCTTGGATCTCCCTTCGCGTGCTCGACGCGATATGCCGCAGGCTCCGGGTTGTCAGCCATCCAACCGCATCCGGCTAGGATGACAGGGATGACGTGAAGCAACGGTGTCAACAGGCGCGGCTTGCATGCCGGCCGCTCGCGGGAGCGTACCATGCGGGACACCGGCGGTCCAGCGGCTAACCGCCAAGCCGCTTTACGGCTTCAGCGGCGGGGCCATGTTTGGGATCGGACTTGAGCACCTCGCGGTACTGCTGCAGAGCCTCATTCTTCTGGCCGTTCTTTTCGTAGAGCTCGGCCAGTTTGGTGCGATGGACAACCATCATGGACTGGGGAATGCCCCGTGCGCGGACGATCTCCTCGTAGACACTGATCTCTTCGGGAAGCCGGCCTTCGGCCGCGTAACGCGCCGCGATGGCCAGACGAGTCGTGACATCGTCAGGGTTCGCCTTGGCGATGCGCCGCTGCACTTCAAATGCCTCATCCTTGCGATCGGCCCTGGTGAGGATTCCTGCGTACGCCAGCAGGAAGACCCGGTCAGCGTTGGGGCCCTCCGATATGGCCTTCAAACGCTCGAGCATCTCGTTTCGCTTGTTGGCCTTGATGTATGCGGTCTCGAGCTTGGCGAGCGCGCCCGCGTTACCTGGACGGCGTTCGACGAGCCGCATGAGGTATGCAAGCCACGCATCTGGAGTTGGCTCCTTCGCGTAGACGGCCTCAAGGTGGTTCAATGCTTCGGCATTGTCGGGCTGGGCATCGAGAGCCCGCTCGAAGGAAGCCTTTGCTTCGACCAGGTTTCCGAGCTTATCGTAGGCGGATCCGATCCTGACGTGAATCCACGCGTTGTTGGGTGTCAGGCCGAGCGCCCGATTGTACTCGGCGATGGCTTCTGCATGCTTTCCGATGCTTTCGAGCATCCCGCCGAGGCTCGTTCGGAATGACGCATTCGTGGGCTCACGATCACACAGGCGACGCCACTCGCTCACCGCATCATCTTTCTTGCCCAGCAAACCGAGCAGCCGCGGTATGTTGGTAACGTAGAAGGCGTCTTTGGGGTTATCCCGCTCAATCGCTCGGTAAACGGCGATGGCATCTTCCAGCTTGTTCTGCTTTTCGAGCATCCGGGCCACGGCTGCACGCGGGTAGGCCTCAGTTGGAGCTGCCTTGCTCCAGGCGCGGTACTCCTGCTCGGCTTTGTCGTACTCCTGCCGGCGCTCATAGATGCTGCCGAGAGTTGAGTATGTGGACGTGTCCTTTGGGGCGAGCTGCTTGACTCGCTCCAGAGCGGCAATCGCCTCGGGAAGCTTGTTCGAGCGCTGGTATGCAAGACCGATCATGCGGTAGGGCTCTGGGTTCTTGGGGTTGGCCTTGGCGAACTCTTCGTAAGCGGCGATCGCCTGAGCATACTCCTGTCTCCCTTCGTGTACGCGGCCAATCGCCCTGAGCGCCTCTACGTTCTTCGGGTCAACTTCGAGGGCTTTACGGAAGTGCCCGAGAGCCGTTGCCGTCTGGCCGCTTGCCTCGACGAGCTTACCGAGGGCCATATGAGCTCTGGCGTCGCGAGGGAATCGTTGGCACCACTGACGGTATACCTTCTCGGCATCGGCCATGCGGCCTTGCTGCTCGTACAGGTAGCCGAGGCCGACGTAGGCATTTGCCGGGGTGTTCCTGGTCATGGCCTTGCGGAACCGAGCCTCGGCGGCTGACTGGTAGGCCTTCTTCCGGGCCGCATCGGCAATGCCCTGCGCCGCCCAGGTCTCCGCAATGGCTGTATCCAACTGAAGCTTCGTGTCGTTCGGCACCAGTGCCAGGGCCGCACGAAAGTGGACGACTGCCTGCGGGTAGTTGCGCAGCTCATAGTAAGCTCGCGCCAGGCCATACCGCGAAGGCAGATACCTGGGTGCCAGCTCCGTCGCCCGGAGGAAACTGCTGATGGCGGCATTGAGGAGCTTCCGGTCGTTCTTTTGAACGGAGAGCGCTTGCTGCGCCACGGCGAGGTTATGGTGCGCCGTCACATCGTCAGGCATGAGCGTGACCGCGCGCGTGTGCGCCGCAATCGCGGCCGGCAGATCTCCCATGGCCTGATACAGCACGCCGATCGAGGTGTATGCCGGACCCATGCGCGGATCGAGTCGGGTCGCGCGTTTGAGGGCCGCCATCGCTTCCTCGCGGTGACCGGCAGCGGCCAGCGTTACGCCCAGGTTGTACTGAATCGGGGCGTTGTCCGGGGCATAGCGGGCGGCGAGGCGATACTCGCGCAGGGCATCCTGCATTTTCCGCAGTGCGGCGTAGTGCCCGGCCAGAACGAAGTGCGCCTGGCCGTTCTTCGGATCCAACCTTACCGCACGTCGAGCATGCACACCGGCCTCGTCGGGCTTCCTGTTGTCGAGTGCGATTAAGGCCATCTGAATCGCTGGAGCCGGGTTCTTTGGGTCTGCCTTTTCGGCTCTCGACAGATAGGCGATCGCATTGGCGGTGTCGCCCTTGGACCGGTAAAGAAGTCCCAGGTTCATCAAGGCCGGATAGGCGTCCGGGGTGATCTGCAGCACTCTCTTGTAGGCGGCAGCGGCCTTGGTGAGGTTGCCCGATCGGTGCGCAGCGAGGGCCTCATCGAACAACTTCGACGCCTGCGCTGCCGCCGGCGGTTTCGGTCCGATCTGTGGTTGTGCGGCCTTGGTCTGTGCGTCCGACGAGTGCCCGTTCAGAAGGGCACACGCCGCAGCGGCAAGCGCGAACATGCGCTGTACACGATTGAGTGTCCTATCCATATCGGGGGCATTCTATCCGACGCCCTGACGGATCGTCAATGCGCGTGAGTCTGCGGGAAGGGTTCGGGCAGGCCGACCTTCGGCCGCAAGCAGGCAGTCTGGTCGCACACGCCGAACAATAATCCTGCCTGAAACACACATCGCGACATGACAGGAGCGTTGCACAGATGAGCATAGACGAAGTCGAGCGGCTGACGCCCGCAGACTGGTTCTTCGATGTACGGGATCAACTTAAGTGGCACATCTACCGACGATCCGAGCAAGCGTTCGCGTTCGGCGAGTCGGTGAGAGCGGGTCTCCGGACGCCGGATGAGATCCGGGCCTATCAAAGCAAGTTGCGTGCGGACTTCATCGCGTCGCTGGGCGGCTTGCCGGCCGACGATGGCCCGGTCCACGCTCGGTTGATGGGTGTCGTCGAGCGAGAAAAGTTCAGAATAGAGCGGCTGGTCTACGAATCGCGACCCGGCGTGTATGTCACATCGCTCCTTTACGTGCCGAACGGATTGACCGATCGCGCGCCGGCTGTGCTGTTCCTGTGCGGACACGCAAGCGAAGGCAAGGCGTACCCGGAGTACCAGCGGGTATGTCAGCTTCTGGCGCACCACGGCTTTGTGGTGCTGGCGCAGGATCCGATCGGTCAGGGCGAGAGGCTCAGCTACTGGGAGTCTGGTCTTGGCGCTCCGCTGGTCGGGCCCTGCACGCTTGAGCATGACCATGCAGGTGCGCAGTGCGCGCCCCTTGGTTGGGCCTCGGCACGTTTTTTCCTGCACGATGCGCGTCGAAGCGTGGACTACCTTGCTGCACGGCCCGAGGTGGATGCATCGCGAATCGGCTTGACCGGCAACTCTGGCGGCGGAACGCAGTCCTGTCTCTTGATGCTTACGGACGATCGGATCGCTGCAGCCGCGCCGGGCACGTTCATCATGGACCGGCGCAGTTACATGTACAGCGGCGGCGCACAGGACGCCGAGCAGATATGGCCGGGGTTTACGGCGGCCGGATACGACCACGCGGACGTGCTGATCGCCATGGCCCCGCGGCCTGTGTGCGTCCTCGCCGTCACGGACGACTTCTTCCCGATCGAAGGGACCAGGCGAACGGTGGAGAGCTGCCGACACATCTGGGCAGCGCTCGGAGTGCAGGGAATGCCTGAGCTGGTCGTTGATCGTGCGGGCCACGCGTACACGCGCGTACTTGCTGAGGCCGCGACCGCCTTCTTCGCCCGCACCCTGATGGGCGCTGCGGTCACGCCCGACCGTTCGGTGACGGAGCCGTTGCCCGAGCCGGCCGTCCGCTGCACCCGCACCGGCCAGCTACGTTCCGACTATCCCGATGCGCGTTTCATTCATGAGGAGTGCCGCGATCGGGCTGCTGCTCTGGCGACAGCGAGACGCAGCGTCGGGACTGGCCGAGGCAGAGAAGTTGCGTTGACGTGGCTAGCAGAGAAGGTCAAGGCAGGACGATACGGGTGTGAACTGAACCCGAGGACATATGCGACTCGGCGATTGGGCCAACTCAACGTCGCCGCTCGCGTCTGGTGGTCGCAGCGGGACCTGATGGGCCACGGACTGGTCTTCACCCACGCGCTGCGGAAGGAGCAAAGCCATGCCTGGACGGTTGCTGTCTGGGACGATGGCACGAAGCGCTTGGCGCCCCACATGAAATGGATACGTGCGTGCTGCCTTGGCGGACGCTCGGTGCTCGTTCTCGATGTCTCGGGGACCGGCGCCCTGGAGCCACACCCGCTGCTGAGAGCGACAAACCCGAACGAGTTCTACGGGGTTATTCATAAGCTCGCCGACGATCTGGTCTGGCTCGACGACAGCCTGTGTGCCCTGAGGACCTACGACGTGCTGAGGGCGGTGGATGTGATCTGCGCAGAGTCTGACGGTGTCATGCCGGACGTGCGGCTCCATGCCGACTCAACCACGGGGCGACAGTGCATCTACGCGTACCTTGCGGCATTGGTGGACAACCGGGTTGCCGGGCTGGACGCCATCGGCGAGCAGCCGCGCTGGTCCGACTGGGTCCTTGATCGAATGTACGATTCGCGTCAGATCAAGTCGGTCATCCTGCCGGGTGTTCTTGAACACCTGGAACTCGGCGAGCCATGAGCCGTGGGCTACTGCAGGATGAGCTTCAGCGCCGCAGCGCCGGCGAGAGCCAGCACCAGGGCATCGAATGAGGTTTGCGAAACGCGCGGCAGGAACCATCGGCCAATCCAGACGCCGGCCAGAATGCCCGGGCACAGGGCGAGGTTCGCCAGCAGCGTATGTCCAGTGATGATTGGGTTCGCGGGGTTCAGTGCGCTGAGCGCCACGAAAACCGGCAGTTTCGCAGCGTTGACAATCAGGAAGAACCAGGCAGTCGTCCCCATGAACTGAGCTTTCGGAAGTCCCATGCCCTGGAGGTAGATGGCCATGATGGGGCCGGCGGCATTCGAGGCCGTTGTCGTGAATCCGGCGGCTGAGCCGGTTGCGGCGATGGAGGCAGGATGGTGAGGCGTGAGCCTGTCGCCGACCCTTCGGCGCAGCAGGTTGATGCCGAGCATGATCAGCACAATGACGCCGATCGTCAGGTTCATGCGATCTCGAGATGGTCCCGCGTCACCCATCACTTTCAGGAACAGCGTGCCGGCAATCATGCCGACGGCTACCCAGGGCGCAACATGCCATAGCCGATCCCATTGAGCGTGCCGGCGGTACCAGGCGACGGCAAACAAGTCCGCAAAGAGCAGCATGGGCAGCATCACGCCGACACTGGCGCGGCCACCAAAGGCCGCAGCGAGCATCGGCACTACGAGGATGCCGGCACCCGGCATGCCTGTTTTCGAGAAGCCGATCAGAATGGCGGCAAGGCCGCCGAGGTACCACTGGATGGGTGTGAGGTCCATACGCTCTGGGTGACGGCGGAGCGCAGACGCGTGGAGCCGACGTCGGGTCACAGGATACCCTAAGCGAGTGCGCGCTGAACGGCGAAGGACACTTGCAGAAGGGCCGTTGGGGCGAAGCTCAGGGGAATGGCACAGGAATCGGCGCAATCGTGCAAGAATATGAGCTAAGGACGAACTCGGAGACACGACCATGAACACCAGCGAGGACTGGGACATCATCTGGAAGTGGCAATGGTTCCGGCGTGCCCTATGGCAGCCCCATTTCCGCGATCCGTCGCATCCTGAGGGGCGCCCGGCGCGAACGGCACCTGTGTGGAGCTATGTTCTCAAGCACTACGGCGCCAAACGCGTCCTTGACTGCAACTGCGGTCTTGGCCTGAGGGCGATGCTCCTCCAGGAAGACGGGTTCGAGGTGGTAGGCACCGACAGCAGTCGTGTCGCCATCGAGCATGCGCGCGAGTTGGCCGAGTTTCGTGAGTTGCCGATTCGTTTCGAGCATTGCCTGTGGGACAACCTTGCGGACATGTTCCACGGTGAGTTCGATGCGGTGATCAATGACGCCTTCGCGTGGACGACCACGCGGCATGAGCTTCGGTTTGCGACCCACAACTTTGCGTCGGTTCTCAAGCCGGGCGGTGTGCTGGTATTCACCGGTGCCGATCAGTGGTCGTCGGCCGCCGATCGCGCTGCGAGGCTGGAGGCAGCCTGGAATGCGGCGCCGCGGTTCCAGATTCGAGCCGATTACGAGCATGCAGGCACCCATCTGACCCTGGTCGTTGCCCGGGATCGGCAGGAGACCGGTGTGGTGGAGAACTACCTCTTCATCGTTCGCGAGGATGGCTCCACACGCCTCGAAACGGCGGCTATCTGCAACTCGGTGCAGTGGACGTGGGAGGACTACAAGCACGTCTGCGACGAAGCCGAGTTCACGGGACTCCAGTCAATCACCGTGCCGGTGGGCAACCGCGAACATCACCTCAACGTCGCCGTTCGATAGGAACAGCGGGAGGGGCACCGGCCCCGGTGACCCGTCTGAAGGCTGAATGGCCGGGCATCGCAGCGCTCAGCGTCAGCACAACCGGAAGGATGAAATCGCATGCACCCATTGCTGTGCCTCATCGCTTTGGGCCTGATGTGCGCAGCGGCCTCCGGCGCGCCGAAGGCCGATCTCTATGTGGCTCCAAACGGGAACGATCAATGGAGTGGACGGCTTCCGAGCCCGAACCGCTCGCGCACCGATGGGCCGCTCGCGACGCCGGCTGCCGCGCAACAGGCAGTCCGACGCATGCGGGCGGCTGACACAGCGCCTCGGACAGTCACCGTCATGGTTCGAAAGGGAGTGTATGAGCTGGCCGAACCCATTGTGATCACACCCGAGGAGAGCGGCACCGGAGGACATCCGACCGTCTATGCAGCCTATCCGGGTGAGAAGCCCGTCCTGAGCGGCGGCACCAGGCTCTCCGGATGGGTAAGCGCCGGAGGAAAGCTCAGCGTCGAGCTTCCGGCTGTTCGCAGCGGAGGCTGGAAGTTCGAGCAGCTATTCGTCAACGGCCGGCGACGCTATCGCCCGCGGCTGCCGAAGCGTTCGTACTACTACATCGAGGACGAAGCAAGACCATCTCCTGCGGCCGGGTCCAAAGGCTTCGACCGGTTCGTGTTCAGGGACGGTGACATACGTGCGGACTGGAAGAACCGAGACGAAGTTGATGTGCTTTGTTTCCAGTCCTGGACGATGGCCCGTATGCGGATTGCCGACGTGAACCCGACCGAGCGCACAGTCAGGTTCGTCGCGCCGACCATCTCGACGATGTGGTTCTTTGCCTTGCCGAAGGGAGGGCGATACATCGTCGAGAACGTTCGCGAGGCGCTGACGGAGCCGGGCGAGTGGTATCTCGACACGCACACCGGCGTCCTGGATTATCTGCCCAAGAAGGGCGAAACCCTCGACAACCTCGATGCTTGGGCACCTCGCCTGGAGACCCTTGTCGAGTTTCGTGGGAACCCGGAGCAGAGGCGGTGGGTCAGGCATGTGGAGCTCAGGGGGCTCACCTTCGCCCATGCGAACTGGGTCTGTCCACGCGAAGGATCACAGGCTCCACAGGCGGAGGTTCACCTGTCGGCAGCGATCCGTGCACGCGGCGCCGTGGACTGCCGCCTGGATGCCTGTACGGTGAAGCATGTCGGGGCGTATGCCATCGAGTTTGGAGAAGCCTGCAAACGCGCGTCCATCGAGAACTGCACCATTGTGGACATGGGGGCAGGCGGCATCAGACTCGGCGAGACCGTGGGGCGCGATGATCAAGATCTGCAGTCGGGTTGGCATACGGTGCGGAACAACCTGATCGCCCATGGCGGACGCATGCACCCTGCAGGTATCGGCGTCTGGATCGGGGCGTCACCATACAATCTGGTCGCCCACAACGAGATATGCGACCTGTACTACTCGGGTATCTCCGTCGGCTGGTCCTGGGGCTACGCCCCGAGCGCGGCACACCACAACACGCTGGAGTACAACTACATTCACCACATAGGCCAGGGCGTGCTGAGCGACATGGGAGCAACATACACCCTCGGAGCGGGCGGCGGCTCGGTTCAGCGTTTCAACCACTTCCACGACATCGAGAGCTACGGATATGGCGGATGGGGCATCTACTTCGATGAAGGCACAACGGGGATGCTGGCCGAGAACAATCTCGTCTACCGATGCAAGAGCGCGGGCTTCCACCAGCACTATGGTCGAGACAACATCGTCCGCAACAACATCTTCGCGCTCAACCGCGAAGCGCAGATCATGAGGACACGCGCCGAGGAGCATCGCTCGTTTACCTTTGAAAGGAATATCGTCTACTGGGCAACGGGGCAGCTTCTGGCCTCGAACTGGAGCGGCGGGCAGTACAAGCTGGACAACAACCTGTACTGGCGAACCGGAGGGCGGCCATTCGACTTTGCGGGCCGCACCTGGGACGACTGGCGCAAGGAGGGCAATGACAGGAACTCGGTGATTGCGGATCCGTTGTTCGTTGCTCCCGACCGCAACGATTTTCGCCTCAAGCCGGGTTCTGCAGCGTCCACGGTCGGATTCCTGCCGTTCGACATGCTGCAGGCCGGGCGCATCGGAAGAGGAAGCCGCAAACCGGACCCTGTATGGACCGACCGGGCCTACCCGGCACCCCCGAAACCGACGCCGACACGGGTCAAGACGGGATTTGAAGAGCAAACCGTCGGCGACCGTGCGGCCGATGCCACGACCGTGGAGGAGACCGAGGAGGCAACGGCTCGCGTCACTGACGAGACCGCGGCCTCGGGCAAGCACAGCTTGAAGTTCGTAGACAGGCCGGGCCAGAAGGCGGAGTACAACCCCCATGTTTGGTGGACTCCGAATCTTGGTAAGGGCGTCGTCATTGCCACATTCGCTTTGCGCGTGGAGCCGGGTACACACATGTATCACGAATGGCGTGGGCCCGGAGGTCCCGCCTTTGCGGGGCCGTCGCTGCACGTGGATCGCAACGGAGCGTTGACTGCTCGCGGGACGAAGTTACTCGATCTGCCGCATGGTCAGTGGGTCCGGTTTGAAATCAAATGTCGAGTCGGCGAGGATGCAGCGGGAGCGTTCGACCTCGCCATCAGGCTTCCGGGGCGGGCTGCGCCGCTGAGGTTCATGGGGTTGCCGTGCGATCCCGGTTTCTCTATGCTGACATGGTTCGGGTTTGTGGCCAACTCCACAGGCCCAGGGGTGTTCTACCTCGATGACATTGAAGTGAGATCGGTGGAGGCGAAGTGAGGAGAGTCATCAACTTCAACCCGGGACCGGCCGTGCTGCCCCGGGATGTTCTGCAGGAAGCGGCGTCGAGCGTGCTTGAGCTGTCGGACAGCGGCATGTCGGTGCTTGAGATCAGTCATCGCGCGAAGGCGTTCGAAGCGGTGTACCATGAGGCCTGTGAGCGAATCCTTGGCCTGCTTGGGGTGGACGCCGGCGAATACGAGGTTCTGTTCCTGGGCGGAGGAGCGAGCCTGCAGTTTTACATGGTGCCGCTCAATCTTCTGCATCCGGGCGGCTATGGGGCCTATGTGGATACCGGCACCTGGTCCATGAAAGCCATACAGCAGGCCCGGCGCATAGGGGATGCCCGAGTCATAGCCTCGTCAAGCGATGCCAGATACGCCCGATTGCCCGAGATCGGGCAGGTTCCTGATGATGCTGCCTACGTTCATATCACGACGAACAACACCATCGAGGGAACCGAATGGCATGATCTGCCCTCCACGGGCGGCGTCCCGCTTGTTGCCGATATGTCTTCGGACTTCCTCGCGTGCAGCCGCGATCACACGCGCTTTGCCATGATCTACGCAGGCGCTCAGAAGAACATCGGGCCGGCGGGCGTGACTGTTGTGGTTGTTCGCAAGTCGCTGTTGGAGATCGCCAACGCCGATCTTCCTGAGATGCTGTCGTACCGGGTCCACGCGCGGGAGCGCTCGGTCTACAACACTCCGCCTGTGTTCGGCATCTACGTGGTGGCCCTCGTGTGTCGGTGGATGGAGGCCAATGGCGGATTGGCCGGTATCGAAGCGCTGAATCGGAAGAAGGCCGCCCTGGTCTACGGAAGGCTGGATGCGCACCCTGACGTGTACGAGCCAACCGTGGTCGTTCCCGATGATCGTTCACTTGTGAACGTGACGTTCAGGCTCAGGGACATGTCGCGTGAAGCGGAGTTTCTCGATGGCGCGCGCGCGAGAGAGATGGTTGGCCTGAAGGGACATAGGGCAGTGGGCGGCTTCCGGGCCTCAATGTACAATGCATTCGAGGTCGAGTGGGCTGCTCGCTTCGCCGAGTATCTGGACGATTTCGCGAGAAGCTGATGCTGCCGCCAGAGCACACCGTGTCGGGCAGATCGTCTCGGCAGGGCAGCGATACCGAGACGCAGGCACGCATCAATGCGATTGTTGCCGATCTTGTGTCGCGCCTGAGACCATCTTCGCGCCGCATCCGCCGTCTGTTGTCCCGAGAGCCGACCGACCTCGTTGTGCAATCCCTTGCTGCCGCTGCACAGGCCGAGACTCGATGGAACCGCTATGTGCGCATAGCGAACATGCTGGGCTATCTGGACAATGGTCCTGCGCAGGAGGTGCTGAAGGCCCAGGCTGCGCGCAAGGATCGCCTGGCGGTGCACGCCGTTCGCGCGTTGGGCCGCATGAGCGGAGCGGAGGTCGAGGACACTCTCTGGACTCTCGTCGGGGCTCGTCGGATCGCTGTGCGTCGCGCAGCAGCCGTCGCCCTTGCGCGCCGCCGAACCGGTCGGATCGTGGCCCCTCTCTGTCACCACGCTCGACGGACTCGCTCAGGCAGACCGGACCGGGCACTCGTGGATGCCCTGAAGTCCATGGGACGGGCTCGCGACCTATTGGCATACCTGCTCACGGATGACACCATCAAGGCTCCCGAGCGCGTCCAGGCCATCGAGGACCTGGAGGCCATGCGCAGCGAGTTCGGTCGGATCAATGCCGAACGTATACTGGCCCGGGACGCAGAGGACCCGAGGTGCGCGTGGCGTCGGCAGGCGAGGGAAACCCTCGATCTCTACAGGGCCAAGCGAACACTCCTGCGTCCAGCAGATCGCCTGGACAGCGACACTCTGTTGCGCCCGGCCCATGGCCCTGATCAGACACCGTCGGAGATGCTCCTCAGGCCGAGCGAGACCGCCGGAACACCCGACACTTCACCCACTGAGGAGGGGGTGATTCAGGGTGTCCTGCATCGGTTGCGTGATTTGCTGGACGGCTTCTGAAGACACGTAGCGCAATCCATATGAATGAGGCCGGCGACCGAGGCAGGACCGGAGCTGGGCTGGGCGCAATCACTTGCCCGGACGGGTGAGCGGCAGCTTTATGGCGAACGTGGTACCGCGACCCAGCTCGCTGGAGCCCAGGAAGACCCCACGGTGTGCCCTGACGGCGTTGTAGACGATCCTCGTCCCCAGGCCGGTCCCGCCCACCTTTGTGCTTGTCGCGTCGCCCCGGAGTATGCGGTCCAACATCTGGGCAGGCATGCCCCGGCCCGTATCGGATACGCTGATCTCAACGTAGTTGCCATCGGGGAAGTCGCCTTCGGGGACGTACCGGGTCGTGACGGTAACGGATCCGCCTGGCGGTGTCTCGGGTATTGCGTTGTTGATCAGGTTGTAGACGGCGCTGCACAGGAAGAACCGGTCAAGCGGGACAAGGGTGGGTGTTCCGTCAACGCGCGATGACAGGATGATCTTGTTGTTGCGTGCCACAGGTTCCAGCAGGCGCGTCTGTTCGTCAATGAGCGGCTGCGCCTCGATCAGCTCAATCTGCGGTTCGGTGACGGTGCCCTTGAGCACGTCGGATATGCGCTTGGTATGCTCTTGGACTGCTGCCACCTGCTGCAGGATGATGTCGCAGTGCTCCTCATACTCGCTGCGTACGGTCGCGACCGCCTGACGCAGCTCAGCAGGGACAGGTTCCGGCCAACCAGCAGACAGGCGGTCTATGGACTCGAACATGCTGTCGAGATCCGGGCGGAGCAGATGCGCTACCATCGAGATCGGCGCGACTTTGTTCTTGATGTCGTGGCTCAGGTCGCCAACGGCCCGAGCGACGGCGGCCACTTGCGCCTCCCTCTGAAGGTTGGCGTTCTCGATGGCGGTTGCCGTGATTGCGGCTACGATCTCCAGTACCTCGACATCGTCGTGATCGAAGTCGCCGCGCCGCTTGTTCAGGATCTGCATGACGCCGACGGGTTCGCCGTCGAGGGTCTTGAGAGGAGCAGTCACCATGTTGTGGGTGACGAAGCCGACAGCCTCGCCAATGTCGGACCTGTGCAGCGCGGCGCGACGTGCGTCGTTCTCGATAACGGTCGTTCCTGTCCGGAAAACGTGGCCGGCTATGCCCTCGCTGCTGGGAAGGCTCTGGCCAAGGAGCGCTGCGGAGTTTGGGGGCCCGACGACGTACTCGAATACGAGTGAATCGTCCGTCTCACGGTAGAGATAGATGGACCCTGCCGTTGCCTCAACCGCATCCATGGATAGCCGCAGCGCGTCACGAATGCGGTCGTCGATACCCAGTTTGGTGAACAGAACCTGGGTGACCGCATGAACGGCAGCGATCTGCCGGTTGCGGACCGCAGGCGTATCGGTGTGGTCTACGGGTCTGTTGCCGTTGCCCACCCGTCGCGCCTTACCGGGCATCGAGGACGATGACCCTCCCACGGGAGGGA
>DYKI01000076.1 GCA_020722705.1 Chthonomonas calidirosea | reverse complement strand
CTCCCCCTTGCACCCGCCCGCCGGAGGGGGCGGGGGTAACGACACGCCGGAGGGGGCGGGGAACCGACGTGCTGCTACCGGGCCGCTTCGATCCTCGCCAGATCCACCACGATGCCGGATCGGCTGCACGGATCGAGCCGGAGCCCCGTGATGATGCCGCGCCATCGCAGGTTCTGGCGCACAGGAACCGCATACTCGTGCCACTGGCCGTCTATATGCACGGGGAAGCGCACGCTCGCGGCCTCGGACGTTCCGGTGGAGCGCGTTGTCCAGAAAACCTGACCCGTATCGTCGAATGCCGTTCCGTCGGATGGCGTCAGCCGCATCCTGATCTTGAGCGTGCCCCGCTCGGCTGCCGCGACCTGCATGGGAGGGCCGAAGAACGCGGCGTCGTTGTTGACGGTGACGCAGCGGAGGGCACCCTCATGCTGCCGGAAGTCGGTCAGACCCATGCCGGACTCCCATCCCGAGGAATCCTTGCCGAGATCCCAGACGCCGCCCATGGCAGCCGCAACGTTGACTTGCGGAACCTGATGGCCTACATCCTGCGGTGTCAGGTCCGTGTGTGCGCCCCCCGTGTCGGCAAAGACCTCACGGATCGCGTCGAGATAGCCGAAGCCATACTGCCGGTGCGGCTCGATGTACGACCCTTCGCCGAACTCGTTCCATGCCTCGATCAGCGCCACAGGCAGGGCCTTGCCGGGGTTGGCTTCAATGAACTCCCTGGCGTCTTGAAGATGCTTCTTGAACAGGGCCGGCGTCCTATTGGAGCGCACGAGCGCGGTGTCCCCATGCCATGGACGACTGTCCCATCCGCCGCTGACCGGGGTCATGATCGGCAGGGGGGACTCGGCTGCGTAGCGCTCCCAGAGTTCACGGTGCGGCGCCAGCAAGTCCGCATAGGGCGCCCAGCGCTCCGAGCCGCGAACGCCGAGATGCGGCCAGTTGTATGCCGTAACCGCGTCGTAGCCCTCCCGCTCCAGCAGCTTTGCCTCCGATACGTCGCCTCCGACACAGGCCAGGATATAGAGCCCGGGCAGGCCCGCCTTCACGCACTCCTGCCGCATCGCATCGAACGATCGCCGCACTGCGTCGCTTCCCATGTCGGCCCGGAAGCGGTATGGCGAGAAGATGATCACGACGGGTTTCCCCTCGATGGTGTAGTGCTCCGGTCGGCGGAAGTAATGCTCGATCCAGTACCGGACCACATTCATGAAGTCCTCGTGCGATGAGGTGCCGTCCGGATTGTGATTGGCCCACAGAAGGCAGAACTTCAGCCGGTCGCGATAGCGCGCGTTGAAGTAGCCCTCGTGGAGCGCATGCTCGAGATGGCGTGCCCCGGCCGACCAGTACCAGTCGTAGGCGAAGAAGGTGATCCCGTGCTCGACGGCCCACTTGATGTGCCAGTCGGCAACGGAAGGATCGCCCTCACGGAACCAGCCCAGCACGGGACGACGCTCGGGGAACCGCGTGATCGGCGCCCACTGTCCGGACGTGCGCCAGCCCGGGAAGTAATAGACGCCGACATCGAGTTTTCCCCTCACGGGCTTCGGCTCAGGGGGATATCCCGTTCGCGCCACAGCAGGTCGCGGCGTCACACCAACGGTCCTCGATGCTTCCGTCGTTTTGCCGGAAGATGCGCCGATGCGGACCTTGAAGGTGAACCTGCCCGGCTTGGCCGCGACAACCTTCCACGTCCATAGGTGGTCCTGTCCGAAGTGCAGACTGCGCGCAGCCGCGACGGCACCGGTGGAGCCTCGCGCGAATGTCACTCCCGGAGGCAGCAGCAACCGCGCAGTGACCTTCCGTGCTGGCTCGCCACCGAGGTTGGTGACGCGTGCCGCCAAGGTGATGGGGCTTCCGGCTCTGGGAAGCGCCTCCTCGGCGTCGAACGACTCGATGCGCAGATCGGCAGGTCCCTGCGGCTTTGAGGCGACAGCCACGGAGTGCAGCGTGCATGCGGCCCCGGGCCGCAATCCGACCGCGAGGATCTTCCCCTTCCACGATGGATGGTTCAGCATGTCGAGGTTGTAGGTGTGCGGCCGCCCGTCGGCGATGACCGTGAACGGCGTCTCGTGCAGGCCGAACTCAGCATCATCCGTGAATACGACCGCTGAACGCCGCGCTCGAGTGGACGACATGCGGATCGAGACGCACGGGTTGACATCGGCATCGAAAGGGGGTATCGGCGCCAGACCGAAGCCGTCGGGTTCGGTCGGAGCCAGTCTCAGCCCATCGGCCGCCGGCGTAACCCCCATCCCCTGCATCGTGAGCCACTGTGCCCGATCGCGCGGCAGCTTCAGGTTGGCTGTGGTCGGCGACGGCGCCGGCATCTGCACGATCCGCATATACTCGATGGAAAACCTCGCGCCGTCGTATGGATCGAATCGAAGCTTGATGATTCGTCCTGCCCTCTGCCAGAACGGGTACACGCGGTACGTGCGCCACTGACCGTCGCCACGGACGGCAATGTGCGTCAGCTTCGCCTGCGAAAAACCGCCGTACGGCCCCTCGTCGGTCTCCGTCCAGAACAGCTCGATTCGGTCATCCCGGCTCGATTTCAGACGAACCTCGAAAGCCTGCCACAACGATGCCTGCACGTCGAGCAGGGGTTTGTACTGCAGAATCGGGTCGGAGCCGGTCGTCCGAAACGTCATCGCCGAACCCTCGATGGCGAGGTCCTTCACCTGCTCGTTCGGCTGCCAGTCGGCCACTCCATCGGCGGCGGTCCATTGCCAGACCACACGAGGCTGTGGCGCAGGCCGGGCAGGGCAGGCGGCAAGGCAGAGAAGCAGGGCGAAAACGATGCGGGTCATGCGCGTGTGCTCCATTCCTGACGGACGGTCGAAGCAAGCGGGAGGACGGTCCGAATGCGTCACCGTCGAAGTATACGCTCGCCGGAGACACAGGTCAACCGCCTCCGAGCGGCGCATCACTCGGCCATCGAGCACCGGAAGGACTTAGCCAAGCCCCCGTCGAATCACACGACCATGGAACACAACCTACCGATTACCGATATCGTTGTCCTCGTCGCCTACCTCGCGGGCATCGTGGGTGTAGGCCTCTACTTCTCGCGCCGCAATCGAACCGCCGACCAGTACGTCACGGCGGGACGCACGTTCCCGGGGTGGGCGGTCGGCATGTCCATGTTCGGTTCCTACATCAGCAGCATCAGCTTCCTCGCCAACCCCGGCAAATCGTTCCATGACAACTGGTGCGCTGCCGGTTTCACCGTCGCCACGCCGATCGGTCTTCTGATCGCCACGCGCTGGTTCTGCGGGTTCTACCGGAATAGCGGTGTCGTCTCGGCCTACGACCACCTCGAGCACCGTTTCGGTCCATGGGCGCGCACCTATGCAGTCGTGTGTTACCTGCTGCTGCAGATGGGGCGCATGGGCATGATCACCTTCCTGCTGGCCAAGGCGGTGGTGCCGCTCCTCGCAGGGGGTGATCCGCCAGGGTGGCTGATGCCAACCATCATCGTCCTTACCGGCGCCCTGATGACGGGCTACACCCTCGCTGGAGGGATACAGGCGGTTGTGTGGACGGGCGTCGTGCAGGGCTTCGTGCTGATTGCCGGACCGATCATCTGCATGGTCGTGCTGCTGAACGGCATGCCGGGCGGCCCCGGCGAGGTCTTCCGTATCGCGAGCGAGAACGGCAAGTTCGGGTTCGGACCCTATGACGCGTCCCTGATGCATCAGACGTTCTGGCTCGTGGTCCTCAACGCCATCATCGAGCACATGCGCAACTGGGGCGTTGATCAGAGCTACGTCCAGCGCTACATCAGCGCCAAGAGCGATGCCGAAGCGCGCAAGAGCATCTGGATCGCCGGCATCCTCTACATGCCCGTCGCGTTCTTTTTCTTCTTCATCGGGTCGGCGCTGTTCGCCTACTACAAGGTGCAGCCCGAGCTTCTTCCGGCAACGCTTGATGTCGCCAAGGATCCCGATGCGGTTTTCCCCTACTTCATCACCCACCAGCTTCCCGTCGGCATGAGCGGGCTCGTGATCGCTGCCATCTTCGCGGCATCCATGGACACGAACCTCAACAGCATGGCCACGCTGAGCCTGCACGATGTCTACAAGCGCTATTTCCGACCGAACGCGGATGACCGCGAATCGCTCAGGGTGCTCTATGCGGCGACGCTGTTCTGGGGCATCATGTGCATCGGTTTCGCCCTGATCATGACGCTGAAGATCGGCCCCACCATAGACTTCGGATGGAAGGTTGGCGGACTGCTCGGCGGCGGAATGCTGGGGCTGTTCCTGCTGGGGCTGCTGACACGAGCCGGGAACGGCGCGGCCATCGCGGGCACCGTGTGCGGCGTGATCCTGATCCTGTGGATGACGCTCTCGAAGATGCCCATCTGGCCCAGCGCGTTGAGCGGGTTCGTGAGCCCCATCCATGACCTCGCGATCCCCGTTGCCGGGACCGTGACGGTCCTGCTCGTGGGGACCGTACTCGGACGGACCGGCAAGAAAGAGCCGGTCTGACCAGTCGGACGGGTCGGACCTGTCAGACTAGTCCGACTCGTCCGACTCGTCCGACCTGTCAGAACTGACGCGCGGTGCCCTCCACGCCCAGTTCCTGCTGGATCACCTGCACGGTGGCGTCGTAGACAGCCTCTTTGGCGATGTCGAGCCCGGACGATAGGGCAGCTTCGTAGGCCTGCCTGAGCGTTGTGCCGACGTTGATCTTGGCGATACCGTTTCGCATGCCTTCGCGAAGCGATTCGCGTCGAATGCCGCTTCCGCCGTGGAGCACCAACGGCACTCGCGTAGCCGCGGCAAGCTCCTGCAGGCGCGGGATGCTCAACCTCGCCTCGGGCTTCTTCCGGCTCTTGGCCGCCCCCGAAATGGCGCCATGGATGTTGCCCACGGCGACGGACAGCCAGTCCACGCCGGTCTGCTCGACAAAGCTCCGGGCCTCTTCAACATCGGTGAAGCCACGTCCCGAAGCCATGAGCTCCTCGTAGTCGGGCAGCGGACCGGCTTCGTGGCCGAGCACCGCGCCCAGTTCGGCCTCGGCGGGGATGCCGGCAGCATGCGCCGCTTCCACTACGCGCCGGGTGGCCTCGACGTTCTCTTCGAATGGGAGGCGAGAACCATCCACCATCACCGAGTCGTATCCCAGCCCGATGGCCTCCTCGATGATCGCCATGTAGTCCACGCTCAGATGGTCCTCATCTATGACGGGCGTGTGGTCAAGGTGCAGTCTGGTAAACCGCTCATCCTTGACTCGCTCGTATTCGACCCGCACGGGTCCTGGACCGCCGGCCTCGAACTTCTCCCATTCCAGCCGGGCGACCGCGATGAACCCGAAGCAGTCGGTATCACGCAACGCGCTGACGACGGGCTCGATCATCGGCAGGTAGGGGACGTTGAACGCCGGTATCGCGAACCCGGCGGAGTGCGCTCGGCGGACGATTGCAGAGGAGGTGAGTTTGTTCATGGCCGGCCTTTCGTCAAGGGGCGCACGCCGCAGAACATCTCGCGCGGCCCTTCATAGAACGTGCTGTGGTTGCACGGAACGGCATACGGCTCAAAGCCTACCTCACCGAGCAGACGAACCCAATCGTGCCGCGAGAACAGACCGAATCGGTGCGTCTCATGAAGGACCCTCATGCCGTTCGCATCGCGCAGGACATACACGAAGTCGGTGCTGTAACCGGGCTCGCCCCCAGCGTCGAGGTGGCTCCATGACAGGTATCGCATGGACCGGTCCGGCGCATCGTGACCGCCGTGATCCGTGGATGCCGCGAAGGTCTCTGTCGTGAAGTCGGGCACGAACAAGGCCGGTCCGCCGGACTCCAGATGGACCCATGCCGTTTGCATGGCGGCGCGCAGGTCCTCTTCAGTCAGCATGTAGCCGATGGCATCGTGGACGAACACGGCATCGAAGCGTCTCCCCAGGCGGAGGCTGCGCATATCCCCCTGAACATGTTCGCACTCGGGGTTCAGCGCGCGGCTGACTGCCAGCATCTCCTCGGATACGTCGGTCAGCGTCATGCGGAAGTGGGCCTTCAGATGCAGGGCGTTGTTCCCTCCGCCGCAGCCAAGCTCGAGCATGCTGACGATGGGCCGAGCGCTCAGCGATTGGAGGGTGTCCCGAAAGATGCCGGCCTCTTCGGCATAGTCCTGCGGACCCGACAGAACCGGCCACCACGATGCAAGCTCGTGATACATCAAGAGTCGGTCATGCACGGCCTGCCTCCTCGGACAGGACGGTCGGGACCTGTGTGAGAGACAGCCGGCGAATGCGGCCCTGCAGGCGCACTAGCGCTTCAGCCCGAGCCGGGCTGTTGGGCAGGCCGTCCGGAGCTTCTGCCCATGCGATGAGCACACGACGGTCCGTTCCGGAAAAGAGATGGCCAACAGCACGCCCGGCAATGACGGCGGCGGACATCGGGCCGGCATACCTGCATCCGTTCAGCATCCGCACGGTCCTCGCAAACTCATGTGCGGCTGGTGTCGGGCCTTCGGCGGTTATGAGTGAGTGCGCCGGGTCCTGCAGCGTACGGCCCGACGCTCCGTCATAGCAGCCCTGATACCAGAAGACCCGTTCGACGCCGAGCGCAAGGGCGGCGGCAAGCGCCTTGGGTACGAAGGCGGCGGCATCCTCGGGAGTGAAGGGCCTGCCGCCGCGACCGGTCCGGCGGACCGCTGCGCCGATTTCGGTCATCCAGACCGGCTTGCCGATGCCATGCCGATCCATCATGCGACGCGCCAGCATCACCGAAGCGCGCATCGCTCCGAGCGTGTCGTAGGCATGGACATCGAACACATCGAACAGCCTGCCGCATCCGTTGTCCATCAGCCACGGTATGAAGCCCTGGTCAACGTGCCCGTGAACGGAGAACGCGCCGCTGAGCACGATGCAGTCAGGATCGGCTCGCTTGCACTCCGAGAACGTGATCTCCTGCATGGCGAGGAAGGCCTTGCGTCGTCGCGCGAGGAAAGCGGGATCACGAGCTTCGGTCGGCGAGCGCGGAGGGCAGAACAGGTCCAGATTGTCCGGCTCGTTGTAGGGTGACCAAATCCGGATGCGCCTCTTGTACCGGTCCGCAATGCGACGCACATACTCGCGCCAGGCCGCCATGTCGTCCGGCGGATAGTCGGACCATCCCCAGGGGTTTGTCTCGCGGTTCGGATCGAGAGAGCTTGCCCACGAGGCCGATGGCCCGAAATGACCGATCGGTTCGAGGCCGACGTGCTCAACGGCCTCGACCTGGGCGTCGGCAGACTCCCACTTCCAGCGGCCTCTCGGAGCCTCGACATGCGACCATGGGAACACCACTCCCCGTATGGACCCGATCCCGAGATCCGACACTTGACGGAGTATCCCGGAAAGATCTGCGGCAGGGAAGCGCTCGAGATGAGCCACGACGCCGAAGCGTTCCTTGCCGGAAGCGCCCGGCGTCTCTCCACTGGCTCCATCTGTGCGTCGCCGACACCCTGCAGCAATGGCCGCCAGCGCAGCCAGCGCAGCGCCTACGACGGTCCTTCGCGGAATGGGGCGGGGCATGCTCAGGCATTCGCCGTGCGCGCCGCTCTTTCCTGTTGTCGGCGAGGGTATCCTGCATGGGCCGCTGTCAAGCGAATACGTGCACGGGGAGCTCTGCGCTGGCATCTATGGAAGTACGACGCCTTCGGGATGATGAGAAGGAGATGGCCTATGCCCTCTCTTCGCTGGCATTCATGCAGGGGGCGCGCCGCGTCCCGTGGGCCGATGATCCCAATCAGCCGAAGGCTGCCGCCTACGGAGTCTGGGACGAGCGCGGCTTTCAGGCCCAGGCGGTCGTGCTCAGCTTCAAGGCGCACATGGGTCCCAAAGTGGTTCTGCCGCTCGGCGGCATTGCCGGCGTCGCCTGCAAGCCCGCCGCGCGAGGGCGTGGCTATGCCAGGGCTGCGCTCGTCGCCACGCTCGGCCATATGCGCGACGAGGGCGAGGTCGTTTCGACGCTCTACCCGTTCAGTTGGCGATACTACCAGCAGCTCGGTTGGGAGTGGACCGGAGTTACCAGGCGCTATTCGGCCGCAACGCGCATCTTCGAGCCGACGCCTGACACCGACCGATGCAGGGAAGCCGGCCCAGAGGACCGCCCTCTCATCCAGGCGGCCTACAGGCGCTTCGCAGGCCGCTACCGGGGCATGCTCGATCGCGACGAGAAGCAATGGAACACGATCCTTGACGACACGCCAGAGCAATGGACCTACGCCTACGTCTGCGAGGGCGATGATGGTATCGAGGGCTACTTCGTCTATCGCGGCGGTTCCGACGATACCACCGAGTTGCGCGAGTTCATCTGCCTGAACGCCCGCGCCCAGAGGGCCCTGCTGGGCCTCTTGGGGAGAATGGACATGCAGACCCGGCGCGTCGAGTGGAATGCTCCAAACGATGATCTCCTGTGGTCGGCCATCTGCGACCACGAGATTGAGGTGAAACTGCGGCCCAGGACGCAGGCGCGCGTCGTGGATGTGGCGGGAGCTCTGAGCCGGTGGTCGCCCGATGAATCTCGTTCGGGGCGCTTTGTGATGCGCATCGGCGACGAAAGCGCCGACTGGAATGCAGGAACGTGGGAGGCGGCATTCGCCGATGGCGTCGTCGAGATCAAGCCAACAAAGGCGGAGCCCGATATCGCCATGCACATACGCGCCTTTTCGCAGGCGTTTTTCGGCACACCGACGCCGGATGACCTCCGGCGCGCCGATCTGATCCGGGTGACCGACGAAAGAGGCTTCCGGGCATTCCGGGACTGTCTTGCCGGCCCGCCCATGTGGACCAACGACTTCTTCTGATCGCCGGGCCAGACGGGAAGGGGCACGTGTCATGGTGGGTGATTGCCGCCCGCGGGAGTCCGGGGCGAAGCGCGGCCTCGAACCGGTGGAATGGTCTGTGCGCCGGTTGGGGCCCCAGGTGCGCGTGGTGACGCCGACGGAGATGACAATGATGCTCAGCCTCCAGCACAACTCCGCCGAGACGCTCACGAGGGCGCTTGATCAGCTCCAGAAGGCCGGGTTTGGCGCATCGCATGCGCGTCGCCGAGCCGCAGCAGAGCACATGGCGAACGGTCGCAATCTCATCGGTCAGAGCCGCGTCCGCGACGCCTTCGCCGCAGGCAAACGCGCCTTCGTGCTTCTGACGGCCCCGGTGCAGCGATAGCCGATGCGACGGCGCTCACACCGTTGACGCCCGGACGTTTGCGGTCCACAATGGCGCTCGAATCGTGACACGCAGGGGGTGCGCCATGATCCCGTTCGGTAAGGTGCTCGACACCCGCAGGACCCGTCCATCCTTGCCCGCCAACGCCCAGTACAGCGCTCCGCCTCTCACCGTGGAGTGTCTTGCCCGGCTCGACAGCGCGAAGGGCTTCAACATACTCGTCGCCAACGAGCCGAAAAGCTCGGCGACCCACTGGGAGCTGTACACGTTGGCCGGATCGGGCGAGCTTGCGGTCTACATGCCCGGCTATACCCCCGATACCGTCCGCTCGCCCGGTTCGGTTGTGGACGGCCAATGGCACCACTGCGCGTTCACGTTCGATGGCCGAACGGTGCGCATCTACGTGGACGGAAAGCAAGTGAGGGCCGATCGGGTGCTGAGAAAGCCCGGCATCGCGTCGGTCGCAGGGCCTCTCGGAGTTGGTGATGTGCCGACTGTGGGAATCGGCTGCGATGGCCTCATAGACGAGGTCCGCGTGTCGTCCATCATCCGAACGATCACCGCTGTGCCCGATGGGCCGTTCGAAGATGACGCCGACACGCTCGTGCTGATGCACTTCGATCCCGAGTTCGCGGCGACCGGCATGTCGGCGCACGATGACCCGTTCCGAGCCGGCGCCGAGGCAGCCCTGAAGGCTCGCAAAGCTCTCGGAGGCGGCGAGGCATCGGCCGTGATCGTGTTCGATCGGCTGGAGGGCGGCGCCGACGCGCGGAGCAAGCTGATCGAAGGCATCGGCTGGTTCTTCAACAGCGCCATCGTGTTCGGCTGCAGCGGCTTCGGTCCCATCACCCGCGACGGCAACGGCGGAACCGTCGGCGTGCTGGCCCTGGGTGAGGCGCTGAATGTCGCTGCCGCATGCGCCGATGTTGCCGGCAGCCACGAAGCATGCGGAACCGCCCTCGGGCGGAATCTCAAATCCGTTGCCGAGAAGACCGGTCCAAAGCGGCTGGCAATGCTCCTCGGGGACTGTCACGTCCCGGCCAACGATGCGCTCGTCAAGGGCTTCGTCGCGTCCATGGGCCCGGGCCTGCCCGTGGTTGGAGGCTCGTGTCCTCTCGACGGCTTCGTCTACGACCGCGGTCAGGTCAAGCAGCACGTCAACCTCGCACTGCTCATATCGGGCGACTTCCGGGCGGGGTACTCGCTGAAGGACGCGCCGCAGCCGGAGGGCATCGTGGCTTCGGCTCGCGAGGCCGCCGAGATCGCCGTGGGCTCCAGTGCGGGCGCGCCTGCGCTGATGCTTGTGTTCGACTGCGTCAGCCGCAAGCAGGGCCTCGGTCCAAAGGCCCCGGATGAGCTTGCGGCCATTCGCACGGTCACCCGCAGCGCTCCGGTCTTCGGCTTCTACGGCTCAGGCGAGATCGGACTGGAGAAGGAAGGCTCATCGCCCCGCGGCGTCGGAGCGCACGTCGCCATGGCAGCACTGTCGCTGGAGACACAGGAGTAGACGGCGCGGACCCGGCTGCGGCGCCGCTGCTGAGGGTCCAATCTGCCTTCGAACGTGTCCCCGAAGTGGCAGTATAATGCATTGAAGCTTAGGTGGACGATGGAGGCAGCCATGGGACAGGCCACCCTTGACCGAGCGCTCGAGCTGGTCAGCCGCCTTGACGTTGGCGAACTGCGTCAGGTTGAGGCACGGGTGCGGGGCTTGTTGCTCCGGGCGCAGCGGCTGGACGACGCGCAACGGCTCGATGCTGCGCTGGTGGGCTCCGGGTTGGTAGCCCGGCTCCCACAGTCGTCTGATATCGCGCCGCGTCGCCGTGGGCCGGTGCCAATCAGTGGGGCGCCACTCTCGAAAACGATCATAAAGGACCGGCGCTAGTGTCGGCCTACTTCGTCGATTCCAGCGCACTGGCAAAACGATACGTCGAGGAACTCGGCTCGAAGGCGCTTCGCGCCATGCTGGATGGGGCGACAGGGTGTCGGATTGTCATTGCGAGGATCACCTGCGTCGAGTTGGCATCGGCGCTCACACGCAGGCTTCGGGTCGGTGAGATTGCCGCTGGTGATGCGGCCGACGCCCGAGCAGACCTGGCAGCCGACATGGACCGAGAGTTTCGCATCGTAGAACTGACCGAACCGATCGCGATGGATGCCATGGCCCTGGCCGAGCGACATGCATTGCGCGCCTACGATGCCGTCCAGCTTGCCACCGCTCTTCATGTGAATCAAGTGGCGCGCGGCGCCGGCTTGGAGTCGGTTCCCATGGTGTCCAATGACGTCGAGTTGAACGTGGCTGCGGAGCGCGAAGGACTGGCAGTGATAGACCCCAACGTTCTCAGGGACTAACGGTTGGCAGGTCACACCGCCAAGCTCACCTCCGGCCCGGCAATCTCGAATGCCGTCGTGACGATATCGTTCCCGGCAGGGGCGTCCGGCCCCGTGCGGCTGCCCCATGAGGCGTCAGGCTGGGCTCCGCCGACGGCGATTCCGAGCCGTCCCGCGCCGACCACCGGAACGCCATCATCGTCGTACCACGCCATCTGCCTGGGGTCAACGCGGAACCTGACCGTCTCCGACCGTCCGGCGCCGATCGAGATGCGCTGAAAGCCGGCAAGCTGCCGAAGCGGAACAGGGACGGGAGCGCCCCAGCGACACAGGTAGAGCTGCACCACCTCGTCGGCATCGCGAGCGCCCGTGTTGGTGACCGTCACCTGGACCGTCAGGGGCTTCCCCGCGCCGATCTTGCGTCTGCTGATCCTGAGCCCCGAGTAGGCGAAAGTGGAGTAGCTGAGCCCGTAGCCGAACGGGTAGAGCGGCTCGCCGTCGAAGAACCGGTAGGTGCGGCCGGCCATCGCGTAGTCCTCGAAGGGCGGGAGCTGATCGAGCGAACGATAGAAGGTGACGGGAAGCCTGCCGGCGGGCGACACGTCGCCGAACAGCACATCGGCCATGGCCGAACCGGCCTCCTCGCCACCGTACCATGCCGCAAGCAGGGCGTCGGCGTCGCCGGCCGCGGTGTTGGCCGCCAGGGCGCTTCCGCTCAGCAGGATCACGACGGTCGGCACGCCGGTATTCAGTACCGCCCGAAGGAGCCCTTCCTGGCTGTCGGGCAGGCCGATATCCTTGCGGTCTCCTCCCTTGTCAATCAGGTTCGCCTCGCCTTCCTCGCCTTCCAGCCGGGGCGACAGGCCGAGCACGAGCACGGCGACATCGGCATTCCGTGCGAGTCGTTCGGCCTCGGCGTAGCTCGACGCCCTCGGGCCCGTAAGGTCGCATCCGGCCGCGTGGGTCACCTCCGCCTGCTTGCCGAGCCGCGCGCGGAGCCCTTCGAGATACGTCACCGCGCGCGACGGCTCCCCGTTGTAGTTGCCGAGCAGCGTCTCGACATCGTCGGCATTGGGACCGATCACTGCGATCCTGCGAACGCCGCTGCCGAGCGGCAGGATGCCCCGATTCTTGAGCAGGACGATGGACTCCTGGGCTGCCCGCCGCGCAAGTTGGCGATGCTCTTCGCAGTCGTTCACCGAGAATGGTATCTGCGCGTAGGGCACTGTTTCCGGCGGGTCGAACATGCCAAGGCGGACTCGTGCCTCCATCAGGCGCCTGACGGCCATATCGAGCTCATCCTCGCCGATCAGGCCCATGAGCACGGCTCCGCTCAGGCTGCAGAACGTGTTGCCGCAGTTGAGGTCGCATCCTGCCCGCATGGCCAGTGCCGATGCCTCCTCGCGCGAGGCCGCCAGCCCGTGATGGCGATAGATGTCGTCTATCGCGCCGCAGTCGGACACCACGTACCCCTTGAAACCCCACGCGCCGCGCAGAATGTCTCCCAGCAGGGTGCGGCTTGCGGCGCAGGCCTCGCCGTTCGTGCGGTTGTAGGCGGGCATGATCGAGGCCGCCTTCGCTTCCATGATGCACGCCCGGAACGCCGGCAGATAGGTCTCATGCAGGTCGCGCAGACTCACACGCGCATCGAAACCGTGGCGAAGCGCTTCCGGACCGCTGTGCACGGCGAAATGCTTCGGCGTCGCGACCAGTTTCAGATAGCGCGGATGGTCGCCCTGAAGACCCCGCACGAACGCCACGCCCATGCGCGCCGTGAGGTAGGGGTCTTCGCCGTAGGTCTCCTGCCCGCGTCCCCATCGCGGATCGCGGAGGATGTTGATGTTGGGCGACCAGTACGTCAGGCCCGTATACCAGCCCGAATGGCCCCGCCGCCGGACCTCCTCGTGGTGCTTCGCCCGAGCCTCATCGGATATCGCCACGGCAACGCGGTGCATGAGCTCCGTGTTCCACGTCGCTGCCAGGCCGATGGCCTGCGGGAAGACCGTGGCCACCCCTGCGCGGCCAACGCCATGCAGCCCCTCGTTCCACCAGTTGTAGGCCGGCACACCCAGCGGCGGGATCGCCGCCGCATCGTGGACCACCTGCGACACCTTCTCCTCCAGCGTCATCCGCCGCGTCAGGTCCGCCGCCCGTGTCGCCGGTCGCGATCGTGGGTTCAGATACTTTGGCGTGCTCATCGTGCGTTCTCCCGGTGGTGACATGGGGCAGGAGTTCGCCCAGCCACGCAGAATGCCCTGCAAGAGGTCCTGAACACTTGCGGACACTTCCGGCCACCGTTCGTCGCCCCATGAGTCGGCAAACGGCTAATGTATAATCAAACCTGTACACGGGACTCAGGACCACCGGAGGCCAGACCATGAAGAAGGACGCTACGGACTTGCTGGACCGCATCTGGAATCGCTTCGATCCGAAGCGAGCAGCCGATCAGGGTGAGTACGAGGACCTGACCGCAGCGCGAGGCGGCGACAGTCTTGTAACGCATGTCGTCCCGGAACTCCGCCGAGCGGAGAAGCCGCAGTGCCGCCTGTTCACAGGGCACATCGGGTGTGGAAAGTCCTCGGAGCTTAAGTACCTGGAGCGTCGCTTGAATGCGGAGCCCGACCGTGGTTCTTTCTGGCCTGTCTACGTGGATGCCGACGACTTCGTAGATCCCTACGACGCCGAAATGACCGAGGTCTTGCTGGCCGTGGTCGGCGAGGTGGCCGCCAAGGCCCGTGCCGAAAAGGTGGAACTCAAGGACAACTACTTCGTCAAGCGGTGGGAGGACCTCCGGAAGCTTATCCTGAGTGATGTTGAGCTCACCGAAATGGACGTCGGCATCGGCGAGGCCGGCATGAAGTTCCGACGGTTTGTCACCGATGCATCGGTGCGCCAACGAGTTCGCGATGCCTTGTTGCCTCGGATGTCGAACCTGATAGAGGAAGTCAACTCCGTGTTCTCGGAGCTTAAGCGACGGCTCTCCAGCCGCCACATTGTGGTGGTCCTCGACAGCATGGAGAAGGTCCAGCGGGTCAGGGATCGAGAACAGGGCATGCCGTCGCTTGAACGGCTGTTCATCCAGGGTGCGGCAACCCTGACACGGTTGAACGTGCATCTGATCTGCACGGTGCCCCTCTCATTGGTCAGAAGCCACGGTCCGCAGATCGCCGCTGCCTACGGTTCGGCGCCGTTCGTGATGCCCATGGTCAAAGTCACGAAGCGTGGCAGGCCGGACGAACGCCATGATGGCGGTTATGAAATCCTGCGCCGACTCATGGCCCAGAGAGTCTATCCCGCTTCGCTTGATCAGGTCTTCGACAAGACCGTGCTCGATTGGCTCATCCGCTATAGCGGCGGCCACGTCCGTTCCTTGATGCAGTTTGCCCAGGCGGCCTGCACCTATGAAGGCAAGCTTCCTCTGAGCATGGACTCCGCCCACAAGGCCATACGGCAGCACCTGCAGTTGTATGCGACCTCGGTGCCGCAGTCGGTGTGGCAGAAGCTGGCCCGCATCGAAGTCTCCGGAGGTACGGATTTCGACAATGCGGACCCGGATGCGAGGCTCATCTTGGAGCAACTGTTCGCCATGGAGTACGTCAACGGCGACGAATCCGATGGCGCCTTCGACATGACTCCCTGGTACTCCGTCAACCCCATCATTCGCGAGTTGCGCCAGTTCAAAGAGGCCGTCGCCTCGGCTCGCCCCTGAGGCCGGGACCTGCACCGATGGGCGCACCGGACGCCGGCTTGGATGCCGACCTTGAGGCGCTCCAAAAGGCTGTGGGGTTGGCTCGGGGCTTTGCGCTGTTCTTCGCCATCGGCCCCGGCGGGCTCGCCCGCGAACGCTCGGAATCTGCACTGCGCTCGGGACTTCATGGTCTCAGGATAGCCAGGCTGCAGGTCACGTCCGGGCAGGACAGCCTGCGCACGTACCTTGAAGGCGTCCGTCACAGCGCACCGGATGTCCTGATCGTTCTGGGAATGGACGGTCTGGCGGAGCGCATCCGGCTCTACCGGCGCCTCAATGCCGAGCGGAACAGCATTGCACGCTTGGCGCCGTTTCCGGTTGTCTTCATGGTATCGCCTGCCACATTGACGGAACTGCGCACCCACGCGCCGGACTTCGCGTCCGTGGCTTCCGGCTACTATGCCCTGCCCGGCGCTTCAACGGCCATGGAGCGACCGGCACGGTTCGAACCGCCGGCGGCGCCCGAACCGCTGTACGGACGAGCCGCGGAGCTCAACCTCGTTCAGCGGTGGCTCTCTGACCAATCGGCATCCGCGTTGCTGCTCACAGGCTGCTCCGGCTCCGGCAAGTCCGCGCTGGCAAGCTGGGCCGCTGAGCATGCCCGGCGGACCGGGGATTTCCCCGACGGCGTCTTCTGGGTATCCCTCGGTGACAAGCCGCCCATAACCGCCATCCAGACGGCGCTGGCCGGCGAGCGGAAGGTTGACGAAAGCAACTCGACGCGCAAGTACGTCCTCCACGACGAGTACCGGGCGGCCATGGCAGAGCGGCAGAGCCTGCTGGTGCTCGACGATGTCACGGACATTGCCGACGTGATGGCCCTATCGCCCGATGCGCCGCGGGTACGGATACTGGCAACGCTCCGCGACACCAACGTGACTCTGTCCGATCAGTGGCCGCGGGTCGAACTCGGTCCGATTGCTGAAGACGACGCAGTTGACATGCTTCAAACGCGGGCCGGTCCCATCACGGTGCGGGATCCCCGGCGTCTGGTCGAGACGTGCGCGCGGCTGCCCGGGGCCATCGTCTTCGCCGGCGCTTCATTGCAGTACCTGGACGATGAAGAGGCGCTGAACAGCAGCATCCTGAGCCTGGCTGAACCGGGTCTGGCCTTCCCTCTCAACCGGCTCCACGGCGCTGCACATGCGTTGACGGCAGCAATGGAGGCGAAAACTCCATGGGTCGAACAACAGGTGCAGGCGCTCGCCGTGTTTGGGGCGCGAAGGCAGTTGCCGGCAGGGACAGCGCAGAGGGTGTGGGAGATAGCTGACCCCATTGAGCTTAAGGACGTCATGGGCCGCCTGGAGACCGATGCAGTGGTCAGTGTTGGTGGTCCGCCTGACGATCGGTGGATCGCTCTGTCGGATGCCCCGGCCCCTTCCGCCCAGGTGGACCCTCAGGCCCACGTCGAGCTCCTCGACTCCTACCGCACCTCCTGTCCCAACGGCTGGCACAAAGTCGAGGACGATGGCTACATCCTGCGGCGGCTGGCGTGGCATCTGAAGGAAGCCGGGCTCGTGGAAGAGCTCCGAGCGCTCCTGCTCGATCAGCGCTGGCTCCAGAGGCGAGTGGACGAGGGCGATCTCGTGGGGCTTGTGGCCGACTACGGCCTTCTGCCGGACGACGCGGCGCTGCAGGAGGTCCGCGCGGCTCTGGAGCTTTCCGCTCACGTGCTCTTCCGGGACCCGTCGCAGTTGGCGGGACAGCTCGCGGGCAGGCTGCTCGGTTCCGAGCTTGCTGAGGTGCGTGCCATGGCAGGACAGCCGGCGCCGTACGGGCAGGCGCGGGCAGTGCCGAGCACGGCGTCCCTTCGCCCGCCCGGTACGGCGCTCCTGCGCACGCTCAAGGGGCATACCGGCTGGGTCTACTCCGTCGGCGTGACGCCCGACGGCAGGCGCGCCGTGTC
>DYKI01000075.1 GCA_020722705.1 Chthonomonas calidirosea | reverse complement strand
TGGCGAGGACGCCGTCCCTCCCATTCCGAACGGCGAGGACGCCGTCCCTCCCATTTCGGATGGCGAGGACGCCGTCCCTCCCGGACGGTTGCACAGGCGCTCGAGCGGCGCTCTCCTTCAGTCTATGGCCTTCAGACCGGGCTGTCAGTTTACCGTCGTGGTCTCCTCAGGATCGCCGACGGCCGGCGGTTCTGAAGGAGGTGCAGCCTCCTCGGCCTGGGCGGGAAGAGCCACAGGCTGTGGATCTTCGGTCCGGCCGAACTGGGTTGGGTCCTCGATTCGTCCGTACACGAGGTCCTGGCGCGTCGGGGCGGGGAGGCTTCGGTAGTGAACGACGATCATGTCGGCCGTGGCATACGCATCGGACGTCGAGGAATCGATCGAGGCGGCATGCGTGACCGGCGTTGATGGCGCACCCACGCGGAGGCGGAGTGTGGTGCCCCCGTTCCACACCGTGGCTTCCGTATGGTTGACGCGCACGACCCGCCAGCCCAGGTAGACGCCGCCCTGCGGGACCATGACGACGGACTTGTCCGACTTGAATACCGCGGTGGGCCGGCCCCCCATCATCGTTCCCACTAGCTCGGGTTCGACGCTCACCGGCATGGGTTGAGCGGCCGGAGCTGGAAGCCCTGCGGCGGGCGCCGATGCCCGATCGCCGGCTGCGAGGGCGTTCAGGGCCTGAGCGCGTGCTGCCCTGTCCCGGCTGACCATCAATGGCGCAGGAAGCGGGCCTGTGGAAGGCGGCGTTGCGGGCTGAGGGCGCGGAGGCGGCGCTGTTGCGACACGCGAGCCCTTCGAGCTCCGCGCGAAGGGATTGGCGCCGATCGCAAGGTCCTCGCCCGCCAGCGGCTGCCTGCTCGTGTGAGGAGACGCTGCAGTTGCTGCCTTGGGTTGCTGCTCCGATGCTGAAGCGGTCGTCGGCGCCTTTGCTTCGCCGCCGGCGGGCGCCAGTGCGCGATAGAGGGCGAAACCGAGTGCGCCGACGATGCCGACGATCAGGAGCACTACGACCAGAGGATTGGCCGGTTTCCGATCATTCATCTCCGTTCACTCCGTTGCGGAAGTCGCGGGCCGGCGCAGGCTCCGGGAACACCGGATACACACGCAAGACCACCACGACCTCGGACTGGCTCTTGGTGCTGGATCTCGAGCGGAACAGGCCGCCGACGAGCGGCAGATCGCCGAGGAGCGGGATCTTGTCTACGGAATCGACCTTCTCCGTCCGGTTCAGTCCACCGATGACGAGTTCCTCACCCTCCCGCAAGCGAACGGTCGTGTCCGCCTCACGGCTGGCCGTCTGGGGCAAGCCGTCCACGAGCGACATCACGGTGCTTACGACCGGATGCACCTTCAGCGTAACGTTGCCGTCGGGATGGATGCGCGGCCGCACCAGCAACGCTACGCCGACCGGTACGGTCTCCGTGCCCTGCACAGTCCCGATCCCCGGGGTCACGACAGTCGCACCGCGGAACCGCCTCAGTTCACCGATGAAGATGCTGGCATCCTCGTTGTCAATGCACGAGATGTTGGGATTGGCCAGCATCTGGGCTTTTTTCTGGTTGATCAGTGCCGTAAGCTTGGCGGTGAAGCTGGATACCTCCCGCGCAGAGCTGTTGATGCCGACCGTGCCTGACTTGTCCTGAGCGAAACTGAAGTGACCATCTTTCCACGACCAGTTGATCCCCAGCTCGTTTATGGCGTCTTTCGACAGCTCCACCAGGCTTGCGTCTATGCGGACGATGGGCTGCGGTACGTCCATCTGCTCGATGGCTTTCAGCGCCGCCTGCACTTCCCCACGCTTCCCGTGCAGGATGATGCTGCTCGAACGGGTGAATGAGGGCTGGTAGTTTCCCATGCCCGTGCCGGTGCCCTGACCGGTGGCCGTGCCGCCGCCCGTGCCGGCGCCCATTCCACCGCCCATGCCGCCGCTCGTGCCGCCGCTTCCGGTTCCGCCGCTCGAGAAGGCGCCGGTCGTGAGCGGATAGAACAGGGCGGTCGGCGGCATGTTGGGTTCCGGCGAGGCCGCGATCTTGATGTCGGGAAGGAAGTCCTTGAGCGCCTTTTCAGCCAGCTCTGCGTTCAGGTATTTCATCTTGTAGACTGCGATCTCCATCGGCTCGGGCACCGTGGGAGGGGCGACGTCAATGGCTTCCACGGCCTTGTCGAGGGCGTCAAGATGGGACACGGGTCCATGGGCGATCAGAACTCGATCTTGTCGAACGATACGAAGCCCCTCGAAAGCCTGTTGCAGGATCGCCTCCGTCTTTTCGGGATCGGCTTTTTCGAGGGCAAAGAGCCGCATGTCCTGTTTCTCTGGAACCACTGGTGCGGGTACGTCGAAGCCGCGAAGGGCCTCTCGGGCGCGCCGCAGATCATCCAGCACGCCGGTGATCACGACGCCGGCTCGACTGGGCTCGGCCTTGACCGTCGGCGCGACCTTGGTGAGGAAGTCAACGGCTTCGGTCGGAGTGATGTGACTGAGTGTGACGGCCTCAGACAACCCGAACTCGGAAACCGCGCGCTTGATCTCGTTCTCGGCACCCACCACATAGGCGCCCTGGGCTCGGGTTACGTAGAGTCCCGCTGATGATGCGATCATCCGCACGGCTTCGTCCGGCGTTCGCTCCCTGAGGTTGATGGACACATTGCCAGTGGCGCCGGGCGCCAGCAGAACGTCAATGCCGGAATACTGAGCCACGCGCACCAGCGCATCGCGAACGTCAACGTTGCTGAACGCAAGCGATATCCGATCCGGTCTCACTGCCGGGGTAATGCGCCGGGGCGTCCGTGCCGGAGTGCTGGAGGCCGGCGTTCGAGGCCTGGCGCGGTACCCGCGATCTGGATCCTCGTCGGCGCGTGCCGTCACGGCGGCCAGGGCCGCTGCTGCAAGCGTCGCGCAGAGCACAGCCCGGGTCGCGCGAGCCAGGCGTTTTCGTCCATCAGGTGCTCGCGTCATGCTGCAGTTCCTTTCCAGTCGGTGCCGGCACATCCGGCAGAGGTCTCGATGCAGTTCATCCGCCCGTCGCTCCCGCAGGCTCGCCGGTAACCACTTTGGCGTCGGCCGGATCCTTCAGCACGTATCGTTCTATCTCGATGGTTGCCCTGACCAAGCTGCCGGACACACGCTGGTCGGCCAACTGCTGGACCTCGCATGCCGCTACAGCGTAAAGGCGCGGGGCGAGGATGATGCTGCGTAGCAACTGGCGAACTCCGTCATAGTCGGACTTCACTTCGATCTTGGCGCGGACGGGCCGAACCGGCGAAGGCGGTTCCTGCTTCTCCTTCGCACCTTCCGGCTTGTTGCCGCCGAGAGCCAGTTCTTTCTCACCCGACGGCGGGGCTGGAGGCAGGGTCAGATCGAAGCCCACCAGCTCGCAGCGGGAGGCCGCTGCCATCGCCTGGATGCTGGCCAGAAACTCGGGGGGCTCAGAAGGAGTGTCGGGTGCCGCAGGCTGGATCGTGGCCGCAAGCGGAATCGGAGTCTGAAGCAGGTTGTTGAGGCGCTCGGTTTTCCTTTCGATCTCGTCGCGCATCTCCCGGTTCCGGACGAAGCTCGGGTAGACGACGAACACGGAGACGATCAGCGCGACCAGAGGAACGACCACGGCGATGCGCTGTTGGGCTGCCGGGGAGATACGCGAGGAGGTCATCGTTTACTGCGCCCCCTGTTTGGGCTGCCCCTCAGGACCGAGACCCTTGCACGAGCCCTTAATGCGAAAAGACAGGTTTCCGTCTTCGTCCTGATGCATCATGTCGAAGCTCGGGGCTTTGACGCCAGGCGTCTGCGCCAGATTGGCGGCGAACTGCTGCATGCTCTCGGGGGTCTGCGCATCGCCTTCGATGGAGATCGTTGATCCAGCCTCGATCTTCAGATTCCTGATGGACAGGTTGCCCGTGTAGGCTTGCGCCACCGAGGCGAGCACCGTCGCGGCAGGCACAGCGGCCTCGAGCTGAGCTGCGCGGGCTGCCGCGAATATCTCCTGACTTCGCTGGGGCGCTTCGCGTTTGGCCCACTCTTCGTCAAGTCGGCGCTGCAAGTCCGCATCCTCCCGTTCGGCCGACATGTTCATCAGGGCCAACGCAATGGTCGCCGCCAGGCTAAGGAGCATCCATACTGTTGAGGCGGCCATACCCATGAGCAATACATTCGGGGCGCGGCGTCGGACAATGGCCGCGGCCTCCTGGCGCGATGAATCAACGCGCGGCAGGAGCGGGCCGACATCGCCGAACCCCGCACCCGCAGCAGCGAGATAGCCCAACGAACCCTGTTCGCCCTCGGCGGGCTCCGGGAGGTCCAGGAGCTGAGCAGGATCATCCGATACGACCGGGATGGGGATCACGCCCTCGAGAACCGTGGCGATCGAACTTGCGTACCTCTGCGGCGTCAGGACCACCAGACTGCGTGGCACGTCCGAGTCGCGGTACTCGCGCGAATAGAAGGCGAAGCTCCTGGCCACCTCGGCGGCGAGGAAGGTTGCCGAGGACGATGCAGGGTCCTGCGGGGCGGCCACGCCAGGAACATACGGCGCGGTCGTCGACTCGGCATCGCCGGACAGGCCGGTCGCTCCGACATCCCCAAGGGCAGGACGGACATAGCGCATCTCGTCCCACCCGCCGGGGATGCGCCTCATATAGCGAACCTGATTCCCGTCGTGGATACAGAGGTCCGTGTGTTCCGCTGAAGGGCACAGAAGCGCTACGGGGCCGCTATTCGATCGAGCGACCAGGTACGACCTCATGGCGGTCACGGAGTATGGCTCTATGGCATCGAGGCGAAGGTTGGCGACCCGCAACGCCTCACGGACGCCGTCAACGAGGGCATCATCAACATAGAAAGCGAAAGCGTCGGCTTCGCGGCGCTCTTCTTCAGCAGGCGCCTGCAGCCAGAGGAACCCGAAGGCCCCGCTGCCGATCGGAAGAGCCCCTGTCTGTTCGAGCTCGCCTCGCACCAGCAGTCGCTGTTCGCGGACGGGAGCGTCGGGCAGGCGGAAGGCGCGCATGGCCGAGGCCGCGGGGGGCAGCACGACCGCGGCGGAGGTGGCGCGGCTGCGCATGCCACGCAGCAGCGAGCGGATGGCCGTGCCGACGCGGATCGGGTCTCGGATGCCGCCGGTGTCTATGCATCCGCTTGGAGTTGTGGTCGTACCAACCGCAGCAACACGCGAAGCGCCGCGCCCGGCGCGTGAGAACGCGGCAATGATCACTTCCGGCGAAAGGTACAGCCCTAGATTGGTTCCTCTGGTGTCGGCAGGCATTCCGTTGATTGCGCCGGTCTCAGCCCGTCGGCAACATGCCGTCGGGTCCTTCCGGCACTTCCCCTATCCGGCTAACTTTGTTCTGAGCGCCACGTATCCGGTGAGCCCGGTTGTGACCGAGCCACGGCAGGCGTGCACTTCGATCTGCACCTCTGTGGCGGCTGACGGGGCGCCGTCAACCGCCGTTCTGACACCGCCGAGCGTCCGCACGTAGCCGAATGTCAGACCGGTCACGCCGGTCAGCAGCGCCTGCCCGGGAGCGGCATCGGTGCTGCGCTGCTGGTACAGGATCCCGTTCGAAACGTAGTACCGGCACTCGATGAACGTCCCTGCGCCTTGAGGCAAGCGCACCACGATCTGGTTGGAGTTGCTGGCGATGCCGGCGAGCGTGCCCATCGTTCCCTGCGACAGCACCGAGTTCGCCGAACGAATCACGCGCGTCATCTGCCGAAGTGAGTGACGGATGTCGGTCTGCGCCTGGGAGTAGAACCGAGCCCGACGATGGGCCAGGTTGCCGGACCAGTAGAGCGAGAACGAGACAGCCGTGATGATGGCCAGAATGAGCAAGGCCGACATCATCTCGACGAGCGTGGCACCACTGCGGCGCAGTCTGCCTGTGCGTGGAGGCGAGATCATCACACGCCTCCGAATGTGAGCAGCGTCCGCGCCGTGCTGTAGTGGGTGGTGCGGGTTCCGTCCCATACATCAACGATAATCTCTTTCATGTCCTCGCTGTTGGTCTCGGAATCGCGGTCAATGATCACCGTGACTGTCGATTCCGCGCGAAAGTCTCCCGATACTGCGGCGGAACCCAGCCAGTTGCCGAGCCGGTCGTACCACCGGACTGTCGGTACCGGCTGACCTCCCTGCAGCGCAGAGGGTGTGAGGTACGGATAGCGGAGCGCCTTCAGTCGTTCCATTTCCGATGTGGCAATGGCCGTTCCGATTTCGGTGGCACGCTTGTTGCCGGCCGCACGCGAAGATAGCGACCAGCTCGCGACCGCGCCTGCCGCCACGATGCCGATGATGAGGGCAGCCATCAGGACCTCGATGATGGTCATAGCACGGTTGCGCGCAGCGCGCGCCACAGCGGTCCTGCCTCGACACGTCACGGCCGTCTACTCCTGCCACACCGACATATCGTAGTAGGCTGCGCCCAGCGGCTGCCAGAACGGAGCTTGCGCGGTGATGGCGGTGTTGTTCTTGGCAGTCACTTCATTGGCGACAAACGTCCCGCCTATCATCATGTTGTTCTTGACCTCAATGTGGCCCCACTTGTTACCGTATGCATCAGTGTTGTAAGCATAAATGCCAAAGTTGCAGTCAGCGTTGTTCTTCCCGGTGAAGCCGCCGGTGGTGGCGAGATACAGGCGAGGTGCGTTTGCCGGATCTGTCGACGTCGCCGAGAAGTAAACGTTGTTCTTGGCATACCAGGCTCCAGAGCCTCCGGACGGCCCGATCCAGATACGAATGGGACCAGCCGCGTTGTTAATCCTGATCGTCGCGTTGTTCTTGAAATAGGCGCTTGTAAGATAGTAGTTGGCCCCCCCTGGTTTGCCCGTAAACACGATGGTGGCGTTGTTCTTGACGTCAATCTTGTTGCTCGGGATGCCGGATACGCCGTTGATCGTAGCCATGGCGTTGTCGTTGTGAGTCGCGAGCCACTCGAGGCCGCCAGACGGGAAAAGCCGGTCGGCAATCTCAGCAACGGTCGGCCAGATAACCGGGTCGGGATACGTCGTGACGTCAGGATCCGTGTTCGCGCCAAAGGTGTGCGACGCGGCGGGACCATAGAGATGCACACCGCCGCTGACGCTGCAGTTCCCACCCATGGTTACGGCTCCATTGGATCCGAGCGCTCCGACGAGGGTGTTGTTCATCTCCACGTCCAGTCGAGAGACGGCGAACAGGTTGTACTCACCGGACGGATGGATTTCGGTATCGTCCTCGATATCCTGCGGGGCGGCTTCGGTCTGGGCGATGCAGTTCACCCGACGGACGACACCGTTGGACCATCCGTACGACACGATGTTCGCCGTGTCGCCAGGCGTCCCGACCGTGCCGACGAAGTACCCCTGCTGCGAGCCTGCCGGATAGCGAATGACGGTGTACGTGCCGTTCAGCACGCCCTGCCGGAACTGCTGCACCGTCGGGGCGACGCCGCCGGGATACTCGTACAGCGGCGGCAACAGGGCCTCCCCTGGTTGCCCCGAGGCCGTGCCGAAGGTGAGGCGATGCTGATAGGCGTTGGCGCCGGCCTCGGCCATTTGCAGAGCGCGCTCGAAGTCCCGTTCCGTTTGTGAGGACTTGAACTCGGTGACCACTTCAAGTTGAGTGGCTACCACGAGCATCGTTAAGCATAGTGTCAGCGCAAGGGCGATGATCATAGCCGCCCCACGCCGACGTCTTGAGCGAACGGGTGTTTGCATATGCGCTTCCCTCCTGTGGGCGCGCGTCGGCCTGAAAGGGGGACGTTCCCTTCCGCTTCAGAGCGGACTGCTCGGCAGGGCGCGAGATCCTCTCGGTACGACAGCTACGGCAACAGATCACGCCGAGGCGCGGCAAGGACCATTACCCACTCGCTCGCCTCTGTTCCGCCGAACCCGATATGCTCTGCCGCCCTGGGACACGTGATCGTCAGTGCGCCCGTGTCGCCAATCTGCCATTGGTAGTCGCCTCCGAGCGGGCATTTCGGAAGCCACGCCAATCCCTCAGGCGCTCCAACCAGATCGTCCGGCTCAGCCGGATACTCTCCGTGACGCAGCACCCACGCCGCTGCGGCCCTCGCGATCGCCGCCTCGTTGGCCTTGCACACGCGCCCTGCCGCCGACTTGCGCTGGCTGGTGTACAGCGGCACAGCGAGCGATGACAGCACCCCCAGAACCAGGGTTGCGGAGAGCAGCTCCACCAGGCTGAAAGCGGCCGATCTCCGCGTGCATCGAGTGATCACTGGCACTACCTCCATTGCGCAATGGGAAATAGTGTCCTGCGGCAACAGCCCGCAATACCGGACATGCCCGATGCGTCCCACGACGCATCAAGCCCGCAGCAGAAACAGCTCGAACTGCTTCGGCTTACGGGATCACCGGATAACCAACAACCGCATCGCCTGTACGACGCCCCATACGGCGCGCACAAGTTTCTGCGGTCAGCCCGCAAAACCATCTGACTCCCACCGCATTATAGCGCGGCGGAGCGGTTTTGACCAGAGGCCTCTCCGGAGGAGGCCCGATATGCGGGCCTCCCCCGCGACTGCATCAGTTGGTCAAGAGCCTAAGGCAGTGTATCCTTGCCTGGCTTAGTCAAGGTCATCGAGTAGTCGGCCGCAGCTCCAAGAGACGCGGCGTGGTCGGCTGCATTGCCACACGAGATCGTCAGGTTTCCATCGGCATCTGTGGCCAATGTGTAGGCGTCTCCGTCCAGCGGACACGTCGGCGTCTTGGCAAGTCCCTCTTGGGCACCTACGAGATCGGCGATAGTCGTTGTGTACGCGCCTTCGCGGAGCGCCCAAGCCGATTCGGCCGCGGCTATTGCGGCGATGTTGGCCTTGCAGGAACGGGCGGCGGCGGACTTGCGCTGGCTGATGTACAGAGGGATGGCGACGGCGGCCAGGACGGCCAGGACGAGCACGACGGCGAGCAGTTCGACAAGGCTGAAGCCTCTCTTTGCTCTCTTGCGATACGCTTGCATTTGATTCCCTCTCCTTTCAGAGGATAGATGAACGTTGTGCGGCCCAATGACCGCGGCAGGACATGCCGGGGCAGCCCGTGATAAGGGATCAGGCTCCCGACAGGAACACGTTGCCCATGTTGAAGATCGGGTAGTACATGGCAACGAGCACGAACCCGACGATCGCGCCGACCGACAGAACCATGATCGGCTCGATGATCGTCATGACACGACGAATGGCGTATTCGACTTCCTCGATATAGCCGGCTGCCACCTGACGCAGGACCTCCGGCATGGCGCCCACCTCTTCGGCCATGGCGACCATACGGACCACCATGGGGGGGAAGTGGCCGCCCCGCTCCAGTTCCGATGAGAGTCGCCGACCCAGCGCCAGGTTGTGGGCGGCGGCTCGCGCCGATTCGGCCATGACCTCGTTGCCGCACACTCGCGATGACGTCTGCAGCGCTTGGATAAGTGGCACGCCGCTGTCGAGAAGTCCCGCGAGGCTGCTGGTCAGATTGGCCGACGAGGACTTCCGCACCAAGTTCCCGACCATCGGGATCTTCAGCTTGATCTCGTCAATATGCAGACGGCCCTCGGGCGTTTTGTAGTAGCGGCGCAGGGCCGCGAGACCGGCGATCACGAAGAGGAGCACGATCCAGCCCTGATGCACCAGGATGTCGCTGATGCGGATGAGAAGCTGCGTGATGGCCGGCAGAGGAGCTTTCAGTTCACGGTAGATGTTGGCGAAGACCGGCACGATGAACACGAGCATGGCGGTCACGGTCAGAACGGTGGCGAAGAGGGTGAATGCCGGATACATCATTGCGCTGATGAGCTTCTGCCTGATCTCCATCTGCAGTTCGAGCTGCCGCGAGGCTTCCTGCAGCGTGTCGGGAAGACGACCGCTTTCCTCACCCGCATGGGTCATGGTGATCAGCAGTTCGGGGAAGACCGTCGGGTGCTGGTTCATCGCCGTTGCCAGGGACTTGCCCGTGGCAACGGCTCGGGCGACGCTGTCAATGACCTCGGACAGTCGTGCGTTGCCGCTCTGTTCGGCGAGGGCCTCCAGAGCGTTGAGAAGCGGCATGCCGGCGTTGAGCATGGTGCGCAGGTGCCGCGTGAATAGGATGATGTCGGCGAGCCCTACGCCCCGCCGCGTTCCCGTGCGCTTCTGCCGCTTCTCGCGTACCTCGATCACGTACAGGTTGTTGCTCCGCAGATACTGCCGGAGCGCCACCTCGTCGGAATAAGTGATGGCGTCGGTAACGAGCCGGCCGGTGGTGTTGCGCGCCGTATATTCGAAGGTTGGCATGGCTACGCCACCTTTGTCAGGACCACACGGCCCATCTCTTCGGGAGTTGTGACGCCACTGCGGACGGAAGCAAGGGCCGCCTCGCGGAGCGACATCATGCCGTTGGCCTCGGCGGCGCGCTGCAGCTCGTCCTCGGGTGCCTGGCGCATGATGAGCCGCCGGATATCCTCATCTACGACGAGGACTTCGAATACGCCGATCCGGCCCAATACCCCGCGCCCATGGCATGCTCGGCAGCCTGTGCCCCGGCGGAAGGTCATATTGCCCCCGTTGTCGGGGCGAAGACCGATCGCCTCGAGCACTTCGGGCCTTGGCTCATAGTCGGTGGCGCACTGGGAGCAAATCTTGGCGCAGAGCCGTTGGGAGACCACGCCGGTCAGCGCCTGGGAGATCAGGAACGGGTCGAGCCCGAGATTGGCGAGGCGCGTTACGGTGCCGACAGCGCTGTTGGTGTGGAGGGTCGAGAGCAGCAGGTGTCCGGTCAGGGACGCCTGAACCGCCATCTCGGCCGTTTCCTGGTCGCGTATCTCGCCGACGAGGATCACATCCGGGTCTTGCCGCACGAAGGTCCGGAGGCCGCTCGCAAAGGTGAGGCCGATCTTCGGGTTGACCTGAACCTGATTGAGGCCGGCCACATTGTACTCAACCGGGTCCTCGAGGGTCATGATGTTGCGTTTGGCATCGTTCAGGAGGTTCAGGGACGAATAGAGTGTGGTGCTCTTGCCGCTGCCGGTCGGACCGACGACAAGCACCATGCCGTGAGGCTGAAGAATCAGTGCATCCAGACGCTTCTGCTGTTCGGGAAGCAGGCCCAGACGCGCCAACGGGACCAGAACCGATGCCTGGTCAAGGATCCGGAGCACAACCTTCTCACCGTACACCGTTCGAACCGACGAGGCCCGCACGTCGTAGGCGGTGCCATGGTGGTCGAACCGCATCCGGCCGTCTTGCGGACGCCGGTTCTCGGTGACGTCCATGGCGCAGAGAATCTTGAGGCGCGCCGTGACTGCGGGAATCTGGTTGGCAGGGATGTTCGTGTGATGAATCAGCACGCCGTCCACGCGGAAGCGAACTCGCAGGCCCTGCTCGCCCGGCTCGAAGTGCAGGTCGCTTGCATTCAGCGCCAGCGCGCTCTCCAGAATGGAATCGACGAGACGAACGATCGGAGCCTCGGCGGCGGCCGCGAGAACGGCCCTGGTTACGGGAACCGGCTCCTCCTCCGCCGTTTCAGCTTCAAGTTCATGCAAAGCACCCGTCGTCCGCGCCTGCGCGTCGTACAGATCGTTATAGATAGCCTGGAACTCGCCGGCCATGGTCAGCAATGGAATGACCCGACGGGCCGTCAGGAACGTCAGGCGGTCTATGGCCGCTACGTCGAGGGGATCCACCATTGCCACCTCGACGGTGTCGTCGGTGAACCGGATCGGAATCGAGCGTGTCGCCCTGAGAACGTCCTCGCGGACAAGCGCAATGGCTTCACTGTCCGGCGGCGACTGAAGCAGGTCTACGTAGCTGACACCGAGGCGGGAGGCGATGATCGGCCCGATGACGTCGGCGCGGATGAAACCGAGGTCAACCAGTATCTGGCCGATAAACGTATTGCTGCGCAGGCGAACGTCCATGGCCTGCTGCACCTGCAGCTCGGTGATGAGGCCGCGCTGGACGAGGTACTCGCCAAGAAGCATGTGTTGCGCGTCGTGCCCCTTGAACGGGGACGGAGCGCGTGGGCCTGATGATATCGCAACGGTTGCGGTCATGGTAGGTGTTCAGGCTCAGATCGGACAGGGCCTTGACGGAAAGCATGCTGCCGGACAATCTGTTATTGAGGGCTATGTCAAGGGAGCGCCCGTTGTGCCTGTGTCGCTATCATAGTGTGCCGAGCAAACAGACGGTATCGGACCATCGCGGCAACCCGTGTCGGATGATGGACTACGTTCGGCGTTCTTGTCCTACAAGCGCCCGGATTGCCCCTCAGGTATTCCGGTTCCGCCCCGAAGCGTATCCTGACCGATTCGCGGCAGGGCGCACCAAACGCACCGGGGCAGGAACCGCGCAGTCGTGCGCAGAACCGGGGATGGGAGCTATGGGACCAATGGGACGGATGGGACTTATGGGACGGATGGGACTTATGGGACGACCATGGGCCGCTTACATTGCGGGGCCGGCGCCGGTGGCGATTCTGGCGTTCGGCGTCTACTGGCGCACCCTCGCGCGGCATGGCGATTTGGGCAATGGACCGGAGCTGGCGGTTGCGGCCAGTCAGTTTGGAGTGCCTCATCCGACAGGCTTCCCGCTGTACACGCTGGCGGCCGGCATCTTCGTGCGCATGGCGCCTCTGGGCACGGTGATCTTCAAGACTGCCCTTTTTTCGGCCTTGCTGACCGCGCTGGCTGCAGCACTGGTCTATGTGGCGGCTTTCGCCCTCCTGCGGCGGCGCTGGGCGGCGATGCTGACATCCCTGCTGTTCGCGTATTCGGCCACGGTCTGGTCCGCGGCCACCGTGACGGAGGTGCATGGACTGCATCTGGCCCTGTCGGCGGGAATGCTCGCTGCCCTGATGCATGGCCTTCGATCGCACGATCAGCGAATCCGTGACCGGTGTCTGAAGTGGGCCGCCATCGGCTTCGGGCTCTCGCTGGCCAATCACCTGATGGCGCTGACATGGCTGCCGCTGATGGCACTTGGCGTGGACCGGCTGCGGGATCGGAATCGAGGCTGGAAGGGCGTTGGCATCCCAGTGCTGCTGGCGGTGGCGCCGCTGACGCTGTACGCCTATCTGCCGATTGCTGCATTCCGCGATCCCCCGCTCAACTGGGGCGATGCCCGGAGCATGGCCAACTTCGTGCATCATGTAACTGATGGGACGGATGTGACTAATGCGACATGGCGCGACCGGCTTGTCGGGCTGGTCAACTATGGCGGGTGGCCGGAAGAGCACGTGCGCGAAGGGTATCTGCTCTCTCAGTTCGGCGCGGCTATCATCTGGCTCGCTCCCATCGGCCTCTGGTTCCTGGCGCGTCGCCGCCGAGCCGCCCATGGAATGCTGGTAGTGGCCTATGCGGTTCCTGTTGCCTGGACGATCGGAGCAGGCATCGTCGAGCCGGCGTCGCACTTTGCGACCTCCCACATGATCGTGGCGCTGTGGATCGGAGCGGGAGCGAGGCACCTGGGGCATCTGGCGGCATTGGCTGCTCGCCGCGCGATCGGGGAGAGGAAGGGGCGGCGGCGGATCAGGGCGTTGGTCGAGATCGGTGCGCTCGCGCTTCCGGCCATGGTGTTGGCGGGCAACTTCCGTGTGAACGACTTGAGCGCAAACAATGTGATGGAGCCTCTGGGCCGGGCCCTCATCGAGAAACCCGCGCGGAACGCCATTCTGATCGCCACGGGCCGAACGTGGGCGTTTCCCGCACTTTATGCGCAGCAGGTCGAACGGCGTCGGCCCGATGTGGTGCTGCTTCTCGAGCCGTTCTTCCGCGAGCCGAACTTCCGGCTGATCCGACGCGAGTCGCGGCGCGGCATCGTGGTAAGCGAACCCGAATGCCACCACATGCCGGGCAAAGTGGCCGATGAAGCCCACGGGTGGTGCCGCATACACCAGTTGATCTGGCAGAACTATGCGCGGCGGCCTGTCTACGTTGCCGGCCCGTCGGCGGAGATGCTGGTGAGTGAAGAGGCGATACGGTCGCGGCTGCCGGCGTTCAGGAGGCTTGCTGCATCGCTGCCTGTGGTGGAGTTTGTCCCGGCTCGGCAGGAGCCTCTCCCTCCCATTCCGACACCGCCTGTGCTGGTGGTTGTCCCACGTGCGCACACAGAGGCAGGAGAACACCAACCCGCTCATGGGCATACGCACGACCATCATCATGAGCATTAGGCGGGCGGCGACCGGACGGACGGAATGGACGCATTGACATCGGCGGACACGATCGGCAGGGGCAGGGTGCGCGGCGACGAAGGCCGGCTTTTCGACGGCATAAGGGTCGCCCTCTTCGATCTGGACGGGACTCTGATAGATACGCACATTGACTTTGCCGCGATGAAGCTCGAGATGCTGGACCTGGTCGCCGAACAGGGGTTGGTCTCAGATCGTCTGCGCTCGCTTGACATTCTGGCCATCGTTGAAGAGGGAACCGAACTCGTTCGGCGAACGACCGGGCACGCTGCGGCAAGGGCATTCCGCGCAGCCGCGTTCGACCGCCTTCGTCAAATCGAGGTTGAGCAATGCGCGTCACCGGTGGAACTGGTGGGCGCATCCGAGCTTCTGGCGGCCTTGCGGTCCAACGGGGTGAAGGTCGGCATTGTAACGCGCAACAGCCGCGAGGTTGCGCAGAAGCTGACCGAGCGTGGGCGGCTCCATCGCGACGTGCTCGTGACGCGTGACGATGTCAGGCGCACAAAGCCCGATCCCGACCATCTGCGCGAGGCGCTGAGGTTGCTTGGCGCACATGGGCTGCCGCACGATGCGGTCATCATGGTAGGCGACCACTGGATGGACATCCTCGCCGGACGCAGGGCGGGTTGCCGAACGGTCGGCCTTCTGCGAAGCCGGGGGCCCGGCTGGTATGACCGGGCGCAACCCGATGTGCTGTTTGAGGACATCGCCGAACTGGCCCGCGTCTATGAGGACTCGGTATCCACGGTCTCGCGCCGGGAGCTGCTTGTCCTGGCGGGTGCAGACGCCCTTGCTGACGGTACAATCGGATTTCCTGCGCCCCCGCCGAAACCTGTCGGAAGCGCCGAACCGAAGGAGTTGGCTCGCATAGAACTCGACGGCATCGCGATCTGCTGCACGCACGAGCACTGGGGCAGTCTGGTTTCGTTCGGCATGACCCGCGAGGGCTTCCGTGCAGACGTCCTGCGCGGGGCGCTGCCGCAACGAACAACCGGGCTGTTCGACGTTATCCTCGATCCGTATTTCAGTGGGTGGCTTGCGGGATCGGGCGTGGATCTCGGCGCCGTAGCTCGCGATGCCGGGGTCCCGAGCCTTCACGGAGCATCTCCTGATGATGTGGCGCGATGCTGGCGCGCGTTGCGTCCTCACGTCTCGGCTTTCGGCATGACCGGGGCCTATCAGACGCTGCGGATTGGTCTCCGGTCGCTGCACGGCATTGACATCGCGATGGACTCGGTTGGAGCCGTCGTCCAGTTGGATCGAAAGGTCGGCGAGGCCTATGCTTCATTGTACGCCTGGTATGAGATGGCCATGAAGAAGGCGCGACTGATCAGGCCGATCCGCCCGGTCCATCCGGAGTTCTTCTGGAAATCCGATGACGCGGGAGATCCGTCGGGCGAGGATCGAGTGTTTCGGCCCATCCTGCGCATTGACCCTCTCGTGGACCTCTGGCCGCGACAGTGTCCACGACGCGACGCCCTTGCCGAGCTGACCGGAGTGGATCCCGGCGATGCCGCATCGTGGAGGCGTTTCCTGACGGCTTTGATGGAGCGCGCAGCGAGCCGACGCTGCGTGGGCATCAAACAGCTTCAGGCCTACACCCGAGACCTTGACTTCGGCGCCGTTACCGACGGCGATGTGGTGTTCCGCGGCGAGCTGGACGAAAGGGAACGCCGGGCGTTCGGCAACTGGGTCGTTCATGAATGCTGCAAGCTCGCCAACGACCGTGGTTGGCCTCACCAGATTCACACGGGCACCCACAACCTTCCTCACTCCAACCCGTTGCCGCTCGCGACTCTTGCACAAAGATACCGGCGCATGCAGATTGTCCTGCTTCACTGCTGGCCCTATCTGACGGAGGCGGGATGGCTGGCTTGGCAGCACCCCAATGTCCATCTTGACGGCTGCTGGATGCCGGTCATCAATCCCGCTTGCCTTCGGGAGGCGCTGGTGCGGTGGCTCGGTCTCATCCCGCATACGAAGGTCATGTGTGGTCAAGATGCCACCAGCGTCGAGATGGCGGTCGGCAGCGCCCATCTGCTCCGTGACGCCGTCGCCGGCCATTTGGCCGAAGCCGTCGCGAGAGGGACGCTGACCGAAAGGGCCGCGATCGAGGCTGCGCACGACATCTTGCACGGCAACGCCGAGCGCCTCTATGGTGGCTGAGAGCTGAGGCCCGAGAGTTGAGAGCGGATAGGTGAGCGAGGCAACGCTTTCCGTCGTCATCGTCAACTGGAACACCCGCAACTTCGTCCTGGACGCTCTGCGGTCTATCCGCGACCATCCGCCGTCATGCGCCTTCGAGGTGATCGTGGTTGACAACGCCAGTTCCGACGGAAGCGCCGATGCCGTAGCCTTGGAGTTCTCTGATGTGACACTGATTCGCAACAACGCCAACGAGGGGTATGCGAGGGGCAACAACCAGGGGATCGCGCGGGCGTCCGGTGAGTTCGTCCTGCTGCTCAATCCGGACGTCCGTGTTCATGAGGGTACGTTCGATACGGCGGTGGCATATATGGTCTCGCACCCCGATGTCGGGGCGATTGGCGCCCGGCAGATCGGCGCGGACGGCAGAGTGCAGCGATCCGTGCGCGGCTTTCCGACCCCGGCTGCAGTGGCGTGGGAAGCGATCGGCCTTAGCCGTGCCTTCCCGAATAGCAGGCTTCTGGCAGCATACCGAATGGGGTGGTTCACGTATGACGAGGAGTGCGAGGTTGACCAGCCGATGGGCACATTCCTGATGATCCGTCGCGAGGCGCTGGAGCGTGTGGGCATGCTCGACGAGCGGTTCCCGATCTTCTTCAACGAGGTTGACTGGTGCTGCCGAGCAAAGCAGGCCGGCTTTCGGATCATGTTCGTGCCGAGTGTGAGCATCACGCATTACGGCGGAGCCGGCACGCGCCTGGTGGCTCCGGAGATGGCGTGGGAATCGCGACGTGGTCTGCTGACGTACTACCGGAAACACTACTCATCAGCGCGCCACTGGCCGGTATATGTTCTCGCCGTCGCAACCTCCTGGCTTTATGCATGGTGGAACAGCGGACGTCGGCGGCAGAGATCAGCCGGTGGTTGAGTGCGGAGTGCCCCGTGGGACGGCGGGGACGCCAGTGGACGGCGGGGACGGCGCCCTCGCCGTCCGG
>DYKI01000250.1 GCA_020722705.1 Chthonomonas calidirosea | reverse complement strand
AGAAAGTCGCCCACGATGATGCCGAAGAAGAAGGGCAGCGACTGGCGATAGAGTCGGATGCCGCCATATCTGAGGACGACGATCTTGGCGATCCAGGCGACGAAGAACGGCAGCCATATCTGGTTCATGGTCGGCGTGTTGGCGATGGCATAGCCGACCGGGTGGAACACCCACCATGTGAACTGCGCCCTGAGGAGCAGCAGCGCCGTGGTGATGGCGAATCCTGCCCCTGCAGCCATGGTGCCCGGCACGTCGGTCTTGACGGGCGTCATGAGGGCATCGCGCAACTGGTCGAACGGTTGTCGGCCCATGTACGTCCGCCAACTGTCGGTCTTGGCTCCGGCGCCGTACTGATACCAGATCATGAGGGCTATGGCGAACGAAATGGCTACGCCGAGAACAATGGCCACAACCAGCGCCCATGTCAGCTTCCGCTTCGATGCGCCCAGCGCGTCCGCCATCTTGTAGGCGTCCGACTGGTTCGGCATGGAAAGGCATCGCAGGTCGAAGCTCGCAATGGCGCTCCGGAGGTAGGCCAGCACGGTCAGATCGGCGGGTGTGTAGACCGTGGTGCCGAAGGTGGTCGTCATGAGCCGGTAGGCGTCCACATCGGGTCCGAAGAGCCACGCGTTGCCGGTCTCGGCCCGGATACGTGCGGCGGCGATCATGTAGAGGAACGACAGGCCCAGGGCCGCGACGGCCACGGCGGGACGCATGCCCGCCGCGACGCACCATCCTACCAGCGCGACGAGGCACAGCATGAGACCGATAAACGCAGTCCGGTACGACATGGGCTCGTCGGCGTCGTCGGGCCGCACACCCGGGCGTCGGCGCGCCCACGCAATGCGCCAGACCTCGATCAGATAGTGGCGCGACAGCCACAGGCCGAAGATGGTCAGCGCGAGAAACGCCCCGGCTCCCTGATGCCCGATGAACGGCCATGCGCTCTGCCCGCCGCCGGTGGCTCCCGCCGATATGCCGCTGGCCGCGCCGAAGACGGCCTCGGCCTTCGTGACCAGCCAGAAGAACCAGCAACTGAAGGTCATGTCCACCGACAGAAGGTAGGCGATGCCGATCACGAACGGATAGAACGAGATGGGCGTGTAGCCAATGGCATTCCAGGGAGGTGAGCTCATGATCTGGCCCAGGTCCGGCTGGTCGGCCGTCCGCGTTGGGATATAGGGCACTGCGGGCGCGTTCAAGTGGAACGTGTTCATTACGTCTATGCACAACGGAATGGCGAGCCCGAGCCACAGAAGCCGGTTGGTGAAGAAGCCGGCCTGCTCCCGGATCATCTCCACGGGCACGGCGACGGTCGGGAATGTCAGCCGTTCGCGGTCCATCCATTGCCGCCGCAGGATCGCGATGATGCACAGCGTCGCCAGCGCGACCAGCACCATGAACACCGTCCAGACGATCATCTGGCTGCGCCATGCGGCCCATGGCACCGAGGCATTGCCCACATAGAACCCGTAGAGCGCGCCCTTATCCTTCTGGGCGATCCAGTCCTTGATGTAGGGGTGAAAGAGCGTCGCCCAGGTGTTGCTGTCGTTGGCGTAATAGAACGCGGCGGTGATCGTCGGCACGATGAAGTGCATGCCGCCGGACGATGAGATCACGGTCGAGACGGTGAGCATCACGTAGATGACGAGCAGCTCGACCCGGCTGAACGCCAACGGGCGCAGGAAGCGGGTCAGGGCGATGTTCACGATCACCAGCAGGAAGAGGATGTTGAATGCGCCGATGGGGATGCTGGTGCCCGCCAGGGCGGTGTGCCCCCGTCCGCCGAGCACGAGCTCCGCCCAATGAAGCCACAGGTTGGCGAGGGCGGTGAGACCGATGCCCAGCAAGACCGACCGCCAGGTTACGCCTGCTCCTGCGGGCCGGACGTCGGTTCCGCCCTCAGCCGGGCTCACGGCGTCGCTACCCTGATGGACGCAACCTTGCCGTCCTTGAGCCGGACCACGGCCGCCCAGCGCAGCTCCGCGGCGCCCGGAACCGTGGCCCTCCAGATCATCTCGTCGCCATGCTGCTCGCACCTGGGCAGGTCGCGGACGGCAGACGCCAGCTTCGCACGTGTCGTCCCCGGGATGACCGCTCCAAGCCAGCCAAACTGCCGCACGTAGCCATGAACGTTTGGGCAAGCCGGATTGCCGATGCCTTCCCTCGGCATGGATTCCAGCGATACTACCCGGACGGTCTCGGAGTCCAGAACCGGCGCATTCGGCACCTCGGGTGTGGGGCTGAACGTCGCTCTGATCACGCACTGCGCCGCCCGCCACGTCCAGACATAGCCTCGACACCCGTTCATGGCGGCGCCGGGTCCCAGCCGTGCTTTGAGCGTCTTGAACGTGTCCACGCCGACGCGAATGCCCGCTATGCGCGCGATGGCCGGCGTCGGGTCCGGCTTCGGGCGCGCGGCCTGACCACTTGTCGGGTCCATTCCGGCCAGCAGGGCGAACACGGACGCGCACGCCACCCACAAGGCCATCTGCCGATTGCGCGCGGGAGGGACGGCGTCCCCGCCGTCCGAAAGACCGGTCACCGAGGACGGTGACC
>DYKI01000074.1 GCA_020722705.1 Chthonomonas calidirosea | reverse complement strand
GGTCATCGGGGACGATGCCCCTCCCAACTCCACGTTCTCGCCCACATCGAACAGGCTCGGCTGAACCCCGCTGCTGCCGATCATCGCCCACCATCCTGACAGGGAGTCAACAGTCAGGCAGACTATCTTGCCCCGAAACTACATCCCTGACACAGGCGAGCTAGCCGACTTTTCGGCCATGCTTCCAGCCGGATTCCGATCCGTTGACGGCAGACGGACAGGCGGCTGCCACAGGGCATTCGCCGCACCGTGGCTTGCGAGCCTCACATATGGTGCGGCCATGCAGGATCAGCGTGTGGCCGAGCACGGTCCATAGCTCGCGAGGGAAGAGCGCCATCAGGTCCCGCTCGACCTTAACCGGGTCCGTTTCGGCGGTCCAGCCCAGCCGGCGCGCCAATCGGCCGATGTGGGTGTCCACCACGACGCCTTCGTTCTTGCCGAAACCGGTTCCCAGAACGACATTGGCGGTCTTGCGCGCAACGCCTCGGAGCGTGACGAGCTCCTCCATCGTCTCCGGCACGCGACCGCCGAACCTGTTGACGATGTCCTGGCTCATGGCGATAAGGCTGCGGGTCTTCTCCCTGTAGAAGCCGGTGCTGCGAATGATGTCCTCGACGGCCTCGGGTTCAGCATTGGCCATCGCTGCCGCATCGGGGCAGCGGGCAAACAGCTCGGGTGTGACCATGTTCACGCGCTTGTCGGTGCACTGGGCGCTGAGTATGGTCGCGCAGAGCAGCTCCCACGGGTTCCGATGGACGAGGGCACACTCGGCACCCGGATATGCCTGCATCAGGGCGTCCAGAGTCTGCCGTGCGCGTTCGGGGACGGCAAGGCTCCCAACGGTCGGCCGCGAGCTCCCTGGCCGAACGGTCCCCTGATTTCTTTCAGGCTGCCGTTTCATCGCCATCGGTCCGTGTGATAACTCTGATGGGCTGACTCCAGGCGCAACGGCCTCCTCGGCCCAGACACTCGACGCGCACATAGCCGCCCTCGCGCCCGCCGGTGCGGTATCCGGCCTCACAGTCGTCGGCCTCGTGCAGCAGCCGCCCATGCACGCCGATGAACCGGATGCGCTGCGCTTTCGGCGCCTGAACGGAGATCGAATCGGGGCCTACCGTGATTCGGCGTATGTCAACTCCCGTGGATGCATAGAACCTGCCATGGCGCAGGGCATCCATGATCCCCTCACGGGTGCGCTCCTTCGCCTGTGCGACGATCCAGCCGCGCCCCAGGAGCCGTTCGTGGTGCAGGTCATCGTGCGCGAAGCCCCAGACGTTGAGGCCGCGGGACAGCAGCCGATCCCAGCGGTCGGTGGCCAGCGCACTGCCCTCCAGCACGTCCACAACGCCGTTGTAGATTTCGATGCCGGCGTAGCCCTTGAGGCGCTCCATGAGCTCCTGCGGAAAGTGGTTGAAATCGAAGCCCCAGTTCGGATGGTTGAGGATCGCTATCCCGCCCGCCTGAACGATGCCGTCAATGACCGCCTGCCGATCCTCGCAGGGTTCCGGGCATTTCTCGACGTTGACCGCCAGTATGTGCGGACCGAGCCCCACCTCGACGCCCGGAATGAGCACAAACGGGGCAGGCGCGGTCACGGGCCATGTCAGCGTGTCGTGATCGGAGATGCACAGGAAGTCGTAGCCAGCCTCGACATAGGCACGCACCGTCTCGTCCGGACTCCGCGATCCGTCGCTGTTGGTGGTGTGGGTGTGGAGGTTTCCGCGAAGCCACTCGAAACCTGAGGAGAGGTATGGACTGACGAGCGTCGTGGGCATGCGGACCTCCGATCGGGGCATTGGGACCGCCGCAGGCGAGCGTGCCGCGGCGGGAGCTCATACGATTATGGCAGACCGGGGCCGCGGCAACAACGTCCGGCCGTTGACGAACCTCCAGCGTGGTGCGGCGGTTCGGAGCGCGTTTGGCGCGGTATGCCATAATCCCCTGACCGGCGGCCTCTTCTGCCTTCAGCATCCGCCGATAGGAGTTCGTCATGCTGCTCCATACTCGAGCCTCGGGCCTCACGAGACGCTGCATGCTCTCGATCCCGGCCCTGTTTGCCGCTCTCGTCTGCGCGCGCGTCGAAGCCGACGTGCGGGTTCGATGCCACACCGCCTTCGACACGGACTACTTCTATGTCGCGGCCGATGTCGAAAAGCCGGTGTTGCGCGGTTCAGTCGCTGCCCCGTTCGGCGATCCGTTGAGCGACGACGCCTTTCTCATCGGGATCGGCGTCCCGAATGAACCGAATCGGCGCGTGGAGATGGCGGTCAGCGTAGCTCAGGGTGCACAGCTCTATCGGGGCGCCGATCGCAAGCCCCTTGGCGGGATCGGGGACTTTCTGACAGCGTCCGACGGCACGCGGATGGTGTTCAAGTACCGCCTCAGGCTCAAGGGCAAGCTCAACGCCGATCCTGACTTTGCCAACGGGTTCACCGTCGAAGTGGCGATCCCGTGGATCGAGGTGGGCGGCCCTCCGCAGCAGGGCGAGCGACGTCGGCTCAGCGTCGCTGTGACGAACACCGTGCAGGGCGAAGCGCCGATCGTGGCGCTGTCGCCCGCGATCACGTCCCTCGATCATGCGCGAGACATGGCGAAATGGTCGGAGGTCGTCTTCGTTGATGCCCCGACGCCATCGGTCGCCGCCGCTCCCGGCGCGATCGTGTGCGCGAGGGTCTACAACGTAAAGCCGGTGATTGACGGCGCCCCGGCCGAGGGCGAGTGGACGCGGGTCACTGCGTTTGCATTCGGATCGGGGATGGAGGCCATGGGGCCTTTGCCGGCCGCAGCGAGCGTTGCGCGGTCGCGCACTCCGCTGCAGCCGAAGCAGGCTCCGCCCCCGCCCCACAAGGGCCGATGGCTCCTCCCCAGGGAGGGCGAGGCTCCGGCCGAGCCGCTCAAGCCGCTCGCCGCCCAGGCGTGGCCAAGGCTCGTATTCGCACGGTACCTTGTGGACCGGCAAGCCGATGCCCGCAAGCCCCTGCCCCTTGCGCCGGTCGCCGATGCGACGGGCCGGTCGCTGCTGGTGACGCATCCGATGGACGGGACCGGGCCGTGGATGTCCTACGACCGCATTGACTGGCATCGAATCCAGATGACACGGATGCGGGAGGCCGGCGTTGACGTTGCCGCCGTCACCTACAGGCCGGGGCGACAGGGCAGGCTGGCCGTCACCGCGCTGGGATCGGCGCTGGCTGCCCTCGAAGGGTCCGATGCGGACCGTCCGACCGTGTGTCTTTGGCTCGACGCGGGGGCGATCGAGAGCTCGGATGAGGGGCTGGCGTCGGCGCTGTATGCGGCGATCCGGGAGTTCCATCAGTGCCTGCTTGCCCGCTTTGCCGCATCCGTTCCTCTCTCCGAGGCCAACGGTGGAGGGCTCGGTACGCCGATCATCATATCGGGCCTGAGCCCGTCGAAACTGGAGGCCGCCGCCCGAGCGCGCGACGAGATCCGAGCGCGATTCCTGAATGAGTTTGGTCGCGATGCGATCATGCTCGCCGTAGGGAGCGGAGAGGGATGGGACGGCCTGGTCACTTCGTCGGGCGAATCGGCCTACTCGTTTGACGGAACGCGCCCCATTCACGTGGCGTCCGTGTTCGCAGGTGCGCCGGGGAGGAAGGCAGGCGAGCACCCGCTCCTGCGCCGCTCCAGCGACACCTACCGATCGGCATGGCGTTCTGCCGTCACCGACAACGCAGACTGGGTGGTCATCGAGAGCTGGAACGACTACGCCGCCGCGTCGGAGATCGGGCCGACCATCGAGTACGGGCTCGAGTACGTGGACATAACGCAAGCCTTCGGCAGGTTATGGCGGCGCTCACGGAACCTCAGCGGCTATGTGGTCAGCTCAACGGTGGTCTCCGATGCTCCTTGGACGGGACCGCGAACCGTGCGGCTCGATCTTCGCAACACCGGTACCGAGGCGTGGCTTCCGGGAGTCCACGGCGTTCGGATTGGCTGGGTGAACGGGCGCGGGAGCGTTGTCGGAGCGATGCCGAAGGCCGTGGACATGGGCGGAATCTGCAGCGTAAGTGTGCGCGTGCCTGCGCCCGAGAAGGATGGCATGCAGGTATTGCGTGTGTCGCTGGTCCGGCTCGACAAGAATGGGGCGCCGGTGGTCTCCGGGCAGGGAGCGAGTGCCGATCTTGCCGAGTTTGCGGTTCTTTCATCCGCAGCCTCCGGCTCGGCAGGAGCCTCGCCCTCTTGGGCGGCTTCGCTCGTGACCGAACAGCCTTTGAGGGTGGCCGAAGGCGCGTCGCTGCACACGATAGGCATCACCGTGAGGAATGACGGCTCGACGGCATGGTCGCCCGGTGAGGCCATCGTCAGGGTTCGCCTATTCGAGCAGGCGCCGACGGACCCCGAGCCCCGGTACCTCGACATGGCCGATGCTTCAGCGCCGATCGCAACACAGGTTCCTGCCGGTGAGGAGGCTGCCGTGCAGGTGCCGATCGCGTTCGTGAGACCCGATGGAACTCCGTTTCGCCTCTCCGAGAACAGCGATGCGCGGTACTTGATCCGTTCGGAGATCGTCCTGACATCGGGGTCACCGGCCGCTGTGGTGCTGGGCTGTCAGGAGGTCCAGATCGTCGAGGCCGACTTCGGCCCCCAGTTCTTCAACGACTTCACGCCCGCCGAGCTGCCCGGCGACAGACGCGTCTCAGTCGTCATAGGCGTTCGCAACCGCGGGCCGCAGACCTGGTTGAAGGGCAAAGTTGCGGTCGGCTACCACTGGTATTACCTTGACGGTGTCGAGGCTGTCTGGCAGGATGAAGTATTCCCCATCAACGTGGACATGGCGCCGGGCAGCCAGATCGCCGATGTGGGCGCCTGGATTACCGCTCCTCCCCATGACGGCGTCTACTGGCTCGTCTGGGACGTCCGCGTCGGCGATGCGTGGTGCTCGACGGCGCTTTCGGCCCGAGCCTATGAGACGCGCGTTCAGTTGGTACGTGTCGTCCGCGGGCGTCTGCAGTTCGTGGACCTGAGCGGGGCAGCCAACGCCACTGTTACGGCAGCGCTGGGCGATCCGCCGCAGAAGGGCCTCGACGGCTCCGGTACCGCGCTGCCGGCCGAACTGACGCCGCCGTTCGCATCAGGCATGCCCGTCTGCACGACCCTGTGGCAGCCGGTAACGCGCACCGGTCCGGACATCAACCGGCGGATCAGCTTCCGCTGGCTCCCTCGCGCCAAGCCGAATGGGGTCAGGTGTCAGGGACAGACCCTGACGGTGGCGGCTCCTCGACAGGCGACGCAAGCCCGCACCGTTCACGTCCTGGCTGCCGCCACCCGCAAAGACGCAACCATGGGAGTGACGCTGAGGTTCTCCAATGGGTCCGAACAGTACACGTCATTCCCTGTGGGGATGTGGAATAAGACTCCGGCCAACGGGGAGGAGGTCGCGCACGCCCTGCCATTCACAAGGCCCCCTGATCCGACGACCCAGGGACCGCCTGCGCAGGTTTTTCGCTACGCCATCGCCGTTCGGGAGCGCACTCCCCTGTTGAGCATCCAGTTGTCCGAGACGCCGGAGGTCGTCGTGTTCGGGATCAGCGTCGAACGGTGAGGGGCCGTCGCCTTGCCATTCCGCTGTGCGTTGGATTCTGCCCTCACCCGGCCTCTCCCATGCACAATGGACAGGTGGTGGCGGGGGGTTCGGCGGCGCGGGAGAGGAGACACACGGGAACGGCAGGCTGAAGCGCGGCGAGCTCAGGCGAGCTGAATGGCCTGACCGGTACGGATGCTCTCCTTGATGGCGACGGTGACGGCAACAGAGCCGCGGGCGTCCTCACCGGTCACAAGAGGCTCGTCGCCCGACCGAACACAGGCAAGGAAGTGGCCGATCTCGCTGTCGAAGCAGTCGTCGGCCTCGATGCTCTCGTTCACGATCTTGTCCGGGGCGCTGCGCAGGGCCATCCGCCATTCCGTCGAGGCATCGAACCGACCCCAGAAACGAGCCTCGCCGCCGTCGCACGCAAAGAAGAAGCGCTCATCGGCGAAGGCCCACTCGCTGGCCTGGCCGAGGCCGAGGGCGGCGATCGAGCCGTTGGCGAACTGGAGACTGACGGCCGCGACATCGGGCTGAGGCGCGCGGTCGGCATTGAACAGCGTTCCACCGACGGCCATCACCGTGCGCACTTCGCCTATCAGATAGCGCAGCGTGTCCACGGCATGAACGGAGTTCTCCTGAATCGGCCCGCCGCCATCGCGCTCGTCCCAGAACCAGTCCATTGGGACGCGGCCCAGCGCGTACTTGACGAGCGCCCATCGGATCGGGCCCAACTCGCCATGGGAGAGCTCCTTGAGCCGCGCCACCAGCGGGTGGAACCGCTTCTTCTGAGCAACCATCAGCCGAACGCCGGCCGAGCGGCAGGCAGCCGCCATGGCGTCACAGTCGCTGACCGTCGGGGCCATGGGCTTCTCGCACAGCACATGGATCCCCCGTCGCGCGGCATCTTCCGTCAGACTGCGATGCGAGGCAGGCGGAGTGCATATGCTGACGGCGTCGAGACGCTCGGCGCTGAGGAGCGCCTCCGCTGTCGCGTATGGGCGAACGCCGAACTCGCCGGAGCAACTCGCCAAACGAACCGGGTCGGTATCGGCAATGCCGGCGATTTCCACGTCGTCCATACGGGCCAGGGTCTGCAGGTGCCGCCGGCCGATCCCGAGGCCAATCACGCCAATACGAAGACGCTCCATCGCATTCCCTTCGAGCCGCCGGTGATGAAAGCGGCGCATTGCGCGTAGATTCGCCAGAGGGTGCGCGCGTCCCTGCCGTGGTAAGCTGGAATCGTACGCTGAGCCGGTCCCATGGCGGATGCCGGCTCTTCTGGCGCACTCGCACTCGCACTCGGAGCAGGGGGAACATGGAAGCGCAACCCAAGCTGTCGCGGCGTGAACTGGTAGGCAAGGCCGCTGCCGCGGTTACCATTCCCGCGATCGTTCCGGCCGGTGTTCTCGGTCGGCATGGAAGGCAGGGAGCCAACGACCGCATTCGAATCGGCGTGATCGGGACCGGCGGCATGGGGCAGCATCACGTCGCGCCCGACACCGTCGCCATCTGCGACGTTGACGATGGACATCTGGCCAACGCGCGCCGCCGGATCACGCAGGGCGAACCGTTCATCACCAAGGATTTTCGTCGGCTGTTGGAGCGCAAGGACATTGACGCCGTCATCATTGCCACGCCGGACCACTGGCACGCGCTCATGACCGTCATGGCCTGTCAGGCCGGCAAGCACGTGATGAGCGAGAAGCCCACGGCGAAGACCATAGCCGAGGGGCGGGCCATGGTCAGGGCCGCACGCAAGTACAACCGCGTGGTTCAGATCCACGCGCAGGGCCGCTCCAATCCGAACGCCCATGCGGCATGCCAGTTCGTGCGCAACGGCGGTATCGGGACCATCAGGCGGGTGGATGTATGGCATCCGGTCAACTTCTCGACGGACTCCTGGGGCGAGGCGCAGCCCGTTCCATCCGGCCTCGACTGGGACATGTGGTTGGGGCCTTTGCGCGAGATGCCCTACCACCCGCAGCGATGCCACTTCAACTTCCGATGGCTGATGGACTCCGGCGGAGGTTTCATCCGCGATCGGGGCAACCATGCGCTGAGCATCGTCTCGTGGCTCACCAACAACGACGGCTATCGCGGAACAGTCACGTGCGAGGCAACGGGACGCCCCCATCTGACGGGCTTCTACGACGTGCCGGCAACCATGCAGGTGACGTGGCAGTTCCGGAACCCGGATTGGACGCTCACATGGAACCAGCCGGGAACGCCGAACCCGCGAATGCCCGGAGAATGGGGCGCGACTTATACCGGCGACCGGGACGACCTGGTGGTGCTTGGCGGTGACGGCGGATGCGAGACGGAAGCCAAGGCCAGGGAGTTCAAGGTGCCGTCCGGCGGAGTGGAGATATACCGCAGTCCGGGGCATCGTGAGAACTGGCTCGACTGCATCCGGACCGGCAAGCGGCCGGTCATGGACGTCGAGATCGGGCACCACGTCGTCACGCTGTGCATCCTTGGCAACATAGCCTGGAGGCTGGGCCGAAAGGTCACCTTCGATTTCGCTCGCGAGCGATTCATCGGGGATGAAGAGGCCGACCGACTGATCGGCGAGCCCTATCGAGCTCCATGGACGCTCGACGTATGAGAGAGGATTACGCCATGCCTGAGCGTCTGCAGCATCTCCTGGCCAAACAGCCGACGGCGGCGACCCTGATGGCCGACATCAAGAGCGGCGACGCCGCCATACGCCTGCGGGCCGTCGAGCAGTCGGTGCTGATCGGAGCTCCCCTCATCGTTCCGCTCGGCATGACCCTCGGCGGAGCGGATCCGGCGGCGGCGAAGGCTGCCCTTGAGGCCCTGCGGCGCGTCGCGCACCATTGCGCCCGTCCGCGCTCCGGCAATGAGCGGCGGACCGCCGCGCGCGAGCTCACCAAGCTGATTGGAGCGAGCTTTCCTCGATCCGTCCGCAGGGAGGCGCTCCATCTTCTGGGGTTCGTCGGCCGTGCCGAGAGCGTGGGGGCCATTGCCGCGCTTCTTGAGGACGCCGACGTGCGCGAAGATGTAAGGCTTGCGCTCGAGCGGATTCCTGATGCCGCGGCAGAGCGAGCCATCCGCCGCGCCGCCGAGAAAGCTCACGGCGACTTCCGGAGCGCACTGGACCTTTCGTTGAGCGCACGAAAAAGGCACCGAAGGCCCTGATCGGGCCATCGGTGCCTTCGGATGACACTGCCTGACCACGGCTTGGGAGCGGAAACGGCTCCGCCGCATGGCTGCCCCGGTCAGGCTCGGAGGCGATCCTCGTTCTCGGCAACGCGCTCGGGCGTCAGTATGTCTTCGACGACCTGACGCGCCGTAAGGGACTCCTTGGTCATGGCGCCGCTCTCGCCCAGTGTGACGAGCGCCGGACGGTCGGGCTTGTTGTATCCTGCCGTCGCCAGCAGGGCGTTGCAGAGGCACAGCCGCCCTTCCGTTTCGGCAAGGTCGCCCCCGAGCGACACGTATTGATCTTCCGGCATCGCCGGGCATACGTAGACCTCGCGCTCGGTACCGTCGGCCTGAGTGAGCTTGCGGGATGTCAGGAGATACCCCAGATCGCATCCTCGCTTCTGCTGGTCGCGTACCGATTGATCACCCAGCGTTCCTTCCATGGGCACGTACTTGAACGGGAATCCGGTCGGCGACAGGCGCGCATCCGTCAGCACCTGCAGGGTGCCTTCCCGACTGGCCTTGATCGTCCGCTTCTTGAGATCGTCTCGGAGGCCCGACTCCTGCGAAAGCGCGAATCGGGACCCGACCTGGATGCCGACGGCTCCCCGTCCCTGCCAGTACAGCAGGTCCTTCCGCGAGCCGCCGTGTTCGAAAGCGCCGGCCACATAGACGGGCACATCGAGCGCCAGCACCTTGTCGAAATACGAGTTGATGTCGTCGGCCTCGCCGAAGGCGGTCTTGTTGCGCGGCTGCGCGTTGTGGCCGCCGGCTGCATGATTCTCGAGGACGAACGCATCGGGACGTGCGCCATGCACGCGCTTGTTCCATGTATCGAGGAGCCGTTTGCAGAACGCGAAGTTGGATAAGATCGGGAGCAGCTTCGGCATCGGTTTGCTGCCGAGCAAGGCAGCCGACTCGTCCTCCGCGATGCTCATGTGCACATGCGTTGAGGTGCCCGTCAACGGTTCGTAGTCGAGATTGTCGCCCTCGCGCATGCGCTTGATGATCTCGGGCAGTTCCATGGGCACGCCCGCGCCGCATAGGAATGCGTCAACACCGGCCAGAAGTGCTCCGTAGATGCTTGGCAGCACGGTCAGGGCGCATTTCCACATGACATTGATGCCCACCATGCCCTTGTGGCCGCGCTTTGCACGCATGACTTCGACGTAGGCGCTGATGACGCTGAGTCGCTTTGCGAGCGCTCCTTTGACGGCATCGGGTACGTCTATAGGAATGGCACGGGTGTGCCGTTTTCCGCCGGGAGCAAACGACAGCAGCTCCTCGACGTAGCGAGCTATCGGGAAGGTCTTGGCGATTTCGATGGTATGGGCATCGCCCGATCGGACCTGCTGAGGCACGATGTGACGCAATCCGACAGACGAGACGACGCCTAGCGCGCCGAGACGCGATGTGGCATTGGCCAGGCGAGCGCACGAGATGTGGGCGCCCATGCCGGCCTGTATGAGTTCGGGCATGGTGCCCGCGGCAAGGCTCAAGTTGAGTTCCTCTCTTCAGGGCCGCTCAAGCGGCGCTCAGCTCGGATATTAGACCGCACTGGTGTTCTGTCGAACCGACGGGCAACGGAGGGCAGGAGAGCCAGATCGGGTGGACGGCAGGCGCGGCTAACGGATATACATACGACCTCGAACTGCGGTGTATCCCACAGTGTAGCAGAGACGGGGCAGGATCGGGCCACTGACGCCTGAGCCCCCCTCTGCCGGCCGGCAAATCGGCGGGAGGAGACAGGATGCGTACCATGGTTGCCATGGCAATGATAGCCACAGCGATTGCAGCGAGCAGGTGGGATGGTCCCGAACGGGACCTGGCCCTTACGGCCCGTGGGTGCTCCGCTCGGTTCGACGGCCGCACCGGAGCTCTTCTTGGCGTGTCGGACGCGCGCTCGGCGATCCCGCTGCTGCGCGGCGGAGCGTCGGGCCTGTGGCAGGCCAGGCTGCGTGACGGTACGGTGATCAGGGCGCGCGACTGCGGCGCCTCCGACGGCGCGCATTCGGTTCAAGCCATTCGGATGAGCGCGAGCTCCGCCCGCTTCAGGTTCAAGGGGCCTGACGTGAGTGTGGACGTTCAGGCAGCCATACGAAACGCCTCCCTGGACCTGAGCGCAACCGTAAGGCCGATCCGGGCCGATCTCGTGGGATTCGAGATCCCGGCGCGACTCACATTCGACGCGCGGCGTGTGCGCCGCTTCGTCTCTCCCTCCGACGGTAACCTTTCGGTCGGCGTTGCGTTCGAGCGGGGTTTCTTCATGCCGCAGAGCGCCGAGAGCCCGTCGAGCTGGGAACCTCGCGTCGTCGGACCATCCGCCTATCTGCGCATCTATGGGGTCCCTCTGGATCAGCGCGCCGATCTCGACCCGCCGGTTCCCCTGAATGTCACCGATGCGGGGCGGCAATGGCTGGGCGACGCGGCGAACCGGATTGATGGCTCCAGGGCCGTAGTCAACAGGCCTCCCGGGCAGTCGTCTGCGCTCATCACGCTCGTCGGTTCGCCGAACGGCGCGTGGCTCTCTGCGCTTGGCCTGGGCCGGGGCAAGGTATGGCGCATCGGAGGCGGCACGGGGCCAACGGAGGCGCCGCTCGTGAAGGAGGCCCTGACGCAGGTCATCCGGCGCCTCGCAGGTCAGGCAGACGGACAACATAGGCGAATAGGTGTCCTGAGTCTCGACCGTGGGCCCGAGCATGGCGGTTGGAGTGCGGTCGGCAACGGCGAATGGCTTCGGTCGCTCGCGGGGGTCGGCGAGGTCACTCCGATCCGGTCTCGGGCCGAGATGGCCGATGCGCTCCGGTCCGGCCCATTCGCCGCGATTCTGAACCCCTATGGCGAGTGGTGCCCAACGCTGCCGGACGCCACGATGAATGCGACGGCCGACGCCATCGCTGCCTATGTCCGGAACGGCGGCAACTGGCTGGAAACCGGCGGCTACCCGTTGTTCTACGCCCTCGAACCGGTCCGCCACTACCGCTATGGCGGTCGTTACCCGGCCATGTTCGCCGATTTCATGCACCTCGACAGCGACACGGGGTCGGCGTCCGTCTACCGAGTCCAACCGCTCAATCCGACACCATGGTCGGCCGCGTCAGACCCCTCCCGCATGTTCGTACCCGGCGAGATCGGGTGCGGCTCCGACGAAGCCGGAGCGTACCTTGACCGTTCTTATGCGCCCCTCGTCGCCGCAGGCGGCCAATGGCAGACGCCCATCACCCGAATCGCCATCGGGCGGACAGCCGAGAGGTCCATCGAGGAGTATTGCGCCGCCAATGGAATCGTCCGCAAGCCGGCAGACAAGATGAAACCTGCCCTGCTCGATCGGCTCAGGCGGTCGGTGCTGCTCTATTGCGGCGGGAGCGCCGCCTCCGTTCTGTCCGCCATCGAGACGCTGCCTCGGCCGATCCTGATCCATTCGGCCGACTACCTGCGGGGCGGCTTCGACAAGGAGTATCCCGACCATCTGCCGCCGCGCGAGGCGTTCGGAACGCTGGATGACCTGAAGCGGATCGGCGCCCGGTGCCGTGAACTTGGCCTGCTCTGGATGCCATACACGAACCCGACCTGGTGGTGCGACAATCCGCGCGGGCCAACGTTTCGGCAAGCCGGCGAGGGGGCGCTTCTGCGGGGTCTCGACGGAAAGCCGGTCTACGAGAGGTACGGGCCGAACGACGGGTGGACGATCACCTTCTGGCATCCGGACGTGCGGCGCGCCAACCGTGAGACCGTCCGGCAGTTCACGCGCGACGTTCCGGTGGACATCCTGTTCCAGGATCAGTGCGGCGCGCGGACGTGGCGCTACGATACCAATGCCGCTTCTCCGTCAGGGCACGCCTACATCGAGGGGCTCCTCTCGATGATCGCCGAGGACTCGCGCGATGTTCCGCTTTCGACGGAGAGCGGATGGGACCGTGTGGCGCAATACGAGTCGCAGTTGTGCGGCATGACGTGGGCGCTGGTTCCAACCGAGCACGCGCCCGAGTGGCGCCGCCTCATGCGCGACACCATACCGCCGCATCTCTGGAAGGTTTACCCACTCGCCCAGCGCATCGCACACGACAAGGCGGGCATGCAGCACCATGACCTCGGGCAGTTCGTAACAAACGACGAGGCGCTTGCATGGACCCTTGCGCTCGGTTTCGGGATGAGCTATCGAGCCCATGCCGATGCCCTCAGGCCCGGCACACCTGCCATGGAGTGGCTCCAGTGGCTGGACCGGCTTCAAAAGGCGGTCTGCGCCAAGTACTTCGGCGCCGGTGTGCGCTCGTTTCGGCATGTCAGGCCCGATGCCGAGACGTCGGGTCGCGACGACGGTATCGTCGAGGCGCAGTACGGTTCCGTGACCGTCGCAGCGAACCTCGGTCCATCGCCACGATCGGTCAGGGGACACCTGCTGGCGCCGTACGGGTTCATGGCCGCCGGGCCGGGCGTCCGAGCCGCACGCCTGAACGCGGTCGGCACCCGGCGGTTTGATGGCAGCGCCTGTGCGTTCGTTGCGGCGATGCGTCCGTCCGGCAACGCAGCGGATGTGTGGTTCTATGGCCCGGGCGGTCGAACCGTCGCATGCGAGCTCCCGGTCACGGCCAATGGAGCGGCTGCCCTTCAGGTTGAGGGAGCGCCGCCACAGCACACCGTGATCCGCAACGGCGTATGTCAGGTATCCGTGCCGTCGGATCCGGGGCGACCGGGCGATCGGCTGATCCATGTGCTGGTGACATGGAAGCGCTGACATTGGCTCCTGATATACGGCCTGACATCCGCCGTGCCGTCGGGAAGGAGTCCGACGCACAGAGGCAGAACTACTGTCAAACGTGGTCCATTGCGTACGTGTGGCTGATCTGACGAATGATGGGCAAGAGGTCGTCAACGGAGGACTGAGCAATATGGAGAGCGCGATTACGCGACGATCATTACTGGCGGGCGTGGGCGTGGCGGCCGGTGCCGCGGCGCTTGGCCTGCGGGAGACAGCCATGGGGCAGGACGTGCAGATTCAGGGTTTCGAGAAGGCCAAGACCGATACGGAAGCATCGAAGCGGTGGAAGCCGATTTCGGACCGCAAGGTTCGCGTCGGTATCGCAGGTTACGGTGTATGCAAGTTCGGTGCAGCCTTCGGGTTTCAGGACCATCCCAACGTCACTGTGGCGGCTGTGACGGACATCATTCCGGACCGGTGCGCCGAACTGGCGAAGGTATGCCGATGCGACAAGACCTATCCCTCGTGCGAAGAGATGATCAAGGACGACAGTCTTGAGGCCATCTTTGTTGCCACCGATGCGGTCAGTCATGCCCGGCTGGCCATCGCGGCGATGCGCGCCGGCAAACATGTAGCCTCGGCGGTTCCGGCAGCGTTCGGGTCTCTCGAAGAGGCCGAAGCCCTCTTCAAGACCGTCAAGCAGACGGGCCGCAAATACATGATGTTCGAGACGTCCTACTTCCACGAGGACCTCTACATGATGCGCGAGATGTACCGCCTGGGGCTGCTCGGCAAGGTCGTCTATGCCGAGGGCGAGTACTATCACTTCATGCGTGAGCCGATCGATTCGTACAAAGGCTGGCGCATCGGGCTGCCGCCTCAGTGGTATCCGACCCACTCGAACGCGTACTACGTCGGCGTGACCGGCATGAGCTTCACCGAGGTGTCATGCATGGGCATCCCGAGCATCATCGAGCACCTCAAGCCTGCCAACAATCGCTACAGGAATCCGTTCGGCACTGAGATTGCGCTCTTCAGGACGGCCGATGGCGGCACGGCGCGGATGGCCGTCAGTTGGGACACCCCGGGGTTCTCGGGCGAGATGGGTCGCATCAGAACGCAGAGGGGCACGTTTTATGACCGCTTCGCGACCGAAGGCATGGACATCAAGGTTCCGCCAATCCAGAGACCTCCGCTCCCTCCGGGCGTCGAGGCAGGGGGGCACGGCGGTTCACACGGTTACCTGATGGCCGAGTTCATCGAGGCGATTCTTGCCGATCGCAAGCCTCTCGTAGACGTGGCCCAGGCTCTCGCAATGACGGTGGGGGGCATCGTAGCGCACCGCTCGGCGCTCAAGGGCGGCGAACTGCTGAAGATTCCCCAGTTTGCGCTATGAGCTCCGCTCGGAGCACAGGCCGGGAGCCCGAGGAACCGGCTCCCGGCACCACGCGTTTCACCGTATCCATACCGGAGTCCCTGCATCGGGCTTTCCTTTCTTACCTTGAGGAGCGCCGGTACCCCAATCGGTCGGAAGCTGTCCGCGATCTGATCAGGAACGCCCTGATCGAAGAGCAGTGGGCCGACGACACAAGCGAAGTGGTCGGCACGGTGACACTCGTTTATGACCACCACATTCGGGAGCTGACTGACCGGCTCACGCGTGTGCAGCACGAGTTCCATGATGTCATCATCGCCACGACGCACGTTCACCTCGACCATTCCAACTGTCTCGAGGCGATTGTGCTGCGCGGAACGGCCAATCGAGTCCGCGCTGTCGCCTACCAACTGACAGCCGTCCGCGGAGTGAAGCACGGCAAGCTGGTGTGCACGGGCTCGGGCGCCGGACTGGCTTAGGGCGAGCTCTCGGCAAGCACAGCCAGATAGGTCCCCCTACCGTCCTCGGCGGGTGCAGTCCGTGCTCAACGTCTACACCCCAGTAGACGCATTGGCCCCGCCCCGGTGGTTGAGTAGGACGGCGCGAATCAGACCGGCAGTGATTCGCTGCACCGTCGCACCCGCGCCGGCCGTATGGAAACCCAGGGGCTGCCAGTTCCGCTGACCTGCCCGATACGGCTCGGCGGGAGCCTCGCCCTCCCCGGCAGGCAGCCCCACATGTCCTATGGGCCGCCGATCGTTCCGTCGGGCATGCCGGTGCGCTATACTGAACGCGGACCCTGCGCGCCGCAGCCCGCACCGGCCGCCGGCGCAGATCGGCACCTGCGACATGCGTATCAATCTTGACGAGCCCGTTCCCGACGATCCCGACCTGCGGATTGCGGCGACAACCGACGACGAAACCGACGAAGACGCCGACGTGCCTGACGGCTTCGTCATCCGTCGCGACCCTCTGGCCCAAAGACGCCGCTGCCGCGGTCCGAGGCCCCTCACTGCAACGGAACTGCGGCTGATCACGATCGGCCTGATCCTGGTCATCGGCATCGCCGGGGTGAGCCTGACGCTCTACCTGCTGAATGTTCGGCGCAATGCCGACCGGTTGCCCATCAGCGCCATCAACCGCTCGCTGCCGGCTCCGCCGCCCCGACAGCAGCAACAGGGCTCGATGCCCTGGGGCGGATATCGGGGGCCGATCGCGAGGCCTCCCGACGAAGTCACGCAGCCCCCGCCCGGCCCGGCCGACAACGACGAGACACCAACGGACGGCATCCACTGAGCCGACGCGCGCAACGTCAGGCGCTGATGAACGCCCTGCCATCGTCCGGTCCGCTGTAGGCGTCAGGTCAGAACCGGATCGGCACGTCGCGGGCGATGACCGTCAGGCGCACGCGCGGCGTCGGCCCTTCTCCTTGTTCGCATCGGAATCGGACCCGGTTCGAGCCCTTCGCAAGCGTGGGCATGTCAGCCCTCAGCTCTCGCCTCTGCCGCGAACACGTCATAGGCCCACGCGTCCCATTCGGGCAGCACGCCGATCCCATGGAGGTCAGGGTAGTCCTTGGCGATGAACGAGCCGCCGAACAGCTCAACCATGCGATGGGCCTCCGCCTCAATCAGTTCACGGTTACCGGTTGGGAGCACCTGCTGGATGTCCACCGGCGCATGGAGGGCCATTCCATGCTGCTTCAGCTTGGCGGCCAAGCGTTCGAGGCCGTAGATCGAGGGCTGATCGAACTGCATGGCGCTCACCCCGCACTCGCCCAGATCGTCGAGGATGTCCCAAACGTATCCGCATGAGTGCATGATCACATCCAGTCCTCGCGACCGCGCCGTGCCGCACAGCCGCTCGAACAGGGGCCGAAACACCTGCCGCCACATGCGCGGGCTGATGAGCAGCCGGTTCTGAACGCCCCAGTCCTCGCAGAAGAAGATCCCGTCCGCTCCGGCGTCCGCCCACTGCACGATCATCTCCTCCAGCAGGTCCGTCACCTGGCCGTGGAGCCGGTCTACGTTGGCGCGTTCCCAGATGAGGTCCTGGAAGTAGACCTCCATCTTGCGGAGATATCGGCATATGGCGAAGGGAAACCCCGGCAAGCCGCCCAGGCGATAGCGGTCGGCAATGGAGGCGAAGTGCTCGCGCGCCGGCCGGAACCGGTCCGGATTGGCGAGATCGGGCATCTTGCAGCCATCCAGTTTGGACCAGTCGTCGAGGGCGGGAGAGTGAATCTCGCCGCCGCGCGACATGCCGACGAGCCGATGCCACACGTTGCCCCACACATCGTCGTAGTACTCGATCTGGCCCTCGGTCCATCGTCTGGGTTCCCATCCGGCAACGGGGCCCAGCCCGGCGCCGGCCATGTCGTTCATCCGGCCCCCGGAGAAGTTCACCCCGATCCGGTCGGGCGACGCGCCGTTCAGGTTGCGGCGCACAACGTCGCGTGGTGTCATGCCGCCCTCATTCGCGCCGGACCGCCGCCCATCCTGCATGGTGGCCCAAGGTCCGCGACCCGAGCCGATGTTCACGCAGCACCAGCAGCAGCGCGAGGCACGCGGCCAGAAGCACCGCGACGTGCCACGGTAGGGGCGAGGCGGACCGGTCCGGATGCCCCCTGCGCAGGCACATACCGTCGGACCGGGCCGGCTCGCCCTCCCCGGCGGGGGTGTACCCGATGCGGCTCGGCGGCAAGGCCGTTACCCCCGCCCCTCCGGCGGGCGGGGGCAAGGGGGGATTGGGAGCGTCGCGCCTATCCGGGGGCTGACGCCGCCCGGCTATCATCCATCGTCGCTTCG
>DYKI01000249.1 GCA_020722705.1 Chthonomonas calidirosea | reverse complement strand
TTTTCAAGGAACACATGCGCCCCCCGAAGGATGACGCGAAAGGCAGAGTACCACGTTACGTGGTATCCGTGTCAAGGCTTCATGCCGAAATCCGTCGACTCTCTGCCTACAGGTCACACTCGCAGTCGCTCGCCGACCATGGCAAACAACGGCTACGCAGCTTCGGAGTCAGGCTTCGGCCGATTTCTTCGCCGCGACCATGCGCCGCTCAGGACTATGAGGAACACCGTCGCGCCCGCAATCACCCCGGCCTCATTGGCCATGTGGAGCCAGGCGATGCCCGCCGCGTCGGGAGGCCGGTTCCAAGACCAGCGGTGCCATGTCACTGTATCGTGAGCGACGAGTTGAATGTTGCCGCTGCCGATGTCCATGGGGCGCCAGTAGCGTCGCAGTTGCCACTTCGGGCACAGCACCAGGCCCAGCAACAACAGCAACCCCAACGCGGCGACGATACGCTGTGTTCGTGTCATGCGCATTACCTAGCACCTGTCAGACTCCTGCGGTCGCTCTACGGCGTGTGCGGGCCGACCTTGCGCCGAAGCATGCGAACCGCGCTCACGACAGCGATCGACAGCCCGACGAACATAACGAGCGTGACCGAGGACCTTGCCGCGTCACCAGACCAGCGCCGGACTCCGGAGCCGTACGTACCCCGTGGATCAAGGCCCATCATCCCGTCCGACCGGATACTCATGGGTACGCCACGTTGAAAGAGGACGCCCCGACGCAGGAAGCGAGGCTGGAATTGGCTATCGGGAACACCATTCACGTGAATACGCGAGACGAGCATCGTGACGGTACACTCGCGCCCCGGATAACGCGACTCCCGGACGATTCTCGTAGGCACCCAGATGCCGGCGACGCAGTGCATCGCTTCCGTACGGTCAACGCTGATGACCTTGTTCATGCGGTTCGACCGCATCTCGCGCCGCACGATCTGGCAGCCTCGCGCGGTTGCCACGGACACGGTCGTTGTGGCTGCTTGGGCCCGAAACTCACTTCCCTCGACTACGGCAACCGCGCCATAGTTCGGGTGTTGCTCCCGGCGCACGAGACGGAAGCCGTCGCTTTCGAGGACATCGGGCGCCGGGCGACCGCCGATGCGATACGCCTGGCTGAGCGGCGTGAAGCTCGTCGGCATCTCCGACCCCAAGAATGAGCCGCGGGTGAGGTTCCGTTTCTCATGGTTCGAGTAGACGAGTGCATGGTCGCCGTCAAACAGGAAGGTGGTTACTTCGTCCTGCTGCGAGGGCCGAGACTCGTCGAAACGCCACTTGGACCCCTTAGTTGCCCAGTCGAGCTCCCTCCGTGTGATCAAGGATTCGCCGGGCTTCAACGTCAGCGCTGCGATGTAGCCGGGCGACGCATTCGTTGTCACTGTGAGGTGTGCGCCGATGGACCCAATCGCGGCGGCGCTCGTGCGCATCCCTCGGGCGAGCTCAGCGATGTCGTCCGCACGACAATCCGCCGCAAGGGGAGACAGCGCCAACACAGCCACGGGCGTCAACGTCACGCGCACGGCATAGCGCAGGATGGAGAGTCTCACAGTCAGGGCCTCGAACAGAAGTCACGCCGCGTGACTTGCGTCGTAAACGGTTCTCCCACGCAACCCGGTACCGGCGATGCGTTGTAGTAGCTTGTGTAGTAGCAGACGTCGTTGACGATGGTGTTGACACAGTCCTCAGTTCCAAACGGCTCCCACCGACAGGCGTACCCCTCGACGTACAGCTTCTTGATGCACCAATACATGCCCCACTCATCTTGCTGGCATGAGCAATCAGGGTTCGGGTCGTTCCAGCACTCATGGCTGTCGCACTTGCCGTGCCCGAACGGCCACGGCAGCGAAGCGGTCTCCATCTTGCTGCAAGGCGACGGCATGCCCTGCGTGGACGCAAGCTGAATCGGCCCCTGGGCGAACGCCGTCGGAGCGACGACGAACGCGACAGACACCAGACCAATGATCAATCCCAACCGGGTCACACGTCTCATCGTTTCCTCCGTTTCTCCCGCACTCCGCGCGACTGAAATGTCGGCGCCGCCGTGACGGCGCTCTGCATGACGTCATGGGCGATCTATCGCCGGCTTTGGGGATCCTTCCGGCCCCGCTGTTACGTCCAGCGTTCTTGACAGGAGCAGCACTGTGAGGACGAGCGCCGCAACAGCGATTGCCGCTTCGGGTAGCGGAGGCAAGGCCGACCACAGACCGAAATATGGACCGGGCAGTGTGATGCGAAAGGCCAGCCGGCTCAGGTCGTAGGTGAGGAACGCCGTGAGGAGAAACGCTGCGCCCCACACTGCGCGGACGCGGATGATCGGCCAGCGCCTCCCACCTATCAAGGCCAGCGCGGTCGCTGCCTCGGCAAACCCGATGCCCCATGAGAAAACGGGTACGATCGGTCCCGGCACGAACCCGGACAACGCTACCACGGCCTGGAAGACACCCATGTGGGCCAGCTTGGTCACAGCCGATGCGCCGAGCACGACCCCCAGCGCAACCGTCGCCACGTTGCCGCTCATCGGAGCTCGCATAATCGGTTCTCCTACCTTTCTCACAGCGTTTGTGAAGCCATATGAAGAATCGCGCCCATGTCTTCGCCGCATGGTCACGCGTCTGCGGTGCGGCGGCCATCGGAGCCGATACC
>DYKI01000073.1:8321-17844 GCA_020722705.1 Chthonomonas calidirosea | reverse complement strand
AACCAGTGACCCTCTCTAACCCTGCTTGGCGGCGGCGCCCCTTCCGTACCGGGTTGCGCGTTGCGTGGAGCGTTGTGCTCAAGCGATGTCCGCCCAGTCGGCCTCTGGTCGTCCCATTCGACGAGGGACGCTCGCGTATCTACGCAGATATGAGAACGGCGTTCGGTCGCCACCTGTATCGGTATGGCAATACCGATCCTGACCTTGCAGTTGTCCGGCGTATATTGCGACCGGGCGAGGTCTTCATTGATGGTGGTGCCCATGTCGGAATGATGTCCATTGTTGCAGCACGGGCGGTCGGACATACCGGCGCGGTATTCGCATTCGAGCCTAACCCGAGCATCCGCAAGCTCCTTGTCCGCAACATGCAGCTCAACGGGTTTTCGCACGTGGTAGTGAGCGACGCGGCACTCGGTGATCACGAAGGAGAGGGAATGTTCGCGGCGATGGAGGGCGACTATGCGCCGTGGAGCCACCTGGGCGTGGCTTCCGAGGACCGACAGGCGCACTCCATACTGGTGCGCATCACGCCCCTGGCCGGCAGCATCCCGGAGGTACAATGGAGCCATATCGGGTTGTTGAAGCTGGACGTGGAAGGGGCCGAGTTGCATGCCCTGCGCGGCGCTGAGCCTCTTCTCGATGCCGTGCACCCCGTGATCCTTATGGAGTTTGTGCCCGGACACCTGGAGCGCTTCGGCGTGGATGCTCCGGATGTGCTCTCGTTCCTGACCGATAAGGGGTACAGGTTGCTGCGACCCTCACATGATCCGAAGCTCTGGATGCCATGCACCTTCGAGCAGGCTATGCATCCGGACCCCGAGCGGCCCAATCTGCTGGCGACGGTCAGCATCGAGCGACTGCGCGAGCGGGGCGTGGAGGTGCTGGAGAGTGGGTAACGCGCGCTGCGCTCGATCCCCGAGCATGTGCGATGTAGCGCTTTCTGTGGTGTTCGGTCACCGAGCGGGATAGTGGAGGCGGCTGTGTGGAAACTGACGCCATGGCGCTTATGACATGCCGTTCGGTGGCGTGTCAGAAACGCCTGGGTGATCTGGCGGCTGACGCACCGACGACCGCCTGTGATTCTGGGGCGAGGGGTTCGGGTCTCAGGACGGCTGATCGTCTGTGGTCCCGGACGCGTCGTGATCGGCGATCATTGCGAGTTCGCCGGGGAGGCCGGTGCGCCGAATGTCCTCATCGCGTCAGCGCCGGAAAGTGAGATCGCAATCGGCGCTGGAACCCGGCTGAACGGAGCCCACGTCCAAGCCGCATCGTCCATTCGAATAGGGTGTGACTGCCTGATCGCCGATTGCCACATTCTGGATACCGACTTCCATGCCGTGGACCCTGCAGAGCGGCGCGCCGGTATGTGCCCTCCACCCAGACCCGTGGTTGTGGGCGATGAAGTTTGGATATGCTCGCGAGTGGCCATACTGAAAGGCGTCACGGTCGGAGATCGGGCCGTGATAGGTTACCGGTCCGTTGTCAGGCGGGACGTGCCCGCAGACGCGGTAGTGATCGGCAACCCGGCACAGGTGGTGAAGATACTCACAGCACGCCGTGGCTGCTCCGTACCAGAAGGGGCACGGTGACAACGTACCGCATCGCAATGCTGGGTTTCGCGATATGAGAGTGCTCTGGATACCTCATACGCCCCAACACTACCTCGGTTGGGATGGCTGTCGCCAGTACCGCCTTTTTGAGCACCTCAAGGATGGCACCGAACTGCATGTGGTGAACTGGTTCCAGAAGAAGAACCTCAGAGGAATGCATGCATGGGGCTCGGTGAGCCGACAACCGGACTGGTACGGGCAGCGCTATGATGTCTCGCTGGCACCCAATTTCCATCGTCTGTTCATGCGACGCGCATATCCGCCGGAGGCGGTTCTATGGTTTAACCAACGGTTATTCAGGGCTGCGGTCCGCTCGGTGATTACCGACGTGCGGCCCGACTGCTGTGTCGTCAGCATCACGCACCAGTGGACTGGGTATCCACCCTTTGAACTGATGCATCCCATGGTCTTCGATCACGTCGATCGGGCCATGCCGTCTGTTGAGGATCGGTACGTAGACGAATCTGACGCGCTGGTTGGCGTGTCTGATGCGCTAGTCTCCAGGCATCGGCGCCGCAAGAGTCTTATCACGGTGATCAGCAATGGGGTTAACCTGCGCAAGTACCGTGAGCTTGACCGCACAAGCGCTAAGGCGACGCTCGGTCTGGAAGGACGTACGGTCATCAGTTTGATCGGGCTGACCTGCAGCGACACTCTGTACTTCGTTGATGCTGTACGGCGGCTCCAGCGGTCGCATCGGAACATGTGTCTGGTTGTTGTTGGTGGTGGTGGTATCCTCACCGCCATAGTCGAACGGGCCAACAAAGTGGGGCTCCGCGACCTGATCGCGCCCGGGCATATCCCTAGTGGGTCGGTGGCGACATACTTCGCCGCATCCGATGTGGGTTTATATCCCGGCGACCTCAGACCATGGTTCGTGGACGCTGCGCCGCTGAAGATCATCGAGTACAGCGCGTGTGGTGTGCCGGTAGTATCCAGCCCGGTAAGTATGTTCAGAACTGGGTGGCCGAACGTTCGCATCACAGACCCATCGGCGGATGCTTTTGTGGACGCCATTGAGCAGGCGCTTGTCGAGCCGGGCGCTCCCCCCGATTTGAGCCACTATGACTGGAGCCAGATCGCCCGCAGTTTCCAGTCAGTACTCACAGCAGTACGCAATGGCCATTCGGTTGCATAGCCGTGATATTCACTACCGACCATCCCGGCGAGATCAGCGAAATGCCGAGACAAAGACGATGATCAGGCTGTTCGGCGTGCAGCGCCGCGTCGTGATCTGCCCAGCCAGAGCTACTAGCTGTGGTTGGGTGTCGGTTAATATGCTCGCATCCATGGTACGATAGTGCACCCATGGCTCAACGAGAAGAAGCGCTAGAAGCCCCAGACAAGGGCAAAGTGTTCCTTATCCTCGCGGCGTTCTTCGTCGTGGCGCTGATGCTCATGCGCCGAACTTCCCAGGACACGGCGGTACAGGCGCAGCTTCTTGGGCTGGCGTTCCTTGTCCTTCCGGCGTTCATCCTCGCGCAGGCGGACAGCAAGTACCTCGTCCCGTACCTGGTGTTCGTCTGGGCGATCGCGCCGGAGGTGAGACGCATCATTGACTGGATCCAGGGCGGCTTTTACCCGCAGTCCTACATCGCCGTCGCGCCGATAGTTGCCACGTCCAGTCTCGCCATACCGGTCTTCCGCCAGCGCATCGTCGTACCGGTTCTCCTCTATAAGGCCCTCGCCAGTATCGCGCTCGCCGTTGGCTACGCAGGTCTCGTTGGATACATCCGCAACGAGACACCTGCTGTCTTCGAGTTTGGGGGCACGGTTGCGCCTCTGCTGGTGCTCCTGTACGCGTCGGGACGACCCATGGAGCCGAAGGAACGGGATTTCTGGGTGCTGTCCATCGTGTATGTTGCACTTGGCGTGGCGGCCTATGGCATCATCCAGTACATTTTCGCGCCGGCCTGGGACACGATGTGGATGCGGGCGGCCGGTCGGCAGATCATCGCCATTGGCCGGCCCGAGCCCTATGAGATCCGAGTGTTCTCCACCTTTGGGTCGCCGCTGCAGTGCTCCCTGTTTCTCCTGACTGCGCTCGTCCCGATGCTGGTGGAAGCGCGCTGGCGCAAGGCGGTCGGCTTCGTCGGCGCCGGGGTCATCGCGTACACGCTCCTGCTGACCATCACAAGAACCGCCTGGGTTGCGATGGTGGCGGGCATTCTCGCCTACGTGTTTGTAAGCCGATTCGGGCGAAGGGTCCAGGTGCTCGCCGCCATCTTGTTGCTTGGAGCAGGTATCTGGCTCGCGCTGCCCTACTTGCCCGGGTATGAGACGGTCTCGGAGCGCCTGACGGGCATGACGAACCTGAGCGAAGATACTTCCATGACGGCCCGAACGGCCATCCTGAGGACCTTCTGGGATACGATCGTGGCAAACCCGGTCGGCAGCGGCATGGGCACGTACGGCGTCGCGACTCGATTGGCCGCCGACCCGCGCAGGCAGAACACCGGCTTCGATAACGGGTACATCGGCCTCGCAGACAGCTACGGCTGGTTCGGTCTGCTGATGTTCCTGAGGGGCCTCTGGCTCCTTGTCCGATCCGTGCGTGAGTACCGGCTCGATCCCGAGCGCGATCCTTTTGTGCGGCTGTCGGTTGCAATGATGGTCGCCTACGCGGTGTATACGGGATCGGCCTATGGCGCCGGAGTGTTCGTACTCCTGCTTGGGATATCACTGCCGTTCGGGACGCCGCGACTCACTCGCGAGATTCAGCAGGATCCGCTGTACCTCGATGCAGCTCAGCCGCTGCGGCCAAGACGCGTGCCTTCGGCGCAGGCGGCTCGTATCGGTCGGGCAAGGTGATCCCCACGCTGATCTGGTGGAGCAGTTGCCGTCTGTATCGTCGTGGCCTGCGTCCGCTGGCATGGGTACTGAAAGGGGTGAACTTCGTCTGTTTTCACGCCGTGCTGCCGTTTCAATGCGAGGTCGAGCGTGACATCGAGTTGATGCACCAGGCGCTCGGAATCGTCGTGCACCCAAATGTCACTATCGGCCATGGGGTCCGCATCTATAACCATGTGACGATTGGTAGTGACGCAGTGATAGGCTCCGAGCACCGGATCACCATCGAGGACGGTGTGACTGTCGGCACCGGGGCAAAGATCATCGCCAAGCGCGAGCAGTCCATCCGGATCGGCGCGGGGGCGCGCATCGGCGCCAACGCGGTGGTGCTGACAGATGTCCCCCGAGGCGCCACGGCGGTCGGTGTGCCTGCTCGTATCATCGTGGATGCGCAGCGGCAGCTCAATGGAGACGCAGGCCGATGACGAGGAAGGCCGACCCGCGACATAGACTGAGCGCCGAGAGCAGTGAAGCAGCCCGAAAGCACCTGTGCGGGCGTTTCGGCATTCCAAAGTGGAGCACGCCGGATGAGTACCCTCTCAGGCGATCCGACCTGAGGCGGCTGAGCGTGTCGTTCACCCGCATGACCACAATACACCCGCGATTCGACTGGTTCTTCCTGCTCAACGCCAAGCTGTTCGGGTTCCGAAACCTGAAGGCTGGCCGGATTCTGGACCGATTGGATCGGGCGATCCCGGTCGTCCTGCCGTTCATGCGCAAGTTCGCATACTACCAGGTCATTGTTCTCGACCGCTGAGCTCCGATGTACGGCGATCGAATGCCATGACGCGTCCCGCCTTCCTCATCGGATCGGAATGGCTGCCCAACCGAGCCGGGGGACTGAATCGCTACTTTCACGGGCTATGTGAGGCCCTGGCCGCCAGAGAGGTGCCCGCGCACGGTCTGGTCACCTATCTGCACAAGGATCAGTGTGGCCCGATCCCACTTCGCTGCATGGCAGGCGATGACGCCGGCCTGCTGTCACGACTCGGCGGCGCCCGTACGGTCGCGCGCGATGCCTTCGAACAAGGTGTTGCCCTTGCGAACCCACATTTCGCGTTGTACGCGTGGCCCTGGCTCCGAGAACTGCCGCACGACGTGCCGCTCATCGTGAACTTCCATGGCCCCTGGGCCGATGAAATGGCCGCGGAGCACCGGGGAGTCCGTGTCCGTCTGAAGGCCGCAGCGGCGCGCGCGATCGAGCGCCGCGTGTACGCTCAAGCGACGCGGTGCATTGCGCTATCGAAGGCGTTTGCGGATGTGCTGTCGGGCCGCTACGAGGTGCCGCGCGGGCGCGTGGCGGTAGTCCCGGGCGGGGTCCAGCTTGAACGGTTCCTTAGTGCCCCGGCACGGCAGGATGCCCGGACGAGGCTCGGGTGGCCTGACGATCGGTACATCGTCCTATGCGTTCGGCGGTTGGCTAGGCGCATGGGCATTGATGTGTTGATCGAGGCAGCGGCAAGGGCGAGGACCGTCATTCGCAACTTGCTCGTGCTGATCGCGGGCACGGGACACGCTTCGGAGATCCTGAAGAGCCAGGTGGCAAGGGCCGGTCTGGACGATACGGTTCGATTCCTGGGCTTCGTACCCGATGCGGACCTGCCGATGGCATATGCGGCCTCTGACCTCACCGTCGTACCATCGGTCGCACTCGAGGGCTTCGGTCTAGTTATCGTCGAGTCGTTGGCGTCTGGGACACCCGCGATTGCGACACCCGTAGGAGGTATGCCTGAAGTTCTCTGCGGCATACCCGATCTGCTCACGGAGGCCGCCACCTCCGAGTCGCTGGCGCAATCAATGTGTCGCGCCCTGGCGTGTCCCGGATCGTTGCCCTCAACTGACGAGTGCCGCCGCTATGCCGCCCGGTTCGGATGGGACGCGGTGCTGCCAGAGATACTTGGCGTATGGCGTGAATCGGGCGCAGTGATCGGATCGGCATCATGACTTTGCGCACGTCAGGTTCGCGGACCGTTCTGTTCATGGACCATACGGCGGCCATGAGTGGCGGCGAGATTGCGTTGTTCCAGTTGATCGAGAGCATGGATGTAAGGGCGTACAGGCCCGTTGTGCTTCTCTTCTCTGATGGCCCGCTTGGCGGCCGGCTCAGCGATCTCGGGATCGAGACGCACATTATCCCGCTTGGCTCCAAGATCGCAGACAAACGCAAAGATGCGCTGGGCGGCGCAGGCATAGCCAGAAGCATGCTGTCAGCCGAGACATTCGGCTACATTCGGGGACTGAGGCAGTTCCTTGCCCAGCTCGATCCGGACATTGTGCATACGAACTCGCTGAAGGCGGACCTGATCGGAGGCCTGGCCGCCCGTCTTGCGCGCAAGCCGTTGGTCTGGCACATCCGGGACCGAATCGCCGAAGACTACTTGCCCCGAGCGGCAACGAGGTTGATGCGCAGGCTTTGCCGGCTGGTGCCGGATCGGATCATCGCGAACTCGCAGGCGACGCTGGATACGCTGGAGCTGCCGCCGAGGATGACTCGCCCGGGTCCGGGGAGGCGCGGGTTCGTTGTGCACGACGGGATGGCGCCGACGTTGCCGCGACCCCATGAGGGGAACGGCGCAGACGCGGTAACAGGAACGCCAAAGGTCGGGCTTGTGGGACGGATTGCGCCTTGGAAAGGGCAGCACGTTTTCCTCGATGCGGCGGCGGCAGTGCACGACGCGTATCCGGAGGTGAGGTTGCTGATCGTCGGCTCGGCGATGTTCGGTGAGCACGAGTATGAGCGGACTCTGCGGGCGCGATGCACCGAACTCGGCCTGGATGGCATCGTGGAGTTCACCGGCTTTCGGGAAGACGTCGAGAGGATCATGGCCGATCTGACGATCCTGGTTCACGCCTCGACGGTTCCGGAGCCTTTCGGTCAGGTTGTGCTTGAGGGCATGATGGCGGGCAGACCGGTTGTGGCCACCCGGGGAGGGGGAGTGACGGAGATCGTTGTTGACGGCTCGACGGGGATACTGGTTCCGATGGGCGACGCGCGGGCGATGGCGAACGCCATCACCGTGCTCCTGTCGAACCCGGAGCATGCTCGCGCCCTCGGCGCGGCCGGGCGAGCGCGGGCGGAGACCGAGTTCACGATTGCGAAGACCGCGCGGAAGGTCGAGGCGATCTACGATGGCCTCCTCGCTGGACGTGTGTGAACCGCGTACGATGGCGAACTCACTTTTCCGCTATGAGGTCGAGGACCCTTCGGGCAAGGTGATGATGGGAACGATGGCGGCGCCGGACGAGGCGACCGTTGAATCGCGCCTGACCGGTCAGGGCTATCGGGTCGTTCGAATCATCCCGCCTCCGCAGGCTGCGGATCGCCCTTCCATGGCCACGCCTCAGCCCCGTCAGGCAAGCAAGCGGGCATCACCGGCAGACCAGGCCCTTTTCTTTCGCCAGCTCGCGTCGCTCATACGGTCAGGCAGTACGCCCTATTCGGCTCTGCAGGAGCTTGCGCCTCGCACGAACCATCCGACCTTGCGTGAAGCCGCCATAGAGATGAGCGCCAACGCCCACAATGGCATTGCGATCTCCGACGCCATGGAACGGTACCCGGGCCTGTTCGCTCCGCATGTTGTGGCGACCGTTCGCGCGGGCGAGACGGGCGGGTTCCTGGAGATCGCGCTGGACGAAATAGCGCTCGAATCGGAACAGGAACTGGCATTCTACAAGGGCATGTGGCTCCCGAAGGTCCTCGTGCTCCAGCAGGTGCTCGCGCTCGCTATTGCGCAGCCGCTGTTCCCAACGCTGTTTCCGAACAATGAGCCACTCCGCTATCTGAGTCTGGTCCTGCTGCGGAACATCCCTATCGCTGTCGCAAGCGTTCTGCTTGCTCGGTGGCTCTGGGACCGCATGCGCGCCCCGGATCTGCTGGCGCGACGCGATCGGTGGACCCTTGCCATGCCCGTGTTCGGCGACCTTTCGCGCCAACGTTCGCTGGCTGCGTTCATTCGGATGCTGCGCCGGCTCTATGCCGCCGGGCTCATGCCCATCATGGCCTGGGCGGGGGCCGCCAATGTGGTTCCCAACAGCGTCCTGCGCGCCAGGCTTACCGATGCGCGCGGCATGATGGAGCATGGGGTGCCGCTTCACGAGGCGTTTCGCAACACTGGTCTGTTCGCGGACGAAGCGGAGCAGTTGATTGCGACCGGCATGGCATCGGGCGAGATCGTCGAGATGCTCGACCGTGTGGCCGAGTACTATCAGCGCAACGTCGAACGCGCCCTTGAGTCCTCGCGATTCTGGATGTACCGCCTTGCTTTCGCCCTGTTCCTTATCACGGCGGGCGCAGTCGTCATCATCATGTTCAAGACCTACTTCGACGCCGTGTTCAACTTCACGAAGGACTGGGTGTAGCTCGTTTCGGGTGTCGCGGCAGCTCCCGGTGCAGGGAGGCATGAAGCGCGGGAACATGCCGGTGGTACACTCCGGCTATCTAGAAGTTGGAGCACACATTCGCACCGGAGGCTCCAGATTGGCGGCACGGATGAGCGGACGGCACTTCAACACGACCGGTCCGGTACGGTCGCATGAGCACTACTGCATAGACCCGCTGCGTCGCATTGACCTGCCGGAGGTGGAGCGTCTCATCGAGCGCGGCAAGTACTTCGTCCTCCATGCCCCGCGGCAGACTGGGAAGACGAGCTGTCTTCTCGCGCTGGTGGCGCATCTGAACCGATCCGGCCGCGTTCGATGCGCCTACGCCAACATTGAGAATGCCCAGGCGGCGCGGAGCAACTACGAGGCGGGCATTCCGCTTGTTCTGGATCAGATCGCCCTGGATGCGGAGTACTTCGGCGGCGAGACGTATCCGCGCGAGAACGTTAGGCGCATCCAGTCAACGACAGGGGCCGGTTCACAACTCAGCGTTCTCCTGCAGGAGTGGTCTGCCGCCGATCCCAGACCGCTGGCCTTGTTTCTGGACGAAGTGGACGCGCTTGTTGGCGACACTCTCGTATCGTTGCTGAGGCAGCTCCGTTCGGGATACACCCGCCGGCCCGGTTCGTTTCCGCAGAGCATCATTTTGTGTGGCGTGCGTGACGTTCGGGACTACCGCATCC
>DYKI01000073.1:0-8221 GCA_020722705.1 Chthonomonas calidirosea | reverse complement strand
TGGGACGAGCGCATCTTCACCGAAGAGCGCAGCGGCATTCGGATATGGGGGATGTAAGCGAACATCCGGCATGGCGGACGGAGAAGCATCCATGGCGTCTACGGAGATCAAGGCAGGAGACCTAACTGCAGTTATCGGCGACAACGGCGCGGCGGGTGAGCATCGAGCCGGATACAACGGTATCTGGAGCCTCAGGCACAAAGCCTGGCCGCGGACCCCCTTCGTTCCTGCCTATGCCGGACTGAACCTGGAGCACATCTTCGATGGCGCCACGGAGTTTGCCGCCGGCAACTTCTTCGAACCCCGCACGTCGCCGATGAGACTGCACCGGCGGCGGCCTCGATCCATCCCGGCGCACCACATGTCCCGCATTGGACTTCCAGTACATCCTTCCCACGTGCGAAGTGGGCAAGGAGTACACGATGCACGCGAGGTTGTGCTTCAGGCCGAGATGCACGAGGGAGCAGGTCATCGAGGACTACTGCTCCTTCATGAGCTTCGGGGAAGAGACCGGATGGGCGGGGCTCGGGCGGATGCGTCGGTCCGGTCCATCATGAGGATTGCCTGCCTGGCTCGCCCCGTCGCCGCGCAAGGCCACAGGTATAATCTCACGGGCGCGATGGGCGCCTTTGCGCGCCTCGCACGATCGCCCCGCAATGCAAGACCACAGGAGCAGACATGACCGCCTCGGGTAAGCCGTACCTCGAAACCGCGCACGACATCCTTGGCCGGCGGGAACGGCCGCTAAGCGCGTTCTTCCAACCCAAAGCCGTCGCCGTTATCGGCGCCTCGGAGGAGCCGGGAAGCGTTGGTCGTACGATCCTCTGGAACCTGGTCAGCAACCCGTTCGGCGGGATGGTGTTTCCGGTCAATCCGAAGCGCGCCAGCGTGCTGGGTATCAAGGCCTACCCGAATATCGCTGCTGTGCCCGAGCAGGTTGACCTCGCTGTGATCGCTACGCCCGCGCGTACGGTGCCCGGCGTGGTCGCCGAGTGCGGCGCGGTCGGCATCAAAGCCGCCATCGTGATATCGGCGGGGTTCAAGGAGATCGGTCAGGCCGGCGTGGAGCTTGAGCGCCAACTGCTTCATGAGGCGCGCAAGGCGCAGATGCGGATCATCGGCCCGAACTGCCTTGGCCTGATGTGCCCTCCGAGCGGAGTGAATGCGACTTTTGCGGCGGGGATGGCGAGGCCGGGCACGGTGGGCTTCATCAGCCAGAGCGGCGCATTGTGCACGGCGGTTCTCGATTGGAGCCTCAAGGAGCTGGTGGGCTTCAGCGCGTTCATCTCGATCGGGTCCATGGCCGACGTGGGATGGGGCGACCTGATTGACTACCTGGGCGACGATCCGCAGACACGCAGCATTGTGATCTACATGGAGTCGGTGGGGAACGCGCGGGCATTCCTCAGCGCAGCGCGCGAGGTGGCTCTTTCGAAGCCGATCATCATCATCAAGGCTGGGCGAACGGAGCAGGCGGCTCAGGCAGCGGCCTCGCACACGGGATCGTTGACGGGCAGCGACGAGGTACTCGATGCGGCGTTCCGACGGTCGGGGGTCCTTCGGGTGGATCGGATCTCGGACCTTTTCTACATGGCGGAGATCCTCGCGCGACAGCCCAGGCCGAAGGGACCTCGGCTCACGATTCTGACGAATGCCGGCGGTCCGGGGGTGCTGGCAACGGATGCGCTGATCACGAACGGGGGCGAGCTGACGGTTCTTTCAAATCAGACGATCGCGGAGCTCAACGAAGTGCTGCCGGCGCAGTGGAGCCACGCCAACCCGATTGACATCCTCGGCGATGCCAGCCCCGAGCGTTACGCGAAGGCTGTTGAGATTGCGTCGAAAGACCCGGGCAGCGATGGGTTGCTTGTGGTGCTCACGCCTCAGGCCATGACGAACCCCACCCAGACGGCGGACATGCTTCGTCCGTATGCCCAGGGTTCCGGCAAGCCTCTTCTGGCGAGCTGGATGGGCGGCGCGGATGTCATGGCGGGCGAGAGCATCCTCAATCACGCGAACATCCCGACCTTCCCGTATCCCGACAGCGCTGCTCGGGCCTTCATGTACATGTGGCAGTACTCGTATAACCTGCGCGGCATCTATGAGACGCCCTCGACCGCTCACGGCATTGACGACCGCGTATCCGTTGAGGCCGCCGCAGCGATCATTGACAAAGCGCGGGCAGAAGATCGACTCATCCTGACGGAGTACGAGTCGAAGAAGCTGCTCGGCCTCTATGGGATACCCACCGTTGAGACGAGGCTCGCGACGACGCCGGACGAGGCCGTTTCGGCGGCCGATGACATCGGCTATCCGGTGGTGGTCAAACTCCATTCCAACACGATCACACACAAGACGGATGTGGGGGGCGTGATTCTCAATCTGCGCGATGCCGACGCGGTTCGGAATGCCTTCAGTTCCATACGCGACTCGCTTGCTGAGAAGGTCGGCGAGGGGCACTTCGACGGGGTGACGGTGCAGCCGATGGTGAAGATGGAGGGGTACGAGATCATCCTCGGCAGCTCCATTGATCCGCAGTTCGGACCGGTGCTCCTTTTCGGCAGCGGCGGTCAGCTTGTGGAGGTTGTGAAGGACCGGGCGCTGAGCCTGCCTCCTCTGACGACGACGCTGGCGCGGCGCATGATGGAGAAGACGAAGATATTCGGAGCGCTCAAGGGGGTGCGGGGGCGCAAGCCTGTTGATATCGCGTTCCTCGAGCAGCTCATGGTTCGCTTCAGCTACCTTGTTGTGGAGCAGCAATGGATCAAAGAGATTGACATCAACCCGCTTCTGGCCTCATCGGATGGGCTGATAGCGCTCGATGCGCGCGTGGTTCTGTTCGGACCCGATCAGAAGACCGAGGACCTGCCGAAGCTGGCCATCAGGCCATACCCGTCGCAGTACATCGGCAAGTGGACGCTGCGCGAGGGCACGGAGGTGCTCATCCGCCCGATCAGGCCCGACGACGAGCCGCTGGTGGTGGACTTCCATGAGACGCTTTCCGAGCAGAGCGTGTACCTGCGCTTCTTCCATGCCATGAAGCTGAGCCAGCGGACGGCCCATGACCGCATGGTGCGAATCTGTTTCAACGACTACGATCGGGAGATCGCGCTCGTCGCCGAATACCAGAACCCCAGGACAGGAAAGCGGGAGATACTGGCGGTTGGGCGCCTGACGCGGCTGTACGGCACGCGCGACTCGGAGTTTTCGCTTCTCGTCAACGACCAGTGGCACGGGCGTGGGCTGGGCTCGGAGCTGCTTGGGCGACTGATCGGGGTGGCTCGCGACGAGAAGATCGAGCGGATACTGGCTGACATCCTGCCGGAGAACTACGTGATGCAGCATGTCTGTGAGAAGCTCGGGTTCACGTTGTCGCGCAGCATGGACACCGACATGGTGAAAGCCCGGATCGAACTCTGACGGGTCGGCAGGCAACAGAAGGAATGGGCGGCATGGACATGAGGCGGTGAGCCGTCGGCTCCTTCCCCTCCTGGCGCTTGTCCTGCTCGCGTCGGGTCGGTGCCTTGCAGGTCCCCCGCTGGTGATCGGCACCGACGCGACCTATCCGCCGCTCGAGTTCATGGAAGGCACGACGTTTCGAGGCTTCGACATAGACCTCGGGACGGCCATCGCGCGGGAGATGGGCTGCGAACCTCAATGGGTCAACTGCGGCTTCGACGGCATCCTGGCTGCGCTCGAGGCCGGCAAGTTCGACCTGGTCATGTCGGCTCTGACGATCACCGATGAGAGGAAACGCTCTCTAGCCTTTTCGGATCCCTACTACACCGCCGGCCAGGCCCTCGCATGCCGTAAGGATGGACGCCGGCTTGAGCGCCTGGACGATCTGGTGGGCATGACCGTCGGCATCCAGATCAACACGACCGCGAAGGAGGTGCTGCGCAAGCGGTCCGGCGTGCGTATCCGCGAATACAACAGCATTGACCTGGCTCTCCTCGATCTGCAGAACGGCAACCTCGATGCTGCCATGACCGACTCGCCGGTGCTGCGCTACATGCTGAAACGCAGTTTCGGCGACCTGCGCATGACGGGAAGCCTGTTTACCGAAGAGCATTACGGCATCGCTGCCAAGCGGGAGAACACGGCGCTCATTGCCGAGGTCAACGCCGCCCTGGAGCGGCTTCGCGAGCGCGGCGAACTGAAGAGGCTTCAGGCGAAGTGGTTCGGCGAGGACGCGTCCGGCGAAGGCCGACGGCCGATGCGCGAGATCCTGCGGGCCATCGTTCCGGCATTGATTGGCGCGGCGCTGGTCACCATTCAGCTCACGTTTCTGTCGCTGCTTCTGGGGATGCCCATCGGCCTGCTGATGGCCCTGATGCGCGTGAGCCGCCATCGCTGGGTGACCATACCGGCCACGGCATACATCGAGGTGCTTCGCGGAACGCCGCTGCTCGTCCAGCTTTTCGCGGTTTACTACGTCCTGCCTTCGGCGGGCATCCAGCTCGACCAATGGCCTGCTGCTCTCCTCGCCTTCACCCTGAACAGCTCGGCATACGTCGCCGAGATCTTCCGGGCCGGCATCCAATCGCTGGACACGGGCCAGATGGAAGCCGCACGGTCGCTGGGAATGAGCTACGGACTGGCCATGAAGCTGGTCATTCTGCCGCAGGCCCTGCGCCGCGTCCTGCCTCCTCTGACGAACGAGGCCATTGCCCTGCTGAAGGACACCTCGCTCGTGTCCGTGATCGCCATGGTCGAGTTGACGAGACAGGGCCAGCAACTGACCGGCACACTGGCGTTGCCGATGGTCGTATGGCCGCTGGTCGGCCTCTTCTATCTCGCGCTCACACTGCCGCTGACGCGCCTGGCGGCATACCTTGAACGCCGGTGGCAGACCCGATGAACGCTCAGGGCACCATCGTCAGTATCCGCAACCTGCACAAGCGGTTCCATCACATCACGGCCCTGGATGATGTGAGCCTCGACATCCATACCGGCGAAGTCCTCGTCCTCATAGGCCCCTCCGGGTGCGGGAAGTCAACGCTCCTCCGCTGCATCAACGGCCTCGAACGCCCGACCTCGGGAACCGTAACCGTATGCGGCCAGAGCCCGACGGGGCACGATCGCGACGTCAACCTGTTGCGGCGCAAGGTGGGCATGGTGTTCCAGCACTTCCACCTGTTCCCTCACCTGACCGCCCTGGAGAACGTCGCGCTCGCACCGCAGCATGTGCTTGGCCTGACGCAGGGCCAGTGCGAAGAACGTGCCAACGCCCTGTTGGACAAGGTAGGGCTGGCAAAACGCGGCGCCACCTATCCTCACAAGCTTTCCGGCGGCCAGCAGCAGCGTGTGGCCATTGCTCGAGCGCTCGCCATGGAGCCCCAACTGATGCTGTTCGACGAGCCGACATCGGCGCTCGACCCCGAGCTGGTAGGCGAGGTTCTGGAAGTCATGCGGGCTCTGGTCGAAGAAGGCATGACGATGTGCGTCGTGACGCATGAGATTGGCTTTGCGCGCGATGTCGCCCACCGTGTGCTGTTCATGGACCATGGCCGGATCGTCGAACAGGGACCTCCGGCACAGGTGCTCCAGGACCCGCGAGAGGCCCGAACGCGCGACTTCCTCGCGCGCGTCCTTCGTCCTCAATAGGTTTGCGCCGCACCTCGGGGCGTTCCGACCGGGGACAGCTTCTGTCACCTTCTTGGGGCTGAGCCTCATCCTGTCCTGTGACCTGCAGGATTCGGCGCGCTGTCCCGCCAACTGATGCGATATGGTGAACGGGCCGGGGTTGCGCTTCGCGCTAGCTCAGCCGCCGGCAGGCGATCAAACAGTGTAGGGGGACAATATGGACAGACCCAGGATCGGATTCGTTGGCGTCGGGGGCATGGGGCAGTGCGCGCACCTGCGCAACTATGCGTCGCTGAGTGAGTGCGAGGTCGTGGCTCTGGCCGAGCTTCGTCCTCAGCTCGGCAAGCGCGTGGCCGAACGCTACGGTGTCCCGCGGGTGTACACCGAGGCCGAAGAAATGCTGGCGTCGGAGAAACTGGACGCGATCGTCGCTTCGCAGCCGTTCACGCGGCACGGAACGCTGGTTCCGCAACTGCTCAAAGCGGGCGTACCCGTGTTTACGGAGAAGCCGCTGGCAGGCTCGATCGAGGCGGGACGGCGCATTCTGGATGCGCTCGAAGCGAGCGGAACATGGCATATGGTGGGGTACCACAAGCGGAGTGACCCGGCCACCATGTACGCCAAGGCCGAGATCGAGCGCCTGAACGCGACGGGCGAGTTGGGGCGGATGACGTATGTGCGGATCCTGATGCCGGCCGGTGACTGGGTCGCGGGCGGGTTCACGGACCTGATTGCCGGCGACGAGCCGATGCCGCCGCTTGAGTGGGATGCGCCGCCTTCGGATATGGACAGGGAGACGTACGAGCGCTATACGGCGTTTGTGAACTACTACATCCACCAGGTGAACCTGATGCGGCATCTGCTGGGCGAGCCGTACCGAGTGGCCTACGGCGATCCGTCGGGAGTGCTGCTCTCGGTCACGAGCGCGTCGGGCGTATGCGGCACGATCGAGATGTCGCCGTACACGACCACCGTTGACTGGCAGGAGTCCGCGCTGGTGGCGTTTGAGCACGGTTATGTGAAGCTGAGCCTGCCGGCGCCTCTCGCGAGCAACAGGCCGGGGAGTGTCGAGATCCTGCGCGATCCCGGCGGCGGCAAGACACCGGAGACGATCGCCCCAACGCTCCCGTGGATCCACGCCATGCGCCAGCAAGCCATCAACTTCGTCAGGGCCGTCAAAGGCGAGGCGCCGCCCATGTGTGAGGCTGCGGAGGCTCTGGAAGACCTGGAGGCTGCGCGCGACTACATTCGTCTCACCACGGGGAAGTAGGGGCAACATGCGGCCGGGCGAGAGGGTAGTCAGGTGTTTGTTGGGTCAGTCCGTAGACCATGTACCCTACGGCGTCGGGATAGGATGGGCGCCCTGGGGCGAAACGCTTGAGCGTTGGCGAGCCGAGACGGGCCGTGGCGACCTTGATCCTGGGCGTGAACTGGGGTTCGAGCCGAGTTTCACCACACCCGCCCTTTTCGCCGGGCTGTTTCCGCCATTCACGCCGGAGGTGCTGGACGAGGATGAGCGGTTCATTGTGCACAGGGACGAGCGCGGAATCGTCATGCGAGACAGGCGGGACGGCCATTCGATCCCCGAGTTCCTGCGGCATCCTGTGGCGACGTGGGACGACTGGCGAGCGCTGAAAGAGGAGCGGCTCGATCCGGACACTCCGGGCAGGCTGTTTGAGGACTGGCCCGCATTCCGGCGGCGTCTGGATGCGACGGGCGAAGCGGTTCAGGTGGGCTGGTTTCCGTACGGCGTTTTCGGCACGGCGCGGGACATGATGGGCGTGGAAGGTCTCCTCTATGCCATGCATGATGAGCCGGATCTCGTTGCGGACATGATGAGCCATTTGACGGACGTGTGGATTCGCCTGTGGGAGCGGGTAGCGGACGCAGTGCAGATTGACCATATCCACATCTGGGAGGACATGTCGGGCCGCGATGGCCCGCTGATATCGCCCGCGATGATTCGGCGCTTCATGATGCCCTGCTACGATCGGATCGCGGCGTTTGCGCGCGAGCGGAATGTCAGGATCGTCTCGGTTGACACCGACGGCAACTGCGATCTGCTGGTGCCGATTCTCATGGAGCACGGCGTCAACATGATGTTCCCGTTCGAGGTTCAGGCGGGCAACGATATCGAGAAGCTGCGGAGGCAGTATCCTGAGCTTGGCATCGTCGGGGGTCTGGACAAGCGCGCGCTTGCGATTGGAGCCACGGCGATTGACGAGCAGGTGGAGATCGCGCGGAGGGCCGTCGCCTCAGGCAGGTACATACCGGGCTTCGATCACCTCATTCCGCCGGATGTGCCCTGGGAGGCGTTCCGATATGCCGCGATGGAGATGCGCCAGGTCTGCGGTTCATAAACGGGAGGTCGAGGCTCCATGGGAGGGCGAGGCTCCTGCCGAGCCGCAGGACATTGGGAGGGCGAGGTTTCCGCCGAGCCGCCGGACATGGGGAGGGCGAGGCTCCTGCCGAGCCGAGTGTCTCCTCTCCCGCGCATGGCAGACCTCAGCTCTCCGCCACGTGCGGCGCGCGGGAGAGGTTGGGTGAGGGCTATGCGAGACGCCCCCCTTCCCCCGTGTCCCCGCCCGCCGAAGGGGGCGGGGGAAATCAACGCTCCCGCCGTCAGCCTTCGCAG
>DYKI01000248.1 GCA_020722705.1 Chthonomonas calidirosea | reverse complement strand
CCTGGCGATGAGCGCCGAAGAAGGGGCCCACACCCTGCTCTCCGGCCAGCCGCTTACCGTGAGGGTGGACGGCGAGACCTTCGACATCTTGGCCGATGAAGTGGAAGTGCGCGCCGACGCCAAAACCGGTTACGCCGTCGCTGCCGACGGGGCCTACCTGGCCGCCCTGGTCACCGATCTGACGCCGGAACTGGCCGCCGAGGGCCTGGCGCGGGAGTTCGTCCGCCGCGTGCAGGATTTACGCAAGGCCGCCGAGCTGGACGTGTCGGACCGGATCAAGCTCTTCGTTTCCGCCTCCGCCGGCCTGAAGTCCGCCATCGAGGCGCACCGGGAATACGTCTTAGCCGAGACGCTGACCCTCGTCCTGGATTTCGCCGAAGCGCCCGCCGGGGCCTCCGTCACCGAAGACAGCTTCGACGGCGAAACGGTCAAGGTTGGGCTGGTCAAGGCATGAACCTGCTCCGTTTCTCCGCCCACGCCACCGAACGCGACCTGCGCCTGGCCATCGTCGAGTGCGGACGCGTCTGCTACGGGCGTGGCCTGATGACCGCCAACGACGGCAACATCTCCACCCGCCTGGGCGAAGACCGCGTGCTCATCACCCCCTCCGGGCTGTGCAAGGGGCGCATGGACGAAGGCGACCTGCTGATCCTCGACCTGGAGGGCAACCTGACCTGGAGCCACCCGCGCCGCAAATTCAAGCCCTCGTCCGAGACACCCATGCACCTCGAAGTCTACCGCCAGCGCCCCGACGTTCGGGCCGTGATCCATGCCCACCCGGTCTTTGCCACCGCCCTGACGGTTGCGGACGTGCCTTTTCCCGCCGACGTGCTGCCCGAAGTGGTGTTGACCCTGGGCGAGGTGCCGACCAGCCGCTACGCCACCCCCTCCTCGCACGACGACGCCGACGCCATCCGTGAGCTGGTCGCCTGGCACGATGCCATCCTGCTGCGCCAGCACGGCGCGCTGACCCTCGGCCTCGACCTGGACGCCGCCCTGACCCACCTCGAACGCATCGAACACGTGGCCCAGGTCTACTGGCGGGCCAGGATGCTGGGGCAGGTCAACCGCATCCCCGAGGCGGACGTGGCCCGGCTGCGGGAGATCAGGGAGAAATTCTTTGGCGCATAAACTCCAACTTTCCATCGTCGAGGAAGCCACCGACGAACTGCTGGAGGCTTTCGCCCGCCTGATGCCGCAGCTGAAGGCGGGTGAACCGCCTCCCGGCGCGGAGTGGCTGATGGAACTGGTCGAATTCCCCGGCGCGCTGCTGGTCATCGCCCGTTTGGATGGGGTAATCGTCGGCGCGGGAACCCTGGCCTGGGTCTACGCCCCGAGCGGACTCCACGCCCGGATCGAAGACCTGGTCGTGGACGAGTCCGTCCGCCGCCAGGGCATCGGCGAGGCCCTCACCCGCTTCCTGCTCGACCAGGCCGAGGAAGCCGGGGCCAAATACGTCGCGCTCACGTCCAACCCCCAGCGCGAGGCGGCGAACAAACTGTACCAAAAGATGGGGTTCAAGAAGTGGGAGACGAATTTGTATCTCTACAGGTTCGGGTGAGGCGAATGCGGCTCACCCTCCCGCGCAGACGAATTCCAGCGCGGCCGGGATCAGTTCGATCTCCAGTTTCGTGCCTTCGTAGCACAGCGTCTCGCCGTCGCAATGGGCCGGGAAGGGGTTGTTCAGCGCCGTGACCGTGACCTGCCTCGAGCGGCGCATCTTGATCTCCGGCTGGCCCTGCTGCGTGCCTTTCAGGAAGTACGGAATCAGGCCGAAGATGCGCGCCTTCGAAGCCGTCTCGGCGATGCACAGGTCGAACCTCCCGTCGCCGGGATCCCCCTCCGGCGCGGTGAAAAAGCCCCCGCCCAGGCGGATGCCGTTCATGATCGAGATCATCAGCGAAGACTGCTCGATGGTTTCAGCGTCCAACTCGATGCGGACTTGCGGGGCTTTGTAATAGAAGAAAACCGTCTGGATGACCGCGATCAGGTAGGCCAACAGCCCCCGCGCCCAGCGGATCTTGACCGCCGCGAACCCGACCGCGGCGTCGAAGCCGATGCCGACCCCGTTGGCGAAGTAGCGGCCTTCGGGGTAGTCTCCGCCCCGCACCCAGCCGATGTCAACCCTTTTGCGCCGGTTTGCCGCCAGGGCCTCGCAGGTCTCTTCGAGTGTGCCGCGCACGCCCAGGCTGTAGGCCATGTCGTTGCCCGTGCCTACCGGCAGGATGCTGAAGGCGGTGCGGTCGAACCCGGCGGCGCGGGCGCGCATCAATCCGTTGACCACTTCGTTGGCGGTCCCGTCGCCGCTGGCCGAGACGACCAGGTCGTAGCCGTCTTTTGCAGCCTGCTCGGCAAGCTCGGCTGCGTGCCAGGGACGCGCGGTACGCGTCAGGGCGAAATCCAGGCCGTGGGCGCGCAAACAGGCCTCGATGTCCGGCACCGCTTTACCGGCGTAGCCGCGTCCGGATATCGGGTTGAGGATGATCAATGTCTTCACGCGGGTCTCCTGAGAGGTGGGATGATGCAAAAGTTTATCATAGATGTAAGTCACGCTTCAAGCGTGACCTACGGGACGCCACCAGCTACGGCAGTTATCACGGAGAATCCCAAAGAGCTGTTTTTATAGTTACTTGTCGTTGACTCGGGGGATGGAGCGGTAGGGCGCAGGCTT
>DYKI01000247.1 GCA_020722705.1 Chthonomonas calidirosea | reverse complement strand
CACCGATCGCGAGCTCGAGAAGCTCGGCTACGACATCGAGAGCCGCGTCGTCTCCAGCCCGGACAAGGGGCGCCTTCGCTTCATCGAGGTGAAGGGACGCGTGAGCGGCGCGGACACCGTGAACGTGACCAGGAACGAGATCCTCATGAGCCTCAACAAGCCAGACGACTACATCCTCGCGCTGGTGGAGTTCCTGGACGGAGAGACGCATCGCGTGCGTTACCTGCGCCGCCCCTTCCAGCGCGAGCCGGACTTCGGGGTGACGAGTGTGAACTACGACTTCGCGGAGCTGCTTGGCCGCGCGAAGGAGCCATCATGACCAGTGACGCCTTGCCTCCATGGTTCGAGCGACCTCGACCTGAGTCCTCCGCGCAAGAAACCCTCTTCACAAGGCCTCTCGATGAGGCTCTCGCCGACTTGCATGTCAGCCGTGAAGAGCTGGCGTACTGGCAAGGGATGGGGTGGGTGACGCTGACAACTGACGAAGTGCTTTCCCTTGATCCTGGCGCTGAAAACGAGATTCGCTTCGTACGTGACGTTGTGCGATCCGGGCTGGACGCAATAAGACGCTGATTTGTTGGATAAACTGCCGCGACCATTGAATTTTCCGCCAGGCAAGGTGCCTTTCTCGTTTAGCCATGGATGGATGCAGGTAGCGGACCCTCCGAATCCTGCCGAGGTCATCGAAGACAACCTGGATTCATGGCTTCAGCCTCTCGCGCATGATGGCCGTGTTGATGAACTTGCGCAAATCGGCAAGCAGGTTATTGATCTTCTTGCAGAAGCTGTAGAAGGAGTTTAAAAATAGTGTATAGCGAAGACAAGGGTGCTGCAATCATGCACAGCCAAGAACTCCTGCTCTGGCTTCAAGGCAAGGAAGACGAGCACCTTGAGTTCAAGGAGGCAAAGAATCGCTTTGACTTTGAGAAGCTGGTCAAGTACTGCCAGCGCTGGCCAACGAGGGCGGCGGCACGATCGTCCTGGGCGTGACCGATCAGCGCCCACGCCGCGTCGTCGGCACCGAGGCCTTCCAGGACTTGGAGCGCACCAAGGCCGGGCTGGCCGAGCGCCTGCACTTGCGGGTGAATGCCAAAGAAATCGACCACGAAGGCCGCCGCGTGCTGGTGTTTCGTGCTCCGTCGCACCCTTTAGGCGTCCCCATTGCAGTGGCCGGTGCCTACTTCATGCGGGCGGGCGAGGATCTCGTCCCCATGACCCCGGACCAGCTTCACAGCATCTTCGACGAGGCCGGACCTGATTTCTCGGCGGAGGTCTGTCCGGCCGCGACGATTGCCGATCTTGCTCCTGACGCGATCGAAGCATTCCGGCGGCGCTGGCACCGCAAGGCAAAGAACGACGCTATTCTTCAGGCCTCGGATGAGCAGCTCCTACGCGACGCCGAACTCCTTGTCAGTGATGGCGTCACCTACGCAGCGCTGATCCTCCTCGGCACACGCGGCGCCCTCGGTCGCCACCTGGCCCAGGCCGAGGTCATCTTCGAGTACCGCTCCTCGGAGGAGCCCGGGCCAGCGAACCAGCGCGAAGAGCACCGTCAAGGCATCCTGCTCTCTTTCGATCGTCTCTGGGAGCTGGTCAACTTGCGCAACGACCTGCAGCACTTCCAGGATGGTCTCTTCGTCCTCGACGTGCCGACCTTCGACGAGCGCGCGGTGCGCGAGGCGATCCTGAATGCCGTTAGCCATCGCGATTACCGCGACGCCGGCTCGGTTTTCGTGCGCCAGTACTCGCGCCGTATCGAGATTGTGAGTCCCGGCGGCTTCCCATCCGGCATCACACCGGAGAACCTGCTCTGGCAGCAGAAACCGCGTAATCGTCGGATCGCCGAGGCGCTTGCCCGCTGCGGCCTTGTAGAGCGCGCCGGGCAGGGTTTCGACCTGATTTTCGGGCAGTGCATCCGCCACGGCAAGGCCCTGCCCGACTTTACCCGTACGGACGCACATTTTGTCTGGCTGACCCTGCACGGCACGATTCAGGATCCCGCCTTCCTCCGCTTCCTCGAGCAGATCGGCCGGGAAACGCAGGCCTCCTTCGATCTCGAAGATCTTCTGGTCCTCGACGTCGTGCACCGGGAACAGAAGGTGCCCCAGCGCCTTGCTCCCCGTCTCGCCAGGCTGCTCGAATATGGCGCCATCGAGCGGATCGGCACAGGACGTGGCACGCGCTATCTGCTATCGCGCCGCTTTTACAGAGCTTTGGGAAAGCCGGGTGCCTACACACGCCAGCGCGGGCTCGACCGTGAGACGAACAAGGCACTTCTCGTAAAGCACATCGAGGGCGCAAGCCCGCCCGGCGCAGCGCTTGCGGAACTGCAAGAGGTTCTGCCCGGGCTTAGCCGGAGCCAGGTCCAGGGCCTGCTCCGCGAGCTTCGAGACGAGGGGCGCGCCCGCGTCCAGGGTGAGCGGCGTTGGGCCCGCTGGTTTGCCGTCCACGGCTATAGCCAAAACGCAAAGAGAAGCAAAGAGTGAGCATAGCCGGCCCACCAATTAGTGATTTTTCAATGACATATATGCTCAGGCGGCTTTGCGTTTTTCTGCTTGGACGACGCAAAGCGGCAGTTGTGCCCTGTCGCGACCTCTACAGGAGAACTCCGTGACCGTGAAGAAGAAGCTCATCGAAGTCGCCCTTCCGCTCGAGGCGCAGCGGCTCGGGCTCGAAGCCTACGCCTCGAACCTCAACCCGGTAGCGGTGCTGATCAACAAGGCCATGATCGAGATCCCGCCGC
>DYKI01000072.1 GCA_020722705.1 Chthonomonas calidirosea | reverse complement strand
CCAATGTGCGCAAGGTCTCCATGAGCCCATGGGCCGACCAGATCAAGGGCGCCCAGGCGATGGGAGGTGACTTCGTCTTCTCCCGCAAGCCCAATCCGGCATTCCTCGCGTGGGACGACTTTGACCTGCCCATGGTGCGGGAGGACCTGGAGACGACACGGGACATCTGCAAGGCCTACGGCTGCCCGCTCGAGATGATCCTCAAGGACATCAGTACCGTGCGCTACGATCCCCAGCGGCTGTTCGATTGGGCCCGTGTGGCGATGGAGGTCGTTCAGGCCTGAGCGCCAAGCTCCTTCCATAGCTCCCGCTCGGCATCCTCGGGCTCAAGGCTGCGGCGCGCCCGCATGACCGACAATCCGACGACCGGCGGGTACGGCCTGTCGGTCAGCATGCGCGGCGTAACGTACTCGATTGAGCTGAAGAGCAGGCGACACGCGTCGTCATAGGCGAGGCCCGTCAGGCGAACGATGTAGCGTGTGGCGCGGTCAATCAGCTTCAGGTTGCTCGCCACCACCCAGATCATCGTGTTGCCCATCACCCGCCCCAGTCTCACCATGGTGCACGTCGAGACGGCGTTGAGGAGCATCTTGACGCCCGCCCGCGTGATGCCGTCGAGCAGCAGGGCCGTGTCCGGTACGGGCACATTCACGTTCACGTCGTCCTGTTCCCGTGCATCGGATCCGGCCTGCGCGTTCCCACGGACCAACCGCACCACACCGGTTCGTGCTCCGGCCGACCGCACCCGATCCAACTGCAGTCGGATGAATCCCCCGGGTTCCAACAGGCGCGCTTCATCCGGGCCGGCGAGGCCAACGGCACAGTCGCCTTCGCCCAGCGCCCGATAGGCCAGGCCATCCTGCCCGATCCTGAAGCGCATCAGGTCCGCCAGACCGATCTGCTTGACGATCTCGACGGTTCGATCCGCCTTCTCCGGCGGCGTCAGGGCGCGCACGACCTCCTCAGTCCATTCAACGCACCTCGGCGCACGCTTCAGCAAGGCCGGCCACGCCTCTGCCGTGGTCTCCTGAGGCACACACAGGAACGCCCACGACTCGGCCGCCTCCGTATCATCGAACTTACGGAACGGCGGAGTGCAGAACGTGGGCGAGCGTTCCGTCGTATCTGTGAGCATGTCAACGGCCAGGCCGTCCGCGAAGTACGTGTTCCGATGGCCCGACCGGTACACGTTCTCCTCCATCCTCACCAGGTTGGCCAGTGACGCGCGGCACTCGCCGGACCGAAGCGTGGCCAGCATCGCCTCCAGACCGGACAGAAACTCCTGCGGAACCGAGGCTGGATCGTGATCCGTCCGGCATGAGGGATCGGCCTCACCCAACAACGTGCGTGCCACGACTTCCAGAACCGTCAGGATTACGCACAGCTCGATGGTGGTTGCCTGCATGCGCGTCGAACCCGATATGGCCATCGGGCCCGTAGTCACGTTCAGCTTCGTGATCCTCGGTTCCTCGATCACCTCCCGACTGCGCGTGACGTGCTCGCATAGGATGTCGTCGGGGTTGTTGTAGACGAAGAAGACTCGGCCTCCGCGATCAAGGGCTTCCCATGCCGTCCCAATCACCCACGACGTTTCTCCTCCCTCGGTGATGGCGAAAAGCACGTCACCTTCGGCGAAGCCCATATCCGCTATCTGCCTACGCCCGAACTGCGTGAAGTCCTCGAAGCCCTCGACGGCCTTGATCAGCGCGAAGTCGCCGCCCGCCATGGCGCTGCGGGTACGATCTTCAAGCTCCTTCGGCGAGATGCTGCATGCCTGGCCGCGCTCGGCCTGCCCGTGCCAGAAGCTGCGCCAGATGGAGTCGAGAAGGATGCTCAGCCTGCCGGTTGAGCCGCAACCGGTGAAGAACACGCGCCTTCCGGCGCGCAGTGCGTCCAGCGCCGCATCGGCAACAGGCTGTGTCTCGCCATCGTCAACCCACCGGCGATAGCGTCGCAGCACGTCTTCGTCCACCTGGAAAAGCAGGTCAAGGGCATCCTCAACGCTGTTTCGCGCGACGTCGCTCAACGCTGCCGTGACCGGGTGGGACGATTCCGTTACCAGCGCGCCGAGCTTGAACTGGTCGGCGATGGCAAGGAACTCCGCCGCCTTCTTATCTGACTCCGTGCTCATGTTGTTGCTCCGTTCAGGTTGCGCAGGTCGTGGTGAGGTCGGACGAGTCGGACAGGTCGGACGAGTCGGACGAGTCGGGCCGGCTCAGCCCCGCTGCGCTTCATACGCCTCATCCACCGATTCGGCATGCCGGGTTGCCTGATCCACTGCCAGCCGATCACACAGCTCATTCATCGGGTCGCCCACGTGGCCACGAACCCAAACCCACTCGATCTTGTGACGGTCATCGAGGTCAAGGAGCCGCTGCCACAGGTCGGAGTTCAGAGCAGGCTCGCGAGCGTTGCGGCGCCACCCATTCCGCTGCCAACGGCGAGCCCACCCGAGCCGCATCCCGTTGATCAGGTACTGTGAATCCGAATAGAGCCTCACTCTGGACGCCTCCGTGAGCGATTCCAGACCAACCAGTGCCGCCATCATCTCCATGCGGTTGTTGGTGGTCAGCCGGTACCCAGCGCAGAACTGCGTGACTCCCGACGGTGTCCGCACAATGGCGGCATAGCCCCCGGGGCCGGGATTGCCAAGGCATGCGCCGTCCGTGTAGATTGTAGCCGGGGGATCCCCATCCGCAGATGACGCGAGGCCCCTCTTCGGAGCCCCGCGAACCCGCCGCCGTCGCGATGGCTGTCCGGTCACTTGGCCGCTGGAGGCTCGGCCGGCGCCGATGCGGATTCCTCTGTCAGTTGCGGCACCTTCTTAACCAGATCATGCAGCTTGATCCCCGTCATGGCCTCGAGGACGGGCGGCACCTGAGAGATGATGCCCGTGACCTCACCGGTCAGCTTCGATGCGCCGACTCCGCCGTCGCCGCCAGTGTTGACCATGACAATCTTCTCCACCTTCGACAGCGGGGCGGAGATCGCTTCGGCGATCTCCGGCAGCTTCTCAATGAACATCTGTGCTACGGCAGCCTCGTTGTAGGTCCGGAAGGCCTCGGCGCGCTTCGCCATCGCCTGAGCTTCGGCGAGACCCTTGGCCTGCACGGCCGCGGCTTCGGCGAGACCCTTGGCCTCGATACCGGCGGCCTCGGCGAGCTGCCTGGCCTTGACGACCTCAGCTTCCGCCAGACCGCGAACCTTGTTGGCCTCAGCCTCGGCTTCGCCCGTCTTCTGCACGACCTCTGCCTGAGCGAAGCCGGTCGTCTTCGCCGCTTCGGCCTGGCCCAGAGCGGTCGTCTTCAGTCGGTACTGCTCGGCTTCCGCGACGGTCTGAATGCGCGCGCGCTCTGCCTCTGCGGGCCGCTGCACCGTGGCAATCAGCTCTTTCTCCTTGCGGGCTATTTCCTTCTCCTCGAGCTGAGCCTGCTTCTCTTTCTCGACGATCTGGACCTGAACTTCCTGCTCCTTCACCTTCTGGGCGGTGATGTAGCGCTGCAGGTCGTAAGCCAGGTCCGCTTCGGCCTTCTTCTGGTTTACGCTGGCGGTATAGTCCTGCACCTTCAGCTTGTAGTCTCGGTCGGCCTCGGCAATCTTCGTATCCGCAAGGTACTTGGCAGATGCCGCCTCCTGCTGCGCGTTGGCAGACCTGATGGTCGCATCTCTGTTGGCCTCCGCCTCGCCGATGTCGGCATCGCGCTTGACCTGGGCGATACGCGTCTTGCCGATGGCTTCGAGATAGCCCCGACTGTCGCTGATCTCCCGGATCGTGAAGCTGACCACTTCGAGGCCCATGTTGGCGAGGTCACCCGCCGAGACTTCCGCCACGCGCTGGGCAAAGGCTTCGTGGGCGGCGTAGACCTCTTCAACCGTCAGGGTGCCCAGGATGGCGCGGAGGTGACCGGCCACCGTCTGATAGGCGACCTGCTTGATCTCTTCGCGCGTCTTATTGAGGAACTGCTCGGCAGCGGTACGGATCGAGACGTCGTCGCCTTTGACTTTGATCTGCGCCACACCATCAACCTTGATCGGCACGCCGAGTTTCGTGTACATCTCGGGCGTGACGATATCCAGCGTGATCAACTCCAGCGAGATGCTGTCCACCCGCTCCATGATGGGGTTGATGAGCGAGCCGCCTCCCTTGACGATGCGATAGCCCAGTCGCCGCCGCTCGCCCGTCTCCTCCACGATCGTCTCGCCCTTGCGGCCCGAGATGACGAGCACTTCGTTGGGACCGACCTTGCGGTACAGCTTGCTGTAGAGCAGGAACACCAGCAGAAGGAACGCAACGACTGCCAGTGCGCTGTAAAGAACATAGCTCAGGACGCTCCAATCGAACATCTCACGCTCCTTTCACGTGAACGCGCGGCGCTTCGTCGCCGGCCACGCGCGAAACCACTGCCTGCCTGTTGTCAATCCGGCGGATGCGGACCATCGTACCAACCGGTATGATGATGCCGTCTTCGGTGATCGCGGGTATGGACTGACGCGTGCCCGCGATGGTGTAGCAGACCATGCCCGGATGCGTTCCGCTGATGGGCGCCATGACCACTCCGGTCCGCCCAACCAGCTCATCGCGCTTCGTGTGACTGGAAGCCTGGGAGCCGCCGAACACATCATGGATCACCCACCACGAAAGGTAGTACATCAGCGCCCCGCCCGCTGCAGCCCAGGCCAAACTGGGAACGATTGGCAGATTGGCTGACCGCGCCATAACACCGCTGCCGCCGAAACCCACGAGGAATCCGCTTGCCAGCACCGGGCTGAGGAACGTAAGCAGCTTCAGACCGATAGGGACGTCATGGTCGGCATGGGCATGGGCATCGGCGTGAGTGTCTGCGCCATGGGCATCGCCCGCGCCACCGTCATGTCCGCCCGCATCGGCACCGATGTCGTGACCGACGTCGTGCCCGAAATCGGCATGACCGAAATCGGCATGCCCGGCATCGGCATGACCGAAATCGGTTCCGGCGTCGGCATGACCGAAATCGGTTCCGGCGTCGGCGTGTCCAAAGCCGGCCGCATTTCCGGCGTCACCGACGTGTCCTATGTCGCCCGCGCCGCCGTCGAGCGCCCCGTGCGCCTGAGAGGCAAAATGCGAGAGGCTGCCCAACGCCACCGAGAGCAGAAGGTAGGAGCCGCCTAGGAACAGCGATGCCCAATAGAGAACATCGAGACCGGTCACGTGAGTATCCTTGTAAAACCGCCGGATGCATTGTACAGGATTCGACGAATGTCCTCAATGGAGGTTTCACTAATGCATGTCCGTTTGCTGGGTGTTGACATCGGAGGCACCAAGTGCGCTGCAGCGATTGGCTGCCCGGACGGGACCATCGAAGCTCGGAGCGAGATGCCGACAGAGCCGCATACCGGACCGGACGCCATCACACGGCGGCTGACCCTCATGGCGAAGAACCTGGCCGCATCGGCGCCGGGGCCCATCGGCGCAGTCGGCATATCCTGCGGCGGGCCGCTCGACACGCAGACCGGCATGATCCACAGCCCCCCGAATCTCCCGGGCTGGGAAGCCGTACCGATCCGCAGCATGTTCGAAGAGGTCTTCCCGGACGTGCCCGTTGCCGTCGAGAATGACGCCAACGCCACGGCGCTCGCCGAATGGCGATGGGGCGCCGGAGTCGGGGCGCGCAACATGGTCTACCTGACGCAGGGCACGGGCATCGGAGGCGGGCTCATCCTCGACGGAAGGCTCTACCGGGGAACCAACGATCTCGCCGGCGAGGTCGGCCATCAGACTATCCTGCCGGAGGGCCCGATCTGCGCATGCGGAAAGCGCGGCTGCCTGGAGGCGCTCGCCAGCGGCCCCTCCATTGCGCGCCTGGCACGCGAAAGCCTCCATTACCGGCGCGGAGCGCGGCTGGTTGAGATCGCCGGCGGGACACCGGCAGACATCACCGCCAAACACGTCATTGAGGCGGCCCGAGAGGGAGACCCCTTCTCGAAGGCGATCCTCGAAGAGGCCGGCACATACCTGGGCATCGGCCTCGCCAACATCATCCAGATCCTGAATCCGGAGCTGATCGTTCTGGGAACGATTGCGGTGCACGCGGGTGATCTGATTCTCGAGTCGGTCCGAAAGACCGTGGCCGAACGCGCCTGGGAGCGCGCATGGTCGGTCTGCCGAATCGTTCCCGCTCAGCTCGGCGACCGCGCCCAGGACCTCGCCGCCATTGCGATAGCCCTTGACGCCATCGGACCGGCCGGACTTTCCTGACTCGTCAACCCGGTCCGACGTCTCCGGCAACTCCCAACGCAGCCTCAGACGTCGCCCCGGTTCCGGCGGCTCGCAGCATCGAAGCATGCCGCCTCCGGGCCGGTTTCCCGCGACGTACAGGTTTCCTATCCCGTCGAACCCGAGTCCCGTCACAGCGTGCGCCCCATCCGGCAGCCTGATTTTCCGAGGGGTCCGCCCGCCGCCGTTGGGATCGGCATACACGCGTATCGGCTGACCTGGTCGGCCGTCCCCCACAAGAAGTCTCCCTCGCGTATCGAACGCCAAGCACGTTGGCGCGGACCGGTTCGGCAGCCAGATGGTCGTCAGCTCACGGCCATCATCGGCATAGCGCACGGCTCTCCACCGGGTATCTTCCCGTTCGGGCTTGAGCAAGTCGGTCACGGGCGCAGAGGCATCAGGCGCGTGCAGCGCCCAGAGGAACCCATCGGGCGCAACGGCTATATGGCGCGAACGGAGTACGGTGAAGCGCGCGCCCTCGCGCATGGTCTCCTGGTCAAGCACACGGATGCTCGCCGCCGCCGGGTCGCTCACGAATACGCGTCCTTTGCCGTCGCATGCGAGGCCGCGAACCTGCGCGCCCATCGTCGGCGGAGCCACATGCAGCACCACCTGATCGCCGAAGCGTCCACGCCCGCCGGCAAATGGCGCATGACCGCCGGCGAGCGTCCGTCGCGATATGCAGAACCAGGCAAGCCCCTTCGGCGGATAGGCATCGCCCTTCAGGTCGCCCGTTTCATTGCTCTGCACCATCGCGACGAACACGTACCGGTCGCTGACCGCTGCGACGCATCCTCCGCGCACGCCGGGACCGTCCAGGTCGGTGCAGGCTCCGATCGCTTGCCCGTCTCGGTAGATACCGAACCGCCGTCCCGCACTGTCCGCCGCACCCGCCCAGATGACCGCGCCACCGGCCGAAACGGCCACTCCCGCATCCGCATCCTGGTTCCTTGTCGGTTCACCGACTGCGTTGCGCAGGCCCAGGCCCGCCAGGACGACCGAACAAGCCGATACAAGCAGCCAAACGATCAGGGACCCGGGCAAACCAATGCTCCTCCATCGCATTGTGCGGACCGGCGGCGCCGGCTTGGCCGTGACTTCGGCGAGTTCGGCCCGATTCCCTGTTTCCATGGCCTGGCCGCAACGGGCGATTCCCTATGGTATACTGCGCTGTCTCATAGACCGAACGGCGGCCTAACCACCCGCCTTCGCGTGACGCGGCAGTGCGTCGCGATGGTGGGCTCGCCCGAGCCACCATAGCTTCCTGCTCCGGACAGGACCGGAGCCATAGACCGAGGGGAGGAAACCTTATAGTGCGCCACTACGAGGCGATGTACATCGTAGATCCCGAGCTCACGGACGAGCAGATCGAGCCCATTGTCGAGCGGTACAAGAAAGTCGTCACCGACATGGGCGGCGTCGTGGGCGAGACCGGCAAATGGGAAGGCGGACGCCGACGGCTTGCCTATTCCATCAAGGGCCGCAACGAGGGGATCTACATCCTGATGCCGTTTGAAAGCGGCCCGGACGTGCCCGCAGAGCTCGACCGTGTGCTCAAGATCAGCGACGACATCCTGCGGCACATCATCGTGCGACCGGACCCCGACGAGGAGTAGCTTCGATCCGTCACCATCGCCGGCGCGCCATCTCGGCTGCGCCACAGGAGGTGTTTGGCCATGCTTAACCGCGTCATCTTGATCGGTCGCCTTGTGCGCGACCCGGACTGCTCGTACACAGTCAACGGCATTCACGTCTGCAAGCTTCGGATCGCTGTGGATCGTCGCTCGCGCAATCCGGAGACCAACGAGCGAGAGACCGATTTCATTGACATCGTCGTGTGGCGCCAGACGGCCGACTTCGTGCGCGACTACGTGCGCAAAGGCCGGCTCGTGGCTGTAGAAGGCCGTCTGCAGGTTCGCTCTTGGACCGCTCAGGACGGCACCAAGCGCTGGTCAACCGAGGTAGTCGCCGACAACCTGCAGGCGCTCGACAGACCTCGCGAAGGCGAGGAGATTCAGCCCCTGTCGCCGCCTGACGATCCGGGCCCGGAGCCTCCGCCGGCGCCGGCCCGCTCGACGACACCGGCACCGGCCGCGGCTGCCGCCACAGCGCCGATTGACGACGAATACGATCCGTTTGCGGATCCCTAGACACTGACGGAAGGACCGTAATATGACCGCACCAGCAAGAAAACGCGCTCCCGGCAAATGGAAGCGCCCGCGGCGCAAAGTATGCGCATTCTGCGTGGACAAAGCGACCAGCGTGGATTGGAAGAACGTGGGCAAGCTGCGACGCTACCAGAACGATCGGGGCAAAATCGTCGCACGCAGAACGAGCGGCAACTGCGCCAAGCATCAGCGGCTCGTCACCGACGCCATACAGCGCGCACGACACATGGCGCTCATGCCCTACGTCGCCGAGGCGTGACGCTGCAGGCAAGGATGCTCTTGCCCTAGCCAGACTGCGGTCCGGCTCCGATCACCCGAGCGGCTGTCGGACCGGACCGTTCCACAACGAAGTCAGGGAGTTTCAATGTCGCTTTATCGCAACCCACGCGCGCCCATGGCCGGCATACTCGACGACATCGAGGCCATGCGCATCATTGACCGCAGCGGAATGCTGCGCCTCACCGAGGAGTTCCCGCAGCAATGTCGTGAGGCCCTCGAGATCGCCACCGCATTCACTGCTCGGCTGTCTGCTCCCCAGCGGCCCGCCAATGTGGTGATCACCGGACTTGGCGGCTCGGCCATCGGCGGCGACATGGCCGCAAGCCTGGCGGCCATCGGCGGCGATGTTCCGGTGATCGTCAACCGGGACTACAGCTTGCCCGGCTTCGTCGGTCCGAACACATTGGTGATCGCCAGCTCCTATTCCGGCAACACCGAGGAGACTCTGTCTGCATATGCTCAGGCCCGTTCTGCGGGCTGCCGAATGGCATGCGTCACCAGCGGCGGTGAGCTTGGCCGTATGGCGGAAGCCGACGGCGTGCCGGTATGCCGGGTTCCCGGCGGACGTCCGCCCAGGGCCTCGACAGGCTTCCTCTTCATTCCCACGCTGAGCATACTCCATGCGCACGTCCCACTGGCCAAATCGTGTTCGCCCGGTGCGATCAGCCTTGCGCTTCCGCTTCTTGAGGCGTGCTCCGTCAAGTGGGGCCGAAACGCACCACTCGACGAGAATGCTGCGAAGCAGACGGCACTGAGGCTCCACGGCCGCATCCCAATCTTCTACGGAACGCAGGGCTATCGGGGCGTCCTGGCAACGCGCTGGAAGGGGCAGTTCAACGAAAACGCCAAGGCGCATGCGTTTGCCTACGTATTGCCCGAACAGAACCACAACGAGATACTGGGCTGGGATCAGGCGCTGACGCAGGCGCAGAACTGGTCGGTGGCGTATCTGCGCGATCCGCAGGAAACCGACGAGACTCCACGCATAGCCAAACGCGTTGACGTGCTCAAGACGGTCATCGGCAACCGTGCCGACCAGATGGACATCTGGGCCGAGGGCAGCACGCTGATGGAACGGATGCTCTCGCTCCTCTACCTGGGCGACTTCGCCTCGGTCTATGCCGCATTTCTGAACGGCGTTGACCCGACGGCCATTGCGGGAATAGACCTTCTCAAGGCCGAGCTCTCGCAGTTTCCGGGATAGGCCTCGGCGGGTCGGCTTGACACTCCGACCCGCTACCCATATAATCGGACGCTAAGACGAGACGCGCAGAGTATATGCCTGTGCGGTGAAGGAGGGCGACTTCAAATGGCGAGCGTGAGGCTCAACGAACTGACCAAGGAGTTCAAGGAGGTCGTTGCCGTCAACAAGCTGACGCTCGAGATCAAGGACAAGGAGTTCCTCGTGCTGGTCGGGCCGTCGGGGTGCGGCAAGACAACCGCGCTGCGCATGATCGCCGGTCTTGAGGAAGCCACGGGTGGCGAGATATTCATCGGCGACCGCTTGGTCAACGACGTCTCGCCGAAGGATCGCGACATCGCCATGGTCTTCCAGAACTACGCCCTCTATCCCCACATGTCGGTCTACGACAACATGAGCTTCGGCCTGCGCCTCAAGCGCCTGCCGACGGGGAAGCTGTGGCCGATGAACACCAGGCGTGCCTTCAGCAAGCAGGAGATTGACAGACGCGTCCACGAGGCCGCACGGTTTCTCGGACTGGAGAGCCTGCTCCAGCGCAAACCCAAGCAGCTTTCCGGCGGCCAGCGGCAGCGCGTCGCCCTCGGGCGCGCCATCGTGCGCGAGCCCAAGGTGTTCCTCATGGACGAGCCGCTTTCGAACCTCGATGCCAAGCTGCGTGTCCAGACACGCGCCGAGCTCATCAAGCTGCATCGCCGATTGGGCATCACGACGATCTACGTGACGCACGATCAGGTCGAGGCCATGACCATGGGCGACCGGATCGCGGTGCTCAACAACGGCATCATGCAGCAGTGCGACACACCCCTCAATCTCTACAACCACCCCGCGAACATGTTCGTCGCCGGATTCATCGGCTCGCCGGCCATGAACATGGTGTCTGTCACCGTCAAAGCCCAGGGCGACGGCTTCGTCGCTGATGCAGGCGCGTTCCAGGTCGAACTGCCGAAGGCTATGGCCGACAAGATCAAGCCCGAAGAGGGCAAGACCTGCATGCTGGGCATTCGGCCCGAAGACATCTACGACAAGAACCTCGAGGGACTCGTCAAGCCGACCGCGGGCAACGTCGTCAAGGTCAACGTAGACGTAGTCGAGCCTCTCGGCAACGACGTGGAGATGCACATCACCGTCGGCGATCACACGCTTACCGCAATGGTAGACAACAAGACGAAGGCCAGGTCGGGCGACCAGATCGAGGTGATCTTCGACATGGACAAGAGCCACCTCTTCGACAAGGCGACCGAAACCGCCGTGTACTAGTAAGCAGCGCAACGGTCTTCGGACCTGCGTCGTTCACGCAATCCGCGCCACGCGCGGTTCCAACCAGCGCCGCCGAGGCTCCCGGTCCGGCGGCGTGTGCTTATCGGTCGTGATGACCATCGGAACCTGGCGACGGATTACCGGTGAGGTATGGCTTCGGTTTTTCCGTATCCGCCCGGGCAGGCGCGAGTCATCTGTGTCAGTCTCAGCCTGAAGGAGGCATGTCCATGGGTGACCTGCCGTGTTGTGAAGTCTCTGACGAAGTCGAGGGCCGTCCGTCTGCTCCCGCAGGTGGCGACTTTGGTCCCCCGTCCCAGCAAGTGATATCCGCACTGATTGACGAGGCCGCAGGCATCGTGAGGGCTGCGGAGGAGCGCCGCTCCGCACGGCGCGAGCTTCGAACTCTCATCGAAACCCTGGAGCGCGAAGCTGATCTGGCCGCCGCCGAGGAGGATTATCCCGGAGCAGACTGGCTCCGCGCGCACGCGAAGCGGCTGCGCAGGACCGCGTTTGGGGCCAATGGCCCGGCGGGACCGCCGATCAAGACCCCGGAAAGACCAGAAGCGCGTCCTTCACGGGAGCCTGCTCTTGCACGTCTGCAGGAACCGACGACGCCACCAGCAATACCCGCCGTCGCCCACGGAGACCTTGCCCACTGGTTCAACCGGTTCCGCGAAGTCGAACAGCAGCTTGCGGACGACGACGATTGCCGCGGGCCCATCCGAGCTGCCCTGCAGTTGCGTGCCGTGGTGTGTGGAGCGCATGCGTACGTCATCAGGGTGTCCGACGAGCCCACATCGGCCAAAGGGGCCAAACAGGCCCGTGAGCTGCGCACAACTGTCATCCAGCGTTTGGAGGCGCTCGGACATCCGTGGACCGTTCCGAACATCGCTGAGCCGCATCTCGACGCTCGGGCTCGAGCGGCCGTGATTCGGCGGCTGTCGGACGGTTACTGCCGATCGGCCTTGGCATACGACCTGTTCAGCCAGGAACAGGATAGCCACGATGCCGCTCCCGTCCTTCGGGTCCGGCGCTTAACGGCGTGCTGCACAACCTTGCTGTACCTCCAGCGCCAACTCCATGATATGCGGGTCGCCGACAACCTTCTGGATCGGATTGTTGAGGAAGTGAGCCCGGTGGCTGCATCGGTCGGAGTTCTGCCTGCCTCCTTCGACACCCTGCAGGATGAGGACCCACCGTTCACCACCAGGGCCCTGACGGAGTTGATTGAGCTCGGTCGGCCCGCTGATTCACCTCAGCCGGGTGCCGAGGACCCGCGAGAGCGTGCGATCAGGGCCATCGTCGAAGTCGCCCAATCGCGGCGGGACTTCGGGGACAATCCTGATCGAATCGAGGAGGATCGCGAGGCGATCCTGCCCCTCCTGAACGAAGCGGCTCGGATTGGCGTCCCGATGTCCAACAAGACGATCCGAGACGTCTTGCTTGAGCGGTGGCTCCCGCTGCTGGAAGGCCATGGCAACCACTCCGTTCTGATCCGAGAGGTCAAGGCCGAACTCGAACGGCGGATCAAGGAGAGCAAACGCGAGGATGGACGAGACGAAGGCGATGAATCCGCATTCTCGCCATCCGAAGACGTCGAACGTCAGGCCGAGGAACTGAAGCGCGTGCTCGAGGGCAAGACACTCCTGATGCTTGGCGGCGTGCCGCGGGTGCATACGGCGCCAAGGCTGCAGGAGGCGCTCGGCCTCGCCGATGTGCAATGGCCGGAGGCGAAGAAATCGGACACTCCCGACAAGTTCGAGGCCCAGATGCGGCGTGCCGACGTCATCGTGATCGTGAAGAGCTACGCGCGGCACTCCGTGTCGCATGCCGCGAGTGAAATCTGCAAAGAGACCGGCGCACAACACGTGATCCTCACGGCCGGATACGGTCTTGCTCGGATTATCGCCCAGTTGCACGCTCACTTCCGGACGGCAAACATGATCCCATCCTCGGCTTGACGGCTCAAGCGAGTCGGGCAGGCGATCCGGTATCAGGAGGTGACGGCGCCGGCGCTCTTGCGGCGGTAGGCCATCAGCCATGCGTGTCGGAGGAGCCCCCCTGACACGTGTACCCAGCCCGGCGAAATGACAGGGCGGTATCGAAGAGGGCCAGGGCGTTCTCCGGCGAGATGTCGGGCTTGATGTGACGGTCGGGACCGCAGATGCAGCCGCCGTCCTCGCCGAGAGCCTCAATGCACTTGACCGTCTCGCGCTCGGTTTCGGCTGGTGCGCGTCCCACGACGCGACCTTGACGTTTGAGCTGCCCGCTTTCCTGGGCAGTCCGGCGCACGTCTTCCCAGTGGATGCCGACGGCGTACACGAGGTCAACTGTCGTCGCACGCGCACTGGCGTGGCCATCTGCAACCGAACGCACAAGGTGGCCGTTTGCATTGCCGCCCCTGCGCGAACGGTCCGCGATGAGATCGTGAAACGCCACCGCGAGCTCATTGAGCGCGAGCGCAGCCTGGGCTTCGCCCCGGTCAGCAGCCCGGCGGACCTGGAGACGCTTCGAAGGGGGCCGGCAGATCGGTAAGTCCGGCCGGACCGGCGGGCCGGCGCCGGCTTACTCGTCCGTCCTGGATGTCGTCGAATCCGAGTCGTCCGAGCCCACGTCGGGTGCGGAGCCTTTGTCGGGCTCCTTGGTCCGCGGCATCTCCGGCATGGAGTTCGCGCCGCTGGGCGGAGGCGGCAGCGAGACTCCCGCGGGCGGTCCGATGGTGCCCTGTTCCTGACCCGTCAGGACGCGCGTGTAGACGAACCAGACGACCACAAGTGCGACAACAACGATCAGCGCTGCGATGAGCGGGTTGACCTGTTGTTTCATGGAGAGGCTCCCATCTGACCCGAACGCACGTTCACCCCATGCGTTGAGGCGCGTGCACCTACGGTCCTCCAGCGCTCGGCGCCGAGGTCCGCGGCCGAACAGCCGGAGCCGGTCTGTCGGGCCTTACACCGCTCTTCCATAGGTCCTGCATCGCGTTGAACCCGCCCTGTGCTTCCACGGGAGCCACGCGCGTCGGATTGCCCTTCGCGTCAACAGGTATCCTCTCCTTGGCGAAAAAGCGCCAAGCCGAGTAGCCCAGGATGCCCAGGGCGACCACCAGTATGCCGATCGCTGCCGGGGCACTGATCCGGATCGTCATATTGCGCATCCCTTTCGGGCACCGCGTACCCGTTTCGGGCAGCAGCGCCCCGATCACCACATGGCAGCCGGTGCGGCTCAACGCCACCGCACCGGCACGATCAGGCTACCTCCAGGACCAGCAGTTGTCAGCCCGTTGCCAGCAGTCCTGGACATCGAAGTACGCTTCTGGGATGCCTCTCGGTCGCATAGCCTTCGCATGGCCATCGTAGAACGAGAGGTTCATCATCTCGGAGTGGCGTCCCTTGCCGAAGTAGCCACCGTAGGTGGCCTCTTCGACACCGGACACCCAGTCGTCATAGCTCGTCCTCAACCCGCAGCACGAGGCCAGACCTGGATTGGGGCCGCCAACGACCGCGTTCTGAGTCTCGAGCAGAACGATCCGCTCGGCAGGGTAGTTCACTGCGCCGTCACTCACACCGCCGAACGCATTGAACCCGGGGGGATTCTGGTGGATGGCCATGCCCCATTGACCGGCGTCAGTCCACTGCGGTGTGTACCAGTTCAGGCCGATGCCCGACTCAAAACGGTAGCTCGAGTCAGCCGGATTGATCCAACTGCTGACCGGAGCCGTCTCGCCGCCGAACACCGGATTGGAGATACTCGGACAAGCAAAGATGCCCACGTTCTTCACGTACGGATAGACACCGAACTGCCACCAGAAGCGGCCCGGTCCCTCGCCGTACTTGTTCGTGAACATGCCCTGCCACCCGAACGGGTTGACCCCGTCATAGTCCTGGGCATACATCCGGAACGCCAGTCCAAGCTGCTTCATGTTCGAGAGACAGCTAATCGCTCGGGCCTTCTCTCTGGCCTGTGCGAATACGGGGAACAGGATGGCTGCAAGGATCGCGATGATGGCGATCACGACCAGCAGCTCGATCAGCGTGAAGCCTTTGCGCATAGCCCTACTAGCTCCTTTCCGCCCAACCATGCGGGAATATGACCGGCGGCGGCGACGCTAGCATCCTCCGGCACCACGTCGCACGTATCTGCGCCGGACATTGGTATTCTACAGCCGAAGGATACGGCTGTCAACCCGCGTCTGCCGATACACCCCGGGGCGGTGCTTCAGGCATGCTTTGACCGAGCCCGGTCCGATCAGGGCTGCAGTTCGCCGAGCAGTTCCCTCAGCGCCGTCACCACCGTGGCGCAGTCCGCATCGGTCACGACAAGGGGCGGCAGAAACCGCAGGATCGTATCGCCGACGGCGTTGACGATGATGCCCCGATCAAGCAGGCCCCGCTGAAGGGTCTTCGCCTCGGGCACCGAGAGCTCCAGGGCGAGCATCAAGCCCAGGCCCCGCGCTTCGCGCACCACCGAAGGAAACGCGTCGGCGAGAGCCCGCAAGCCCTTGAGGAAGCCGCTCCCCACTGCGGTCGCCCGTTTCATCAGCTCCTCGGTCTCGATCACATCAAGCGTAGCCAGTGCTGAAGCGCATGCCAGGGGCTGACCGCCGAACGTCGAACCATGGTCGCCAGGCGCCAGAGTGGTCGCGGCAGAACCTCGCGCCAGGCACACCCCCATGGGTACGCCGCTTGCCACGCTCTTGGCAAGCGTGACGATATCGCCGGACACTCCTGCGTGGGACGAGGCCAAGAAGCGCCCGGTTCGGCCCATGCCGCTCTGAACCTCGTCGAAGATCAACAGCGCTTCGGCCTCGTCACAGAGCTGCCGGAGCAGCTTCAGGAAATCGGGCTGGAAGATGCGGATGCCGCTCTCTCCCTGAACCGGCTCAATCATCACGGCGCATGTTCGCTCGGTGATGGCGTCATCCAGTGCGGCAACGTCGCCAGGCTCAACATAGATGAAACCTGCCGGAAGCGGCGCAAACGGCGCGGAGTACTTGGGCTGCGCTGTAGCCGTGACCGTCGCCAGCGTCCGACCGTGAAACGAACCGGAGAATGTGATGATCTCGTGGCAGTCGGGTCCGCGCTGCGCCTTGCCCCACTTCCTCGCGATCTTGATGGCGCACTCGTTGGCCTCGGCGCCCGAGTTCCCGAAGAACGCCTTCTCCATGCCGGTCAGGGCGCAGAGACGCCGCGCCAGTTCGGGCTGCAGCGCGTTGTGGAAGTGGTTGCTGACATGGATCAGCGTGGCTGCCTGGTCCGCTATGGCCTTCACAACGTGCGGATGGCAATGGCCGACGCCGCACACCGCAATGCCGGCAAGGAAGTCCAGATACTCTCGACCCGTGTCATCCCACACGCGAGCTCCGCTGCCGCGCACCAGTCTGACCGGCTGTCGGGCGTAGGTGCCCATGACCCAATCGGTCGCTTGGGCGGTGATCTGGTTGGCAGGGTTGTCGGATGCCATGGGGTCGCTCCTTGGTAGGCGGGAGTTTTCTGCGGCGATGCTGCGTATAGAACCATGCGAACAGACGACTATAACCGCCGAGACGTTAGGATACCACGTTCGATGACCGTTGCCGACCCGAGGCCAATCGGCCCGAAAACAGATACAGACGGCATTGCCCTCTGCGCGTTTGCAGCAGATGGGCTCTGCAACGGGGGCGACCCGCCGGGGAGCCTCTGCGATACATGCCGGCGCTACACGGACCTTCTGAAAGAGGCGCGTGACCTCTATAGAGGCATCCGCTGGATCGTCACACCGGAAGGGATGCTGCAGGAAGTGCGTTAATCAGCCGCCCCATGCGGGCAGGCCGTCCATTGGAACATTGAAAGGCGACTGGCGCAGAAGCGAATCGCAAGAGGCGACTCTGCCAGTCACAAGCACGGCATACGAGACTCCTTGCCCCATTGTAAAGGAGTCTGCCTTTCACCACTCACCGCTCACCACTCACCTCTCCCCTCTCACAGCCCGTACAGCCCCGCCACGATCTCGACGATCTCGCGCTCCAGAAACCGCCAGACATGCGCCTACCCCGCCCTATGTCGCCGCGAGCCTGCGCCGCAGCTCCCCGGCCATTCTCGGCGTAGTCATCGGCGAAGCGAACGCGCCCTTCACGACCCGGTCCAGCAGGCCGGGATCGCACGGTTCGTGCGGGAGGAAGTTGGGGTCCTTGACCATGGTTTCCATTCCGGCCAGCCTTTCGATCAGCCTGACCTCCATAACCAGCATCGTGTCGTAGCTCACGACCGAGCGACGCGTGCAGAATGGATGAACGCCGGGCTCCAGTAGTGTGGTCTTGTCGGATATCTCCGTTGCCGTGTTCAGTTGCACGGTGATGATGGTTGGCGGCGATCCGGACGGCTCGGTCAGCACGATGCGGAGGTGCTGCTTCCGCCCGTCCGGGGCGGTGATGAGGAAGGTATCGCCGGCGTGGAAAGGCATCACGCCGCCTGCAGGACGCGGTCCATCACGTCCTGCGCGGCGATGTTTTCAAGCACGGCGGCGACTTCGTCGGCCGCCAGCCCTTCGACGTCCAGCACCTCCTTATAGGTCAGCGGGACGGACGTGTTGCCCGGGTCCTGCCATTCCTCAAGGCCATGGGTGATGTCGCGCAACGCCCAGGTGTCGAAGCGCCCATACTCCATAAACGTGTCGAGGATCGCGTCCTGTTCGGCGGGCGAGAGGTCGTCCGTGCCCGGATCGGCGACCAGCTCGACGCAGTAGCCGTTCGTTCGCAGGTGCTCGCTCCAGTACCCGGAGGGCGAGCCTTTGATCAGGTCGTATGTGGCGCTCAGCACCGGACCGTGCTTCATGCGGACCCATCGGTCGTAGGTGACGGGCTTGCCGTGCCGTGTCAGCATGGCGCGGTCCGCGAGGTACATGAGCTTGAGCAACTTGACGTAGTTCACCGGCCCCCCGGCAAGCTCGACGAACCTCGCGGCCATCTGTGTGGCCTTTACCTCGTTGTACATGGTTCGTTCTCCCATGTGCCTTATGACGCACAGCCGCATGCCGCGGTTCCCCGGCACAGTCTACCGCAAGCGTCCCTCGCCTCTTGTCTCTTGTCTATCACAGCCCGTACAACCCCGCCACGATCTCGTCTATCTCCCGCTCCCAGGCCTCG
>DYKI01000071.1 GCA_020722705.1 Chthonomonas calidirosea | reverse complement strand
ACACGGCTATCATCCGCCGTCGCTACGCGACGGGGCGGGGGTGCAGTCGGCGTCGCGGAGCGACGATGGATGGCAGCCGAGGTCTTCGGGCATCGGAAGCGTCCCTCAGCAGATGCGGGCTACACGCCGTAGTAGGCGCGATACCATTCGACGAAGCGCCGGACGCCTTCGCGTATGGGCGTGGAGGGGCGGAAGCCCGTATCCCGCATGAGGTCGTCCACATCGGCCCAGGTGGCGGGCACATCGCCAGGCTGGATCGGCATCATTCGCTTCTCTGCTTTGCGGCCAATGGCGTCTTCGATGGCGGCGACGAACTCCATGAGCTCGACGGGCTGATTGTTGCCGATGTTGTAGACCCGGTATGGCGCCCGGCTCGTGCCCGGATCGGGATGGTCGCCGGACCAATCGGTCGAGCCCTCGGGAATGCGGTCCAGCGTCCTGACCACACCTTCGACGATATCGTCTATGTAGGTGAAGTCGCGGCGCATGCGCCCTTCGTTGTAGAGGTCAATGGGACGCCCTTCGAGTATTGCGCGGGTGAAGAGGAAAAGAGCCATGTCGGGACGCCCCCATGGCCCGTAAACGGTGAAGAACCTCAGTCCTGTGGTTGGCAGACGGTACAGGTGACTGTAGGTATGGGCCATCAGCTCGTTGGCCTTCTTCGTTGCCGCATACAGGCTCACGGGGTGATCCACGTTGTGGTGGACGGAGAATGGCATGAGCGTGTTGGCCCCGTACACCGAGCTTGAGGACGCATACACCAAATGGCGGACGCTCCCATGCCGACAGCATTCAAGCATGTTGACGAAGCCCACGAGGTTGCTCTCCACATAGGCATGCGGGTTCTGGAGCGAATAGCGAACCCCGGCCTGTGCTGCGAGGTGCACGACGCCCTCGGGCGCATGCTGAGCGAACACGGCCTTCATGCCTTCCAGATCGGCGACGTCAACATGCTCGAACGCGAATCCTTCGCGCCCGATCAGGCGAGCGAGGCGCGCCTCCTTCAACGAGACCTCGTAGTAGGCATTCATATTGTCGAGCCCGACAACCGAATCGCCTCGGCGCAGCAGCGCCTCGCAGGTGTGATAGCCGATGAAGCCGGCTGCTCCGGTCACTAAGATGGGCGCCATGTGGTCTCCTTCTTCATGCGCGCGACGTACGCCCGGAGCCGCCATGGCATCACGAAGGACTCCGCGAGTACGCCCAGGTTCATTTTGGACTGTCCGCGACGACGGTCGGTGAACACAATCGGCACTTCTATAACTTTCAATCCCGCACAGTGAGCCCGGACGGCCAGCTCGACCTGAATGCTGTAGCCGGCCGACTCGACGGTGTCGAGGCGAAGCGACCGCAGGGCGCTGGCCCTCCAAGCTCGGTAGCCGGCCGTGATGTCGCCGATACCCATGCCCGTCGCGATCCGCGCATACAGATTGGCGAACTTGCTTAACGCCAGGCGGTGGGCGGCCCACCCTTCGACGCCCCCGCCGGGGCAGTAACGCGACCCGATCACAAGGTCGGCACGTTCCAGCCCACTAATCAGCGTCGGCAACGCCGCCGGGTCGTGCGAGAGATCGGCGTCCATCTGGACGACCTCGCTGTACCCCGCTTCAAGGGCGAGGCGGAATCCCTCGGCGTAGGCTCGTCCCAGGCCGCGCGGACCCGTTCGCGACACGACGCGGCTGCCGGGATGGTCGGCGAACGCCTGCCGCGCCGCCTCCGCAGTGCCGTCCTCCGACTGATCGTCTACGATCATCATGTCGGCATCGGGCGCGGCCTGCTTCACTCGCGCGACCAGCTCGGGGATATTGGGCGCTTCGTTCAGCGTAGGGATGACCACCACGGTGCGGCGCCAATCGGGCGATACGGCGGCAGTCACGTCAGTCGCGATCCGCGATCAGGCGTTTCAGGTACTCGGCATAATCGGTCTTGCCTAGCCGATCCGCCTGGCGCAAGACGTCCTCAGCGGTGATGTAGCCCATATCGAACGCGAGTTCTTCGAGACATGCGACCTTGAGCCCCTGCCGCTTCTCAATGGCCTCGATGAACGCGCCTGCCTGGAGCAGTGACTCGTGCGTGCCGGTATCGAGCCAGGCCGTACCCCGCCCCAGCTTCTCGACGTTCAGTTTGCCCATGTTGAGATAGGCGCGGTTGACGTCGGTGATCTCCAACTCCCCTCGCGCTGACGGACGCACGGAAGCCGCAATGTCGGTGATACGGCTGTCATAGAAGTACAGGCCGACGACTGCATAGTCCGACTTCGGCGCCGGCGGCTTCTCTTCGAGCGAGATAGCCACGCCGTCAGGCCCAAACTCGACAACGCCGTACCGGTGCGCATCGCGCACACGATAGCCGAAGATCGTGGCGCCCTCCGTCCGGCGAGCAGCCGACGATGTCTGCTCCGGGATGCCATGCCCGTAAAAGAGGTTGTCACCCAGAATGAGCGCGGCAGGACCTCCGCCGACGAACTCCTTGCCGATGATGAACGCCTGGGCCAGCCCCTCCGGTCTCGGTTGAGCCGCATAGCTGAAGCTCACCCCGAACTGCGACCCGTCGCCCAGCAGCCGCTCGTAGGAGGGAAGATCGGTGGGCGTCGAGATCACGAGAATGTCCCGAATGCCCGCCTGCATGAGTGTCGCAAGCGGGTAGTAGATCATCGGCTTGTCGTAGACCGGCAGCAACTGCTTGGAGACCGCCAGCGTGAGCGGAAAAAGCCGCGATCCGGTGCCGCCTGCAAGCACGATGCCCTTCAAGCTGCGTCTCCCAGGAGGCAAGGCGCGTGTGCGACGATCGTCGCCTCTCCAGCGCACACCCTCCCGCCATGCGTCACAATGGCGCGCGGAAGAGGGTCAGGGTGAGGGCGTCCGATCGTCATGCGCCTCACCCCTATCCGCGATGCCTGCCGACGCATGCGCCCCGGCCTAGCGTCCGATGCGCGACAGATAGTAGAGCGCCGTAAATGGCGCCAGCAGATCCGCGGCCGTGAAGCCTTTTTCGCCCTTCGCCGGCACAAACACAATGTCGTCCTTCTGAAGGGGGATATTGGCAGCGAAATCGCGCTTCTTGATGATGCGGTCAAGGTCAACCCGGGTAACCGACGGAGTACCCTCGACCATGCGAACGACGCTGACATCCCGCGGGTTGGCGAGTTGGGTGGGGCCGCCTGCAAGGCCGAGGGCATCGAGCACTGTGACGGGCTTGTCCTCGGGCAGGGCGAACTGGCCCGCTTTCTGTACCGACCCCATGACCGAGATGAGCGCTTCGTTTCTGGGCACGAAGACCATGTCGCCTGGCTGAAGGGTTATGGATCGGGCCGAGTCGTTGGATGCTCCCTGAACCAGCGTTGGACGCAAGTCCACACGGGTCTCTTGGTTTCCCCTGATGAGCACGCATCGAGACAGGGCGGCGTCTTCGGTCGGGTTGCCGGCCTCGGCCAGAACCGCGAGCAGGGGACGCCCCTCATCGCCCAACTCGTAGGCGCCGGGGTGAGCGACTCGTCCCATAACGTATGCCTTGTTGCGCAGGGGGTCCAGCTCGTCAATGAGCACCAGGTCGTCAACGCTCAACCTGGCGTTGGCGTCAGTCTCCGGCTTCTCGACGGCCTCGGGGATATCCAGTTCCTGCACGACGCCAGTGGTGCGCAGCAGGCGCGCTCGAACCCTTGCCGGACGTGAGGACAGGCCGCCCGCCATGGCAATGAGGTCGAGCACGCGCATCCCCGTCCGATAGTCGTAGACACCCGGCGATTTCACGGCGCCGACGATGCGGACACGGAGCGACCGCGGCGTCACGACCGTCACGACAACGTTGACGTTGTTGCGCTGCTTCTCGAGGGCGGCCTTCAGATCTGCCGCCAGTGTGGCAGGCGTCTTGCCGGCGGCCATCATCTCGCCGACCTCGGTGAAGGCGATCTTCCCGTCCGGTCGGATCGGCAGGATCTTCGTCAGCTCGGGATGGTCGGCGACAGAAATCTCGATCGTGTCGTCTGGTCCCAGCACGTAGTCACCCCGCTGCTGGGCAACCGCACCTGCACAGATCGAGAGCATGGCCACGGCCAGAGCCAGAGCGCTGAACACCGGGCCAAAGCCGCCTTGCGTATGCTTAGTTCTTCGCATCGTCGGACTCTCCATGGGTCGCGGTCGCGTCCGCGAGCTGTGCATCGGATGCAGCCGGGCGCTCGCCCGAGTTCCCAGATGAGCCGTTGCCGCCCGGGAGTGCCGGCTCGCTCGAAACGGCGCCGCCACGGGCATGCGGCAGGGCCTCGAACTCGGCCCGGTAGCCGCGGTCGCCCTTGTCGTCTTCGATCTTCGCTTCGTATCCGTAGCCGTAGCCATAGCCGTACCCATAGCCGTAGCCGTAGCCGTAGCCGTAGCCATAGCCGTAGCCATAGCCTGACTTGCCGTAACCGTAGCCGTACTTCCCGTAGCCGTACTTCCCATACTTGTATCCGTACCCGTAGGGCCGCTTCCGCATGAGGGGAACCTTGTTCAGCACCACGCCGAGGAGCTTCGAATCCACCTGGCGCAGCATCTCGCTCAAGCGGCCCACTTCGGACTTGCGCGCGCGCTCCAGGTCGCTAACGACCACAACGCCGTTGCACTCCTGGGCAAGAACGAGCGCGTCAACGGCCACCATGACCGGCGGCGAGTCGAACAAGACGACATCGGCTATCTTCAGCAGGTCCCCATGAAGCTGGCGCATGGCATGCGAACCCAGCAGTTCGGCAGGGTTGGGCGGCAGCGGCCCCGTGGGCATGATCTTAAGACCGGGAACGCCAACGTCCTGCAGCGCCTCCTCGATGGTGCAGTGGCCGATCAAGACCGTGGTCAGACCCGGCTCGCGACTGATATCGAACTTGTCGTGAAGCGATGGGCGGCGCAGGTCCGTGTCAATGAGGATCACCTTGATCCCGCTCAGCGCGAGCGAGACCGCCAGGTTCGTTGCCACGAGAGACTTGCCCTCGCCGGGGAACGCGCTCGTAACGAGCAGCGACGATGCAGGCGCGTCAACGGTGGCGAAGCGCACGCCGGTTCGGAGCATGCGGAATGTTTCAAGCAGTTGCGAGTCGCGGCGCTTGCCGTGGATCAAGCGGGCTTCGGGCTCGGAAATCATCGAGACGGCGGCAAGGACCGGCGCACCGAGCAGGCGGCGCATGTCCTCTCCGGCGTTGATCCGATCATCGAAGTACTCCTGCAATGCGGCAATGCCCAGTCCGAGGACAAGCCCCATCAGGATTGAGAGCGCCATGTTGACGAGCGGCCTTGGGGCCACCTGAATGGCGGTGTCGGGGGGTTGAGAGACGAGCTCGATAGGGTTGTCAATGGACTTATCGCGCAGACCGATCTCCTGCTGGTACTTGGTCAGGAGGCTCACCATTTCGCGGGAGCTTTCGACGCTGCGCTGGAGCGGCGCCTCGGCGACCTCGAGGGCGGCGACCTTGCTCATGCCCTGCCGAGCGGTTCGCGACTGAACCTGCAGGAGGGACCGCGTCACGCGGGCGCTGGCCACAGCGCCACGCAGGTTGGCGATCTTCTGCTCCGCTTCGGCGATGGCCGGGTTCGGTTCGCGCGTCATCGTTGTTACATTCTGCGGCAATCTGGCGAGGCGGCCCTTGAGGTCGCTGATCTGGGCATCGAGCGCCTGGACGCGCGGGTGCGTCGGCTTGAAGTCCACAAGCAGTCCGGCGCGCTGGTTCTCCAGCGTGGCGATCCGATCTTGAACGAGATTGCGCTCGATCGTATTCGTCGCCGTGACGGGCTTCTCGATGAACTCGGGCAGTCTGGCACGCACCTTGAGCAGATTGGCGAGCTCGGCTTCCTTGCCCGCAACCTCCGCCTCGGCTTGCTGAAGTCTGGACTCGATCTGGCCGAGAGCCTCGACGCTTCGCCGGCTCTCGGCGGTGGTATCCGCAACCCGCGCTTCGCGCCGAAAGCTTGTCAGGGCAGCCTCGGCCATGTTGAGGTTCTCTTTTTCCGCCCTGAGCCGTTCATCAACGAAACTCAGAGCGTTGCGTACGGCCTGTGACCGTGTCTCGCGAACGTAGTCGCTGTACACCTTCGGCAGCACGCTAGCGACCGTCGTGGCGTGTTGCCGGTTGCGCGAATCGACGCTGAGTTCCAGAACATCCGTATCGCCGATCTGGATCACCGATATCTTCGCGGCGCCTTTGGGAAGCTTGGCCTCGTCCAGAACCCGCTTGCGCAGAACGCTGCCCTGGAGAACCTGCATCTGGGTCTGAACGTCACGGTTGCTGCTCAGGGCGAACAGCTCCTCGAGAGGGAGCTCGATGCCACGGCGCGCGCGCTGTTCGTTGCGAACCACGATGCGGAACGAGGCGCGGTACGTCGGATGCGAGAAGTAGGTATAGCTCGCCCCGAGTGCGCAAACTGCCAGGAACGTAGTGACGACGGATGCCCGTCGGCGGATCAAAACATTGACATAGTCGCGCAAGGATAGTTCTTGCTCAGTTGTTCGCTCTTCCAATGCTCAACCTTCCGGGCATCCTCTGACACCCTTTCCCACACGGGCAATACGATCACACGGCGAGGCACAGCACAAAACGCGTGCCCCATATGCGACGCACGAAAGGATAGTGTACCTGACTTAGCAGGGCTAACAGCACGTCCAAGCGTGCCCACATCGCAGGCGCGTCCGGGCCTGCACCAGTGAATCTTATTGACGCTGCGTTCGAGTGGGCTGTTCCTGCAAGCCGACAGGTCTCCGCCGAAGGATCAACGCACGCGGACGGTGAATGAGTCGTGGGCCGCGCTCGGATGCCGAGCGGCACGCCGGGTCTGATCCATGAACCTGCGCTAACCATGCCGCTCCGGCTCGGCACAGGAGGTCGGCATGATGGTTCATCTCGTCAACACCCTGGACATAGCCATGGCGTTCCTTGCTCTGGCATTGGTGCCGGCCATGTGCTGCGCATACCCGCCGTCGGACGACGGCACAACTCGAGTGGGCGCTCGACCATATGAGCTCGACTGGGCCGGGCGCACGCAGGACGATCATCCGCCTCTCGTGGATTTCGAGGACATGACCGGCTGGACCGTCACGGTGAGGAACAGCGTTGCCGCTCTGCAGCAAACGCGCGAGCAGCAGATATGGGACAGGCATGTGGCCAAGCTCACCTACAGGGGCGAAGGGTCGGGCTCCGCCGAGGTGCGTATACTCCCGCCCGAACCCATACCCATTGGGCGGGAGTTCGACGCGGTCACGCTGTGGTGCTACGGGAACAACTGGGGCTATGCGCCCGATCCGTCCACGCCTCAGGTTCAGATTGCCGCGTTGTTCCTCGACAGCGACGGGCGCGAGATGGCGGTTCCGCTGTTTCACGTTGCGTGGACGGAGTGGTTCCTGCTCCATCGGCGGCTGAGTGCCGATCAGATCCAGCGCACGCGCCGGGGAGCGCGTTTCGCGGGTATTGCGGTGATCGGCGGACGACAGCCCGAGGACAGGGCGCTGTATTTCGACAATCTGGCCGTATTCACCGAGCAGTTCTCTCCCCTCGGGTTTGCGCCTCGCCCCAAGCGCAATATCACGCCGTTTCCGGGACAGTCCGAAGGGACCAACACCGGTCCGGGCACACTCCCGTTCCCGACCACGGAGAAGACGATATTGCCTCCTGTGGAGGACCCAAAGGCCACGATCCGCACGGTGGCCGAAGGCACTGGCGCGCGCTTCATCTGCCGCGATCGAACGGGCGTGGTGGAGTACATCTGCCGGCCCCGGACGGGGCGGTGGGATGACATTGAGGTCTCGTGGAGCCCCGGTCAACCGGGTTCACGCGCTCGCTCGGGAGGATCGGCGGACATGCGACGGCTTTTCCGGCCCTGTGTGGACGGCGGGGTCTGCTTGAGCACATCGGCGGGCCCTGCCATGCCGGACAAGGCCGAGCTGCTGCATGCCGAGCTGAAGGAAGGCGTGTTCCATGTGCGTTGGCGACTGCACGCGGCCAACGTTGTGGCCGAAGTGACGTATCGCTTCCGCATCTGGGGCAAGTCGCTGGTCATGGACGTGCTTGCTCCGGGCGGCCATGTGGCCGAGGTCCGCTACGGTCGTGCTGTAGGCCTGCCCAACCCGCGGCTCGTGACCCATCCCTACTATCCGGCGGATGGGGGCCGACCGGCCACAGTGGCGTTTGACGGACCTGCCGGACCGCTGTTCCTCATGGGCAACACCGACTGGTGCCGTACGAACGCCTCCACCATGTGGAGCGCCAATGCCGCCGACGCCACCGGTGTGACCTACAACGGCGGCACGCGCTACACTCCGCTCACCAACGGCAAGCGCAATGACTGCTTCGAGCGGTTCTTCCTCACGGTGTCGTCCGTGTTTGAGGAATGCTTGCCCTCCATCCCGAATCCGGTCTCTCCATGGAAGCGCATCACCGGCACGCATGTCTGGCGGCCCCACGGAGCCGGAGATCGCGCCGCCGACAAGCGGTTCTGGGCCGACATACGGCGTCATGGCATCACGGAGATGGTGGTCACCGATCACGAGACGATGTGGCGCGACGGCGGCGAAAGCTTCACCTTCCGCACCAGGGCTGCGCCCGGCAAGGGAGGCGATGAGGGCGCGCGCGACTACGCACGCTTCATGCAGGACACGCTCGGCTTCGTCTACGGACCCTACAACAACTTCACCGACTTCGCGCCCGTCAACGAGTACTGGACGCCCGACCTCATCGCCCGCGACCCGCAGAACCAGCTCCAGCATGCGTGGTTCCGGTGCTACGCCCCCAAGCCCGCACGGGCCGTCGAGTACTGTGAGCGACTCTCCCCCATCAACCAGGCCAAGTTCGGCTTCAGCACCGCCTATTGCGATGTGCATACCGCGGTCGCGCCATGGCACAGGGTGGACTACGATCCCCGTGTGCCGGGCGCAGGCGCCATGGCCGCCGTTTTCTACGCTTACGGCGAGATCATGCTGCTCCAGAAGAAGGCCTGGAACGGCCCGGTCTATTCCGAGGGCAACTACCATGCCTTCTACTGTGGCCTCACCGACGGCAACTACGGTCAGGACCAGGCATACCGGCCTGCCGAAAACCCGTGGCTCGTGGACTTCGACCTGCGCCGCATGCATGACCTCGGCTGCAACTTCGGCATGGGCGCTCCGGACATGTTCTACGCGAACGTCCCCCAGCCGCAGGCCACAAAGGCTGAACGTGAGGCATGGCTCGATCGGTTCCTGGCGGCAACTGTCGCGTTCGGCCACCCGGGCTTTCTCGTGACCGAAGGCGGCATGGCCAATGTCATGAAGAGCTACTACATGCTCCAGCAGCTTCACGCGCGCTACTGCCTCGCCCGGGCGACCGACATCCGCTACGTGGGTGCCGGCGGCAAGCTCCTGACATCGTCTCAGGCCGTCGCCACCGGCGCCTACCGGCGTTCGCAGGTTGTGGTCCGGTACTCGGATGGAACCCTGGTGGCGGCCAACGGCAGCCGCACCGAGCGCATGGTCGCGCGCGCCTTCGGTCGCACCATTGACCTTCCGCCCAACGGATACTGCGGATGGAGCCCGTTGGGACCGAACAAGGCGGACGCCATCACAGTCATCAGCTCCGATACGAAAGGCCACCGTGCGGACTACGCGGCGACGCCCGAGTACTTCTTCGTGGACGGTCGCGGGCGCTTCACGCGGTTCGAGAAGGCCGCATCCGATGGCGTGGCCGTTTGCCGCAAGATCAAGGCAGGCGAATGGGAAGTGATCCCGCTTGATGGAGCGCAGTGCGGCTTTGCCATCAGCGCCGCGTCCGCGACGGCAATGGATCGTGAGCGCAGACCTCTTGGCCCCGCCGAGCTGCGGGCGTCCCGCGGACTGACCTATGTCATGCCCGTCAAAGGCGCCTGCAGCTACGTGCTTATCGGAGTGCGGCTTGACGCTCCCCGATCCCGGCTCCATACGGCGCCCGCGACAGCAACGCCGGGGGAGACGATCGCCGTCCGCGGACGCGCGGAGCACAAGGTTGTCGTGCCCGATGATGCCGCACCCGGCACCCGCATCTGGTCGCAGCTCGAAGGCGAGTGGCTGGACTTCACCGTTGTGGAGCCGTTCGACGCCACGCTTGCCATGGACGGACACGATCTTGTCGTCAGGCTCATCTCACGCTTGCCCCAGAGCCGAACGGCGGCAGTCTCGGCGCTCGGGCAAACGGACCGCGTCGAGTTGGAGCCCGGAAAGCCGACGGCAGCTCGTCTGCCCCTTGGCATGCCGCGGTCCGAGTCCAACGAGCTCGTGCGCGTGGACATCCGGTCCGGCAAGGCAAGCAAGATCGTCGAGACGGGCCTCATCACGCTGCGGACACCCGTTCCCCTGGCGCCCATGCCGGAGCATTTCGAGGCCGGAGTCGGGCTGCGAGGAAAGCCCGACACGCCCGGCTATGGCGGCACGGGAGCGCATGCCCACCGGGATGGCGGCGAATGCGACGGCGTCGCGAAACAGTGTCTGAAGATGCATCCGCCGTGGCTCGGAGGCACGGTCGGGCGGACCTATGCCCTGTTCGATCCGGTGAAGCTCCCATCGGAGGTGCCTGCCGCCTTCCGGGCGCTCGTGGGCAAGCTCGACGGCAGCGATCCGGGCGACGGCATCCTCTACGAGGTCTACATCCTCGATGAGGCAGGCAGCGCAGCCAGAGCCGCTGCGCATACCGTGCGGGCACATCGCTGGGAGCCGATCGAAGCCGACCTTACGCCATGGCGCGGGAAGACGATCCGGATCAAACTCGTTGTGGACCCGGGACCGGCAGACGACTCGTCCGGCGACTGGGGATGCTGGGCCGATCTGCGCATCGAGACGCTTCAGCCGGTGTGGACACGCAAGCTCGATGCGCGCACGGAACTCTATCGGCGCGCTCCGGGACCGTATCCGGTGGGGGGTCTGACCGCGGACCATGTCCGTTCGGCCACGCGGGGTTGGCTGCGGTTCGACGGCAAGGGGCTCAATGCGGGCAAGTACGCGTGCCATGCGGAACTGAACGGCGTCAGTCTTGGCCCCATGCCGGAAGCCGCCGGCGACGAGGTCCGGGGAATCTACTCCGAGCGCGTCGGCATGCCCTTGACGGCCGAGGCCATCCGCTCACTCAACCGTCACAACCGACTGGTGATCCGCAACCCCAACCGGGATTACTTCAGCATTCGGCGCCTCTGGATCGAGCTCGATCTGGCGGACGGGCGCAAGTGTTCGTCCGACATATCGGACGTGACCTTCACCCAGCCGCCTGAGTGGTCCTACGCCGAGGGCGTTCGCGTGCCGTTCGGTGAGAACATCGAGGCGGCGATAGGGTTCAGCCTGACTGCCAATGGGCCCGGAACTCCCGGCCATGCAGCGGATGTTGGGCGGATGAGCTTGGACAAGGCGGCGATGGCGAATGAGGATATCTGATGCAGCTCAGACGTGGCATCTGGCGGCGTGTTGACGCTCATCCACCACGTCCGGCATGGGCCGGCAGGTCGTCGTTGCCGGCAAACCTGACATGAGCGACGCACAAGCCACCGACGCCTTCGAGCCTCGGGCCTCTCGATCAGCTTGACGGGCGCTGAGCGATACGCTCAGCCAACCGTTCCACAACAGCTCGGAGGAGCCTGGCGTGTTCCGGCAGTGTGCGGCAGACCCTGTCGGCAACGGCCTCGCTGTACGTATGATCCGTAAGGTTCCGGTCGTCCGCCATGCGGATGCCTTTTCGCGCTTCGTCGTCGCTCACGATCGCGGCCAGCGCCAGCTTGCGCATGATGGGCTTGGGATTGCGCTCAGATGCTCCTTCGATTTCGGTTAGGTACTGCCGGCAGAGCCGAATACCGTCTCGAAGGTGTATTCGAACCTCTGGATCGTGCCGTCGCGTTCGATTGGGACCGGCTCCTCAATCGCCAATGCCTCATCCAGTGTTGCGTGCGCACGCATGGCCAGCGTGAGCAGGCGGTTCAGACGGTCCATTCAACACCATGCTTTCGGACCTCGGCAACCAGTTCCGGATCGGCCCAGTACAGGTCCACGACATCGGCTTCGTAGGGAATGTGGCTCTCCTCGAGTGCCTCGCGCAGGTCACTTACGAGCACGGGATCAACGGGTCCGTCCGCGGCCTCCAGGGCTATGTCAATGTCGGAGAAGCGCCGTTCGGCACCCACCGCTCGACTGCCGAAGAGGAAGGCGCGGACCGACGCCGAGCCGATGACCTTGAGCGTCAATCGGCGGGCTTCCACTATTGCCCACTTCTCTGTGGCGATGTCGGCATCGGTCTGCTCGCGGCATACCGTACTCATACCGAGGAGCATACAGTCAGCCGGTCGGCGTGCATCACGTTAGGGCGGCGGACCGGCGACAGACAGGGCTTACATCCTCCATGGCTCGCGCATGGCGCGTGACCGCAGCCGGTTGGCCTGGGCGTCATCAGGAAACGTCTCTTTGGCCGGATCCCACTTGAGGCTCCGGCCAAGCTTGAAGGCGATATGGGCAAGGTGGCCGACTGAGGCGGTCCGGTGGCCGATTTCCTCGTCGGTGCTGGTCCTGCCGCGCGTCCGAATGCACTCGAGCCAGTTCGAATGGTGGTTGTTGCCGCCCGTGAGCTGGCGATTCGCCATCCCCATCTCCTCGAATATCTCCGGCGGGCCGCCCTCGATCGGCCCGCCTCCGGTCATCGAGGTGATCCAGCCTCGCTCGCCGACGAACACGCCGCCGAAGTTGCCCTCAAGCCTGGCATCGGCAGGCACCGCCTTGTAGTCGCGTTTCACCTGCCCCCAATCATAGACCAGATGGAGCAGCGTGCCGCTCTCATAGCGGAACGTGAGCGTTGGAAACCGGCCTGTCGCCGGATGGATGATCTCAACCGGTCCGCTGCGCTCAACGCCGAGGCCGTACTGCACCACGTCGGCGCTGTGCGAATGATGCCACGTGATGGACGCTGCGCCGAAATCCTCGCAGAAAGCCCACGGCACTACACCGGGGATCGGATTCGAGTGGAAGCGCTTGTTGTAGGGCCTAAACGGCGCCGGGCCGACCCACATGGGCCAATCCAGCCAGTCCGGAACCGGTTCGGCCGGCAGGGCATAGTTGACAGGTGTGTCGAGCCCCTCGACTTTGGACCAGAGCGTGAAGACATGCTTGACCTTGCCGAGGCCGCCTTGCCGCACGAAATCGCATACACGCCGGATCGTGGGCGCAGAGCGATACTGGGTGCCGGTCTGGAACACGCAGCCATAGGAGCGGATGATCTCGATCAGCCGCTGCCCTTCGGCGATGTTCATCGTGATAGGCTTCTCGCAGTAGACGTCCTTGCCCGCTTTGGCCGCGTCCACCGATTGCAGCGCGTGCCAGTGGTCCGGCGTCGCGATGAGCACGGCGTCTATGTCGTCTCGGGCCAGCATCTCGCGGTAGTCACCATATGCCGCGCAACCCTTGTAGGAGCCATCGCCTCGTGCGGCGGCGTAGGCGGCATCGGCGTTGCGCTGCCCTTCATCGCGGCGTATCCTGTCCACCTCACAGACGGCCATGACCTGAACCCGGCTGTCGGCCAGGCACCATCCCAGGTGACCGCGCCCCATGGCGCCGAGGCCAATGACGCCCACGTTGAGACGCTCGCTCGGCGCTCGCAGCCCGCCACGGCCAATCGCCGATGCCGGAATAGCCATGGGTATCGCCATTGCCGCCGCCTTGCCCAGCAGTTCCCGTCGCCCCACAGGACCGCTCATTTGCTTCCCCCGAGTCTCACAATCAGGTCGTCGAAGTGGCGCGCGCTCCGGGCAACCTCATCAAGGTTCGCATCGAAGTTGTAGGAGTACTCGAGTCCGATCATGGTGGGCTTGAGCTTGAGGCGATGGATCTCGCGGATCATCTTCTCGACGCCGGCTTTGCCGGTTCCCCACGGGACGTCGTGCCCCTGCGGACCGAGCTCGTGCAGGTCATGCATCTGGATCGTGATCAGGCGCTTGCCGAGCTTGCGGATGCCTGCCACGGGGTCCAGTCCGCCGCGCATCCAGTAGCCGACATCGGCCGCAGCCCCGATCCGGGCGCTCCGCCCCTTGCAGACCTTCAGGATGGCGTCGGGACTGTAATAGTTGGGCGACGTCTTGCTGTCATGGTTGTGGAGAGCGATGTTGATGCCGTACTCGTCGGCGAATCGCTCGATGGTGTCCAGCGCCTCGACTTTCGGCTCCGTCATGAATGTCTCGATGCCCAGCTTGCGCGCGAACTCAAAGACCTTGCGGCATCCCGCTTCGTCGCCGGGTATCTCCTGGTAGTAATACGTAAGGAGGCGCACACCCTCGGCGTCAAGCTTCATGCGCACCTGTTCGATCTCTGCGTTGGTCAGGTTCGGGTCGAGGTTCTTGGGGATGTCCGGGCTCACGCGCTGGAAGCTCAAGCCCCCGACGTAGGCCATTCCGAGCTTGGCGGTGCGCTCGATGGTCTCGAAGAAGCTGACACGATGAAAGGTATAAGCCTCGACGCCAAGGCGAAGGCCAAGCTTCTCCTGTGCTCTGACTGATGGGGTGATACGCGCACTGGGGACCGTCGGCGCCGGCAGATCGCCCAATGCGAACTGGGTCGCGTCGAGATAGAAGGCAAGCATGCGCGGGTTCCAGAACACGTTCGGGCTATGGGCCAGCGAGGAATAGAACACGCGCCCACGACCATAGCTGCGGACCCACGCAATGGCGTAGTCGTCATCCCCGCGGAAGCGTTGGATGCTTTCCTTGCCCTGCAGCTTCGCTGAGGCAGCGTTGTCCATACTCAACAGCACTCGGACCCGATTGCGCGAATAGGGCTCGCCGAACCGGAAAAACTCGTCGGAGTGCTCGAACGGCTTTCCTCCGAACGCCTTGACGACAGGATGGTCGGGCTCCTCCAGCCGCACCAGCACCCGCTCGTTGGCGTTAAGATGCGAGGCGCCTCGAGCTCCAAGCATGCGCCCGAACTCCGGCCAGTCCTCGACTGCTCCGGGCCAGCGAGTGAAGCCAACCGACGTTCCATGGACGCCCATCAGGCCGCCGCCCGCCATCACGAACTCCACAAGGTTGCGCCGCAGGTCAGGGTCTTCGAAGCAGTTGCCGACGGTGTTGTTCAGGAACACGGCGTCAAACTGCTTGAGGCTTTCGCGAGCGAAAACCGACGGGTCCCTGGTGACCACCGTCTCGAATGCGCCGGTCTTGCGGCCCATCAGAGTGAAGGCCGCGTTGGCCGTCTGGATGGAACCATGGCCGGGGTAGCCCACGTTGAGGTCGAAGATCAGAAGCTTGCGCGGCTTGAGCGGCTTCACCTGCGCCCGAGCCGGCAGTGCCGCCTGGATGCGCTGAAGCTCCTCGGGACTCTGCGCTGCTGCTGCTCCCATCGTCGCCCCCACGATCAAAGCGGACATCGCCGCCAATGCGCCAATGCGCCGGATTCTCATGTAACCCTCCTCGGCGAGGCATCCAGTCCGTGCCCCGCCCATCGTGTTCCACACCCGACGCGATTCTCCTTCCGCCGATCGTGACGGCGATGCCGGCGTGGATGCCGGTGGCCCATCCGATGCTGCCCTCACCCGGCCTCTCCCGCGCACGAAGGGCAGTGCACACTTGGGGTCCGGCATGCGCGGGAGAGGGGTGCTTGCGCGCGTGCTTCAGCCGAGTACCGCCGCTGAGACCCGGCCGTCGTCGGGTCTTGACACCCCCGAAACAGAGCGGGGTATAGTAAACGTGTCGAGGGGCTCTCTGTTTGCCCCTCTCCGTTTGGAAAACGTTGCGCGGATACACCGAAGTGACCGCCTGATTGCAGCGCTCCTCGCGAACCCTCATGGAGGGATCGTCGGAGCGCTTTTTGCTGGAGCGCCCGAGCGGGGCACCGGGCGCTCCGATGCAGTGTGCCCCACCATCGCCGAAAGCGCAAAGGAGATGCACCAACGATGACGCCGAAGGATGTCATTGACCTGGCCATCGAACGTGAGGCCAAGATCGTAGACGTGCGGTTTGTGGACCTGCCCGGTATCTGGCAGCACTTCTCGATGCCGATCTCGGCCTTCACCGAGGAGACATTCGAGGATGGTATCGGCTTCGACGGCTCTTCGATCCGAGGCTTCCAGAAGATCAACGAGTCCGACATGCTGCTCATGCCCGATCCCGACACCGCCTTCATTGATCCGTTTGCCGAAGTGGCGCAGATGAACATCATCTGCGATATCGAAGACCCCATCACCCGCGAGCGCTACAGCCGCGACCCGCGTCAGGTGGCCAAGAAGGCCGAGGCCTACCTGAAGGCATCGGGCATTGCCGACACGGCCTACTTCGGTCCGGAGGCCGAGTTCTACATCTTCAGCGACATCCGGTACGACACGACGCCGAACTCGGGCTACTACTTTATTGACAGCGATGAGGGCATCTGGAACTCGGGCCGCGACGAGAAGCCCAACCTGGGCTACAAGATCCGCTACAAGGGCGGCTACTTCCCCGTGCCGCCATCGGACTCGCTGCAGGACCTGCGCACCGAAATGATGCTGACGCTCATCGAGACCGGCGTCGAGAGCGAGATCCAGCACCATGAAGTCGGCACCGCCGGCCAGAGCGAGATTGACATCAAGTACGGCCCGCTCGTGCAGACCGCCGACGCGCTGATGAAGTTCAAGTACGTCATCAAGAATGTTGCCAACCAGAACGGCTACACGGTTACGTTCATGCCGAAGCCTCTCTTCCAGGACAACGGCTCGGGCATGCACTGCCATCAGTCACTGTGGCTTGATGAGCGCAACGTCTTCTACGATGCGAAGGGCTATGCCGGATTGTCGGAGAACGCGATCTACTACATCGGCGGCCTGCTCAAGCACGCGCCGGCGATCCTGGCGTTTGCGGCTCCTTCCACCAACTCCTATCGGCGACTGGTTCCGGGCTACGAGGCTCCCATCAACCTGATCTACTCGCAGCGCAACCGCTCGGCGTGCATCCGTATCCCCATGTACTCCAAGTCGCCGAAGGCTAAGCGGATCGAGTTCCGCGCGCCAGATCCTTCTGCAAATCCCTACCTCGCCTTCCCCGCCATGCTCATGGCCGGGCTCGACGGCATCGAGAACAAGATCCTGCCGCCGGAGCCGATTGACAAGGACCTCTACGAGATGGAGCCGGAGGAACGGCACGGCATCAAGATGACGCCCGGCAGCCTCGGCGAGTCGCTCGACGCTCTCGAAGAGGATCACGAGTTCCTGCTCAAGGGCGGTGTGTTCACGCCCGACCTGATCAGCGAATACGTGGCCTACAAGCGGAAGAACGAGATTGACGCCGTGGCCCTGCGGCCGCATCCGCACGAGTTCTATCTGTACTACGACGTGTGACGCCCGTACACGTCCGCTCGACACGCCGGCCCACGCACTCCACGCGTGGGCCGTGCGTGTCTGCGGTCTCGTGTATAATGCGCTTACAGAGGTGAACCGCCATGACAGCAACCGCTTCGCCCACCGTGAAGAGTACTGAAATGTCTTTCGAGGACTTCCTGAAACTCGAGGGGCACTATGAGTACGTGAACGGAGAGGCAGTCGAGATGTCGCCCATATCGGATGAGCACAATGTCATGACCATGTTTCTGCTTCGAATCCTCGGGGACTATGTGGAAACAACGGGCGCAGGAGAAGTCCGACACGATCCCTTCGTGATGCGAACCAATCTCGACACGCCGGGCCGTGCTCCGGACGTCATGTATGTCGCACGGGAGCATGCCGACCGAATCAAGCCAACCTGCCTGGAAGGTGCCGCCGATCTCGTGATCGAGGTGGTCAGTCCCGAGAGCCGGGTGCGCGACAGGGGCGACAAGTATTACGAATACGAACAGGCCGGCGTGCGCGAATACTGGATCGTGGACCCTGACCGCAAACGAGCGGAGTTTCATGTGCTGGGACTCGATGGCGCCTATGAGCCGGCCGCAGTCGGCAGCGACGGCATCTACCGCAGCAAGGTGATCGAAGGACTCTGGATACGCGTGGATTGGCTATGGCGGCGTCCGCCGGTTCTCGATGTGCTTCGCGAGTGGGGGATCATCGCCTAGGTGAAACGGATCGAGTGCATCATCCGGCCCTACAAGCTCGACGAAGTGAAGATCGCCCTCGGCGAGATCGGTGTCACCGGCATGACGGTGACGGACGTGCGCGGTTCGGGACGCCATCGAGGGCACCGCGAGAGCTTCAGGGGCGCGGACTATGTCATTGACCTGCCCACTAAAGTTAAGATCGAGATGATCGTTCGCGATGAGGATGTCGAGGAGATCATCGAGACCGTGCTTGCCCACGCCCAGACAGGCGAAAAGGGCGACGGCAAGATCTTTGTGCTGCCCCTTGACGATGCCGTTCGCATCCGCACGGGTGAGAACGGCGACGACGTGCTCTAG
>DYKI01000070.1 GCA_020722705.1 Chthonomonas calidirosea | reverse complement strand
TCAGTGGGAGGGCGAGGCTCCGTGGGAGGGCGAGGCTCCCGCCGAGCCGAATGCCTCCTCTCCCGCGCAAAGCGGACCTCGGCTGCCCGCCACGTGAGGCGCACGGGAGAGGTTGGGTGAGGGCTATGCGAGAAGCCCCCTCCCTCTCGCCCCTCGCCGACCCGTATCGGGTACAGCCCCGCCGGTGGTTGAGTAGAGGCTCGCGCACTCGGGCATACGCCGCTGCCTGAGAGAGCGCCTGATCGAACCGAGACCATCTTCGCGAGCCTCGTATCGAAACCCAGACGGGCAGGTCAGCGGATGCGGCAGCCCCTGGGTTTCGATACGCCCGGCCAACAACATGCCGTCACACCAACCTGACATAGGGCGCGCGTGCGTCCTATTGCTTGCTCGTTGGCTAACGAGTTCGTCAGAGTGCATTTCCCTCCCCCTTTTCACGAATGATGGAGGCTAGCCGGAACGCTTTGGTGCCATACTTTGACGATACGGCCTGCGAAACCCGACCGAATGGACGAACAAAACGAGGAGAAGACTCATGATCAATCCGAAAGACTATTACGGATCTGGACTCGTGCTGCGCGGCCACGAGTGCCCGGCGATGCCAATGGGCCTTCGTGTCGGTGCGGCAGCAATGAATGCGCTGGGTGTCGAACGAGCTAAAGACAGCCAGCTCCTGGCACTTGTCGAGCTTGGCGAGGACCATTGCGCGACCTGCTTCGCCGACGGTGTGCAGATGATAACGGGCTGCACGTTCGGCAAGGGGAACATCAAGAAGCTCCACTACGGCAAGTGGGGTGTCACGCTGGTCGAGGCGGCGACCGGTCGCGCCGTCCGGGTTACGCCCAAGGCCGAGGCCTTGCTGGCGAACAAGCAGACCGAGTTTTCCAGCGAGTACCGTGAAAAGGGCGTCCCGGCCTCCTAGGTGCCGGCCGAAGTCGTTGATCCCTTGGTGCAGAAAGTGATGGGTGCACCCGACGACATGCTCCTCACGGTCAGTGACGTGTTCAAGTACGAGCTCAAACACACGCCACACTCTTTCTCGAGCCTCGTGTGCGACAACTGCGGGGAGATGGTGGTCGAGGGCTATGCACGGATACTGGGCGAGAAGAAGGTCTGCATCCCCTGCTATGAAGGGCTGACCGGTGCCAAGGAATAGTTGGGTCGCGCTCTACCGATGACAGCCATCATCGCAGGGATCATTACGTTTGGCTTCACCACTCTGCTCACCATCGCGGGCGTTGGCGCGGCCTTCGTGTTGATCCCGGTGTTTCCGACGCTTGGAATCGATGTCCACACCGCGATGGCGACCGCACTCCTGCTGAACGCCCTCGGCGTGTCTGTGGCTTCGGTCAACTTCATTCGCAGCCAACTCGTGGTATGGAAGGTCGCGGTACCGATGGTGTTCATCGCGTCCGCGCTTTCACCCCTCGGTGCCTGGGTTAGCCAGGGGCTTGACCGGGACGTGCTTCTCTGGTTGTTCGTTGGTTTCCTGGTGTTCGCGGGGCTGATGATGTTGTCCTACACGCCACGGGTGAAGGAAGCCACGAGCGGAACCGGCACACTTCTCGGGGTGGGGCTTGGGGTAGGCGGGTTCGCCGGGTTTCTCGGCGGGCTGCTCGGCGTTGGCGGCGGCAACATCATTGTCCCGGCGCTCGTCACCTATGGCTTCGACCCGAAAAAGGCGTCAGCAAGCACCTCGTTCGTCCTCATCTTCGCGTTGCCGGCCGGGTTTCTCAGCCACATGGCGATGGCCGGCATAAGCCCCTCCCTGCTCGGATGGACCGCGGCCGGCTCGGCGGCAGGCGCGGCGCTCGGTATGTGGCTGATGACCGCTAAGCTCCAGGGGAGGCAGGTGAAGATCATTATCGGCGTTGTTCTGTTGCTCCTTGCGGCAAAGATGGTTTGGAACCTTACCGCAGGTTGATGGACATCGAGTTGACGCTTCCTCAACATACAAGCGCAAGAGGACCCGACACAAACATGCAGCCGACGCCGTTGTGCGTCGCCGCTGATGCTGAGCGTTGGAAAGGAGAACACCATTAACTAGAACACGTGCGCCTAAAGCCTAAACAATACAACCATTCGGGTCATAGTGAAAGGATACCCATGATACTTTGCTTCTTGATCGGTCTCGTTATTGGTGGAGTACTTTTCGGGATTGTTGCCTGGCTGGCCATGCCAAGTATGATGATCGTTAAGCATCAGAGCCGATATGACAGCATTGAGGAGACTTGCAATCGACTCAAGGCCGCCATTGAAGCTAATGGATGGAGCTGTCCCACAATCCGTGACATGAATCAAACAATGGCCAAACACGGTGTTCATATGGATGAACAGATCAAGATCGTGGAGCTATGCAATGCAACGTACGCCAAAGAAGTTCTTCTGACGAATCCTGAAGTTTCGACTCTGATGCCCTGTGCTTGGGGTGTCTATAGAGCAACAGATGGCAAGGTGTACATTTCAGGAATGAACATGGGCCTTATGGGGAAAATGTTCGGTGGGAATATTGCCAAGATTATGGGAGGGACTGTGTCGAAGGACGAAACGCGGATGCTCAAAGAGGTTATTCGATAGGGCCATGTGAGCTTTGCACTCGATAACCCTTTCGAACAACCGGTTGTTATGGACGACCCGCTTCGCGTCGGGCTGCTGAACCAAAGCGTTGCGCCCCAACAGCGAAGGAACAACGAGAGGACTCGTGATCAATCCGAAAGGCTGCTATGAGTCTGGACTCGGGCTGCACGGCCACTGGTGCTTGGCGATTTCGATGCTACTTCACGTCTGTGCGGCAGCAATGAACGCGGTGGGCGCCGACCGAGCCAAGGGCGGCCAACTCATTGCATTTGTCGAGCCAGGCGAGGACCATTGAGCGATCTGCTTCGCCGGCAGCGTGCAGATGATTGCGGACCGCACGTTCGGCAACGGGAACACAAATCAGACGAGTAACAGGGAGGGCGAGGCTCCTGCCGAGCCGCCGCCCTCACCTCTCACCTCTTGCCTCTCGCCGAGTCGTATCGGGTATAGCCCCGCCGGGGAGGGCGAGGCTCCCGCCGAGCCGCGGCGCCTGTTGAGAGCAACGCGCATTGGCATTCAGGTCTGCCTCACTTCCGCTTGGGTACCCACAGGTTGTTGCCCTCGTTGGTCTCGGCGATGGCGTCGCCCGGATCAGCCATCCAGTTCAGCGAGGGATCCGCTACCGCTCTCTGCTCGCCCGGTCGCAGAGCCGCGATCGTCTGCGTCACGCCGGCCGACTTGACGGCAACGGAGTTGATGGGAATGACGAACTCTCGAGCCTTTTCGGTACGCCCCTCGATGACAAGCGCAACATCGCGCGCAAAGGTGAGCGTTGCAGAGCACGCCTTTTTCGGCGACACTGTCAGGTTGACGGCCACGCCCCGCCCACCTGTAATCGTGTCGCTGAAGCTCAGGACACCGGCTCCGTCGTCGCGGAACGTGCCGCCTCTTGACAGGAGAGCATAGTCCGGCTCAGGGCTGTAGTCCGTCTGGCCGCCGATGCGTATGGATCCGGACAGCGGCGATCCCCGCCACGCGAGGACCAGAGTTGCCCGCCGGTCCGACCATCGCCGCAGCCATACCTGACCGTCCGCCCCTTCCGGAAGCGCCGCCACAGGACCCCACCCCGGCCTTACGAACCCGTATGAGACGCGGTGCCCCTGGAGCGTTACGCGCATGGCCTGCGCAGAGCCTGCGTTCTTGATGTACAGCTTTCCGTCGCCTGCCCTCTCCCACATCAGATCGGGAGCCAGGCGCTTGCGAACCCAGATCGGCGAGCTCCATGCGCGATGGCGGTCTCCCTGGACGACCTCAACCATGTAGGGCTCCTCGCTGGCTGTCGGTTTCGACAGATCAAACGCAGCCCGAACGTCGCGCCGACCGGCAAATCGCGCCTGCGTGAGCACTCGCTCGCCGCTGAACAGCGATATCTCACGGACATCCGCAGTGCCCGAGACGACCACCTTGGCCACAGCCGGCCCATCAGTGAAAACCGTTCGTCCCATACCGACCCCGTTGATCGTGAAGTCCAGTGCGATCCGCTCACCCGTGGTGGCGTAAACATCGCGCTCCCGATACGCCTCGATGATCCCCTCGCGCGAAAACGAGGACGGACGCACAGCAGTCAGCCCCTGGACGAAGCGGTTCCGCGGCGAAAGCCCCGAAGCCCACCGCCGCCCCGGCCACCCCGTCAGCGTTCCTGAGTCCCCGATCAGTCCGAACCGAAGTCCGCGCCCGATCACTCGGAACATCGGCTTGGCGACTGGTGATCGCACTCCGCCGATCAGTGGGTCGAGAGGACCGGGCCCGGGGAACGCCATGCCTCGTTCCGAGTGGCACTCCAGCGCCGGCGAGATCAGCTTGCCCGCCCGCGTGCGCCCCTGAACCAGCGTGCTGTACGGCAGATAGGCAGCGTTCGTGTGATGGATGATGAGCGGCTCAGCCGCGCTCAGGGCAGCCTGCAGTTCAAATGGGAACGCCGGGCCCGAGCGAGGCACAAGACGCGTCAGCGCCTCCACGCCCCCCTTTGCCGTGTAAACGCCATGCGACCCCGCGGCGGCGGTCGAGCCAAGGCAGCCCAGGATGGTGATGAACTCGCCGGGCCGATGGTTCCTCGCCGCGCCTTCGCTCACGACTCGCCGCAAGGTTGCCGCGTCCATCTGCCGCCCGTAGCGATGGGCGTAGATGCCTCCGGCTTTCCAGTCCGCAGCGTCGGTCTGCGATGGCATCTCCTCCGACAGAGCGGCATAGTCCAGACCTGCTACATCCCGCGCATAGGCGTAATAGCTGTCCACGCCATCGCCCCATCCGGCCGTGTAACCCGCGCGACCATGCAATATGCCCCAGCGAATGGGCCGCGCCGTGCCGGACTGCGCCACAATCGGGTTGGACTCGTACCGGGAGGGCGAGGCTCCCGCCGAGCCGCCCGCCGAGCCGCCCGCCGAGGCTGCCGCGACGCCCTCGCTCAGCAGCCTGGCTCCGATGCGGTATATGCCGGCCTTCGCCGTCCTGACGCCATCAATGACGCGCGAACTGCGGTCCGCAGAAGTGAACCTCACAACCGAAGGGAGGCCGGTCATCCCTGCTGACGGGATCAAGCGCACGCTTCCGACAAAAGGCGGCTCCACCCGAGAATCGAACCGGTCGGTCACCGCAACCCTCACCTTGAACGGCTGACCGATGCCGACATTGCTCGGGGCCGTAATCCTGAGAGCCGACGCCTCAGCCGGGACAATGTCCACTCTGGGCAGGCTGCGCCACCATCCTGCCTCGCTCCAGCTTCGTCCCTGAGCATCGGCATCGGAGACATGATAGCGGACGTCCCACGCCAGATCACGCACCGGAACGGGATTGACCAACCCGACGATCCGGCCATCGAGCTGTCGGTTGCCGTACTTGAGGCGGATCACCTGTCCGGCAGGCAAGCCCTCAGGCAGGGCGATTCGAACGCCGAACGCTCCCGACTCGACAAGGCCAACCGGTTTCACGGAGACGCGCGGCGCTGTCTGCGGCCCACCCACGGCTTCCATCCCGAGACTGGCATTCCCACCCTGGAGCTGCGTCACGCTGATGGGCTCAACGGCCATCGTGAACGAGGAGCCTGCCGGCAGTGCCTCCTCACCGTTCGTGTAGCGGAGGTGTATGTCTGCTTCCTGTCCGGACACGAGGGTGCGCTCCTCAATGTCCCAGCGGCCCATCGGCTCGTCGCGGACGAAAGCGGCAGCGCTAAGCCCAGCCGCAAGGCACGCCAACGCGACGGCAACCACGGGCCTTTGCACTGGCTTCTGCATCGTCAACCTCCCAGCCCTGTAACCGTAGCATGCTCCGGCATCGTACCAAGTACACGGCATGGTGGGGTGAGGCACACCCTCATTACGGAGAGACACGCTATGGCCAAGGCTTTCACTCTCGTGGAGCTCCTGGTTGTGATCGCGATCATCGCGATCCTGGCCGGACTTCTGTTCCCGGTGCTCTGGGCTGCTCGCGCCTCAGCTCGCAGGAGTGTCTGCATCTCCAACCTGCGGCAACTCGGCATCGCTTGCGGTCTGTATGCCCAGGATTACGGAGAGTTTCCCCTCCGGTTGTCTGCCTGCAACGCCTCCTACGTGCGCAACGGCGCCGTCTTCGTCTGCCCAAGCGATGCCGCTCGCGGCCATCATGCCCCAACGCCGCGGCTCGAAGGCGATGGGTACCTCGCCACGGGCGTCAGTTACGACTATGTGCCACGGTGGACCCGCGCTCAGGAACTCGGTTGGTGGGACCCCGCGCCCCATTTCGGACCGGGCAAGTGGGACGATCTTACCCCTCTCGCAGACTGCCACTGGCACTGGGCTCGGACATACCATTCCGATTGGTGGGACAACGCATCCAATGCACGAGGCTGGGTCTTGATCCTCACCGCCGGCGCATCGGTACGCAAGGTGCGCGTTGAGTCGCCCGTCGCCGAGTTCACACCCGACTCCTACCGATAGCCTCAGCCTGACACTTGCCTGGCCGCCCGCTCTTCGAGGCGTCTGACCGTGCGGATGGCGGCCCTGCGCCGTTCAAGCGCCTGGGCGACCTTCATCGCCAGCACCTCATAGGTATCCACGCCCGGCACGTTCTTCTCCAGATAATCGAATGCACCCTTGCGCATGGACTCCACGGCGTTGGCGACGTTGCCGTAAGCCGTCAGGACGATCACTTCGGTAAACATATCACGAGCCAACGCGTGGCGCAGGACGTCGAGCCCGCTGTCGGCCTCCTCCATGCACATGTCCGTCACGACCACGTCGAATGCATCGGGCTCATTGGCCACCAGGGCGTTGGCGGCCTCGGCGCTCTCAGCGGTCACGACTGTGTAGCCTTCACGCTGAAGCCGGCGCTTCAGGGTTGCCCTGACCTCGTCTTCGTCATCTACGACAAGTATCCGTACCATTGGCTGCTCCCTCAGAACTCAGGCCGCCGATTCGGCAACCGGCAGGCAGACTACGAACCGCGCCCCTTGCCCCAATGCTCCGATCTCACGCACGACGCCATGGTGAGCCTCGACGATTCCCTTGACGATGCTGAGGCCAAGCCCCATGCCTTTGGCCCTTGTGGAATGGAACGGCTGAAACACACGCTCCTTCTGATCGTCGGCGATCCCAGGTCCGGCATCAGCGAACTCGACCGCGACCGACTCACGCGACTGGCTCATGCCGTACCGAATGCGGTCCGATGCGGCGACAAGGTAGGTGCGCACGTGCAGGACACCCCCTTCCGGCTGGAAACTCACAGCGTTCTCAATCAGCTCTCCAAATGCACGCTTCAGTTTGCGCGCGTCGCATCGCAGACGAGGCAGGTCAGGGTCCAGTTCCATCGTCAGTTCGATGGATGTACGCCTCGGGAATATCTCCGAGACCGTCTCCTGAACGAGCGCATTGAGATCACAGGCGGCGAGTGTGACCTGTGTTGCCACGACAAAATCGCGAAACTCCCGCAAGATCTCCTCGAGCCGCTCGACGCCCCGGCACATGCTGGCCGCAATGTCCACAATCTCCGCCCGGATGTCCTCGCACGGCTTCTGAGAGAGCAGATAGGACATCTCGTTAAGGTCGCCCTTCAGGGCGAACGTTCGGTTGCCGATCATGTGCGCCGCGCGAGCAGACAACTCGCCCCATGCGGCCATACGCTCTGCATTCAGGAGCCGTTCGTATGTGCGGACGTTCTCAACAGCGGCCCCGAGCTGCCTGCCGATGGTGTTGAGCACGCGTTCTTCACCTTCGCTGAAGGAGATCGAGAACCATGCGTTCGGGCTCTTGCGCCGCACGACCCGCAACACCCCCAGGACCCGGTTGCGGCCGACGATCGGCACAGCCAGGAGCGCGCCGATCTCATCCGGCGGGAACTCGAGGCACAGGCCCCTCCATCGCGGATCGTTGCGCGGTTCGACGAGCCGGACTGATGAACCATGGGCCGCAACCCATCCCGTAATGCCCTCGCCAAGGCGGTATGGCGACTCCCCGGTCCGACCCGCCAGGCTCCCGCTCGATGCCGCAAGAACCAGCATCCCTGTCGCCTCGTCGGTGAGGAACACGGTGCAATCCTCGAAGCGCAGCAGACCGGCGGCTACAGAGAGCACCTTCTGCATCAGGGTGTCTATGTCCAGAATCGTGGTCAGGTTGTTGCCGACCTCGATGAGGGCGCTCTCACGAGCCCGAAAGCCTTGAACGCGGAGAGCGGCGGCCGCGGCATGCGAGATCGCCACCAGCCGGTGCTCGTGATCTTCGGTGAAGCGATCCGGCTGTGCGCTCTCGACGTTGATCACGCCCACCGACTGACCCGAGGTACCCCAGATCGGCACCGCGATCTCGCTCCTGACGTCGCGGAAATACTCGAGATAGTAGGGGTCCTCGTGCGTGTTCCCGGTCCGATACGGCCGGGCGGTGAGCACAGCGTGGCCCGTAATGCCGCGCGCGCTCTCATGGGCCAACGATAGCCGCAGGCGAGCGGTCTCGGGCGTCCAGCCAAACCCTGTGGTGTTCACGACGACAAGGTGCCCGGTGCTCTGCTCGACAAGGGCAAGGAATGCGCGATCCCCGCCAACCGCACGCATGGCCAGCTCGAGCGCACGCTGCAGGAAGGCTTCCTCGTCGCCGGTACGGACGGCATCGGAGAACAGCGCGTTCAGTTCGGTCAGAAACGCGATCGTGTCGTTGCGGGCTTTGCGGTGGCGCTGCTGCACGCGGCGATTATACCTGCGCGCACGTGCCTGGACCGATAGGCCGCCGCCGTGCCGGACTGCGCCACAATCGGGTTGGACTCGTACCGGCAGGGCGAGGCGGTGGTTGAGTGCGAAGCGTATCGAAACCCAGCCGAGCCGCCGGAGGGCGAGGCTCCCGCCGAGAGGCGTCCGCACGGGACGCCCCTCGAGCAGTGAGCATGAAACGGATGCCCGAACCGAACTACATGTCGTAGTCCATGCCGCCGCCCGGTGCCGGCGTCTCCTTCTTCTTCTCCGGCTTCTCGACCACCAGAGCCTCGGTGGTAAGCAGCATGCTTGCGATCGAGGCGGCATTCTGCAGGGCCGATCGGGTCACCTTGACCGGGTCCACAACACCATCCTTGACCAGATCGGCGTAGGTCTCGGTCTGCGCGTTGAAGCCCTGCCCCTTCGGCAGGCTGCGCACCTTGCCTACGACCACGGAGCCTTCCTTGCCCGCGTTGGCCGCAATCTGACGCAGCGGCTCTTCGAGGGCGCGCCGCACGATAGCCACACCGCGCAACTCGTCTTCCGTGCCCTGCAGTCCGTCGAGAGCCGTTTGAGCGTAAAGGAAGGTGATGCCGCCGCCGGGGACGATGCCCTCCTCGACGGCTGCGCGCGTCGCCGACAGAGCATCCTCAAAGCGATGCTTCTTCTCCTTGAGCTCGGTCTCGGTCGCCGCTCCAACCTTGATCACGGCCACGCCGCCGGCGAGTTTGGCAAGGCGCTCCTGGAGCTTTTCCTTGTCGTAGGAGCTGTCGGTATCCTCGATCTGCTTCTTGATCTGACCGATGCGTCCCACAACCGCGTCATGGCTGCCGCCGCCCTCGATGATCGTGGTCTCCTCTTTGCCGACGACAACTTTCGCGGCCGTGCCGAGCATGCCAAGGTCCACATTCTCCAGTTTGACGCCGAGGTCTTCGCTGATGAACTTGCCGCCGGTCAGGATCGCGATATCTTCGAGCATGGCCTTGCGGCGATCGCCGAAGCCGGGAGCCTTGACCGCGCAGGAAGCCACGGTGCCGCGAATGCGGTTGACCACCAGAGTGGCCAGAGCCTCCCCGTCCACGTCCTCCGCAACGATGACGAGCGGTTTGCGCATCTGCGCAACCTTCTCCATCAGCGGGATCAGGTCCTGAGCCGCGCTGATCTTCTTCTCGTGGATCAGGATCAGCGGGTTCTCCAGAACTGCTTCCATGCGCTCGGCGTCGGTCACGAAGTACGGCGAGATATAGCCCTTGTCGAACTGCATGCCCTCGACAACTTCGAGGGTGTCCGTCGTGCCCTTGCTCTCCTCAACGGTGATTACGCCATCCTTGCCGACCTTGTCCATGGCCTCGGCGACGAGCTTGCCGATGGCCGGATCATTGCCGGCGATTGAGGCGACATTGGCAACTTCCTCGTGACCCCTGACTTCGATGGCCTCACCCTTGATCGCTTCAACGGCCTTTTCAACCGCGGTCTCGATGCCCCGCTTGACGAGCATCGGATTGCCGCCGGCGGCCACATAGCGAAGACCTTCGCGGACGACGGACTGGGCCAGGACGGTCGCGGTAGTGGTTCCGTCGCCCGCCACATCGTTGGTTTTGGAGGCAACTTCCTTGACGAGCTGAGCGCCCATGTTCTCATACGGGTCTTCCAGCTCGATCTCTTTGGCGACGGTCACGCCGTCTTTGGTGATGTTGGGTGAGCCCCACTTCTTGTCGAGCACCACATTGCGGCCCTTGGGGCCCAGAGTGACCTTGACCGCATTGGCCACGATATTCGCGCCGCGCTCAAGAGCGCGTCGCGCGTCCTCATCGTACAGAATCTGCTTGGCTGCCATTGGTTCCTCCTGAAGCTGAATGCTTGTCCGATTGCCGGGAGGGCGAGGCTCCTGCCGAGCCGCCCTCCGACCGAGTTGGCCGGGATTGATCTACTCCTTGACGGCGTAGATCTGGTCCTCGTCGAGGATTACATAGTCCTTGCCCTCGAGCTTGATCTCGGTCCCACCGTACTTCGAGTAGATAACAGTCTGTCCAACAGAAACGCCCAGAGGCACGACCGTGCCGTCATCGAGCGTGCGGCCCTTACCGACCGCGATCACCTTGCCCTCAATGGACTTCTGCTGGGCAGTGTCGGGCAGAACGATCCCGCCGGCGGTCTTCTCTTCCTTCTCGGAAGGCTCCACCACAACTTTGGTGCCAAGGGGTCGCAAAGGCATCTGTCTTCACCTCCGATGCTGGATTGAGGTCGAATGCCAACGTCAGAGTTGGCACTCGCCATGTCCGAGTGCTAATAGAGGATACTGAAAGATGCGGCGTGGAGTCAAGGGGGCTGAAGACGCTTACCAGCCGTAGCGCTCAGGCCCCCACGGACGCTGGACGGTCTCCTGCCTGACGAGCGTGAGCGTGCGGCTCGGAATGTCCTCGTAGACGACCACACCGGCGCCGACGCATGAGTAGGCTCCGATTTTGACGCCCGGCATCGTGATCACGTTGACGCCCGTCCGGCTGTGATCTCCGAAGTATGTCGCGTTCGCTTCGAATGGCGGGCGCTCGCGACGCCCATTCACCCGATGCTCGGCGAGTCGGTCGTCGAACTTCAGGGTGCCGCACACGGTCGCCGCCCCGATGTCAACGGAGTGCCCAACGAGCCCGCTGATCTCGCAGTAGTGGTACAGATAGGAGCCGTCGAACATGGTGCCATCCATCTCCGCGCCGTGGCCGATGATGCAGTCGCTGCCGACGACGGTCCGAGCGTCCACCAGGCAGTAGTCGCTGATGCGCGTTCGATTGCCGATGACGTTGCCCCCACGGAGGATGGCACCGTTCACGATCCGCGTGCCTTCGCCCACAATGACGGGCCCCTCGATGACCACGCGCTTGCCTATCTCCGATCCCGGTCCCAAGACCACATCGCCGCTGATCTCGGCTCCATCGTCAATGCGTGCGCTCGGATGGACGACCGAGCCGCCAAGTTCGGACGTCATGCGGTGGGCAGCGAGGGCGTTGGCCCGCAGCACGTGCCATGGCTTGTCCATATCCACAACCTCGTCCTGCGCGACCACGGCAACGATATCCGCATCCCAATCGTTGAGGCTTTGGGCGAAGTCAGGCTCCATGGGAGGCATTCCTCCGACGGGCACAGCCAGCATGCGCCCGGGGTTGTCTTCGAGGACGCGAGAGAACCCCGGTCCGACCACCGCGGCTCCGCACCACCTCAACGGCGCACCATCCTCATGCCCGACGATTGCGTTGAGCCGTCCGTTCTCGACGTGCGCAGCGTACCAGTCGGCGCCCTGCTCGGGGGCCATCGGCGCCACAAGGGCGGCGCCCGCCGCGCCGGCAGTGTGGGGGGCGGTCACCAACCGGCGCAGGTCCGCATCGCTCACCGCAACGTCACCATAGAGCACAATCGCGGGACCGTCGCCGATCGCGCGAAGCCCGGCCAGAGCCGCACCGGCCGTGCCGCTCTTGGCCGTCTGCTCAACGTACATCACCTGCACGCCGGCGTCACGGAGGGCGTGCCTGACAGAGCCGGCCTCGAAGCCGACGACAACCGCAACGCGTTCAACGCCGCCGGCACGCAGGGCATCGCACAGCCTCCGAACATTGGGCACGTTGGCGACCGGCATCGCGCACTTGTTGCGCACCTCACTGAAGGGCCACATGCGGGATCCGGCCCCGGCGGCAAGGATCACGGCGGACGAAATCACGGTGATTGCCCTCCAATGGCAACCGGCGGCCCGACGCAGTAACGCCCACCCAACGTGCGGGCGGGCGGGCGTTGTGTCAATGCCGAATCAGTTCGGACGGCCCGAGCTGGCGCAGCTTCTTCAGGGCCCGAAGCTCAATCTGACGCACGCGCTCACGCGTAACGTGCAGACGACTGCCCACTTCTTCGAGCGTACGAGCATAGCCGTCCTCAAGTCCAAACCGCATCATCAGCACGTCGCGTTCGCGCGGCGTGAGGCGATTCAGCACTTCTTCGATCTGCTCGCGCCTGATGAGGTTGAGCGTAGCTTCCGACGGCGACGGCGCCGTGTCCGACTGGATGAAATCCGAGAGCTGGCTGTTGTCCTTCTCGCCGACCGGCGTCTCCAACGAGAGCGGTTCCATGGCGATCCGCATGATCTCGTTCACTCGATCAACGGTCACCTCGAGCTCGCGGGCAAGTTCCTCGACGGTCGGCTCACGATGGAGCTGCTGGCGCAATCGTCCGGAAGCCTTGACAAGCTTGTGGATGATCTCCGCGACATAGACGGGAATCCGGATGGTGCGGCCCTGGTTGATGATTGCCCGAGCGATGGCACGCCTGATCCACCAGGTGGCATAGGTGCTGAAACGATAGCCCTTGTCCGGATCGAACTTCTCGACCGCGCGGATAAGGCCGATGTTGCCCTCCTGGATCAAATCGGGAAGCGGGATGCCCCGGACGCTGTACTTCTTGGCGATGCTGACGACCAACCTGAGGTTCGCCTCGGTGAGCTGGTCCTTGGCGCGCTTATCGCCCCGCTGCACCTGACGCGCCAGCCGAACCTCTTCAGCCGCCGTCAGCAACTGTGCGCCGCGGGTGCGCCCAAGCCATAACTGCACATCCTCGTCATGGCGGGGCTGCTCGGCGTGGTACTCGTCCTCGACCGGCTCGTCTACGTCGGCATGCGGCGGCTCGATGCCCTCGTCTTCGAGGACGTCGGCAAGGCCGAGGATGCTCTCGGCAGGCTCATCAACGTAGTCGGGATCAACATCCTCGTGAAGCTCGCCATCAGCTTCGTGATCGCTCATGCCGAAATCGCTACTTTTCTCCCGCGGCCGGATTACGACCGTGGACCGTCTGTTCACTTCGGTACTCCCGGAGCCCCTCGGACTCCCTCGCCATGCCCCGCACAAACACATGCCGACCGCCTGCGGCGGCTCGGCCATTATAAGGCTCCGAAGGTCGTTTGTCAAGGACAGATTTGGTGCACATCCGTCGCGGTAACGCCAGTCAGAACCTCAGATCTGCGAGCGCCGATGCCACCGCGTCAATCGTGTATTCGATCTGGTCGGGCGTCGTGCTGCGCCCAAGGGTCATACGCACTGCACCTCGCGCCCACTCATCGGCCATGCCCATCGCTCGGAGCACATGGGATGTCGAGACTGATCGAGACGAGCAGGCAGCTCCCCCGGAGGCATACACACCCGCAGCGTCCAATCCGATCAACACCGATTCCCCTTCGACGCCACGGAAGCAGAAATGCGCATGTCCAGGAAGAAGATCGCTGCCCCATCCGGTTAGCCTGCACTCCGGCACCCGGTCCATGATCCCTTCAACCAGGCGATCTCTGCGCTCCGCTACGCGAGGCCCGTCCTCGTCACGCCGTTTCACGGCCAGATCGCATGCAACACCGAATCCGACCGCAGCAGGGACATTGATCGTGCCCGAGCGCATGCCCCGCTCATGGCTTCCGCCGTCCATCCACCGCCGGATCGCCGTGCCGCGCCGAATGTAGAGGGCGCCGATGCCTTTGGGACCGTACAGCTTATGTGCCGACAGCGTCAGGAGATCAACGCCCAGCTCGTCAACGTCGAGCCGCACATACAACCCTGCCTGCACTGCATCCGTATGGACCAGCACGCTCCGCTTCCGGCACTCGGCCGCAATGTCGGCGATCGGCTGAATCGTGCCGACTTCATTGTTGGCGAGCATCACGGAGACCAAGGCGGTCTGTGAAGTAATACGCAGAGCGACCTGGTCCGGTTCCACCCGACCCTCGGGCGTGACAGGCACGCGCTCCACCATCCACCCCGCGCGCGCCAGAGTATCGGCGCTTTCCAGGACAGCCGCATGTTCGATCGCGCTGACCAGCAAGTGCGGTTTCTGCTCAACCGGAACGTGGCGCACCGATTTCAGGGCCCAGTTGTCCGATTCGGTGCCGCCCGACGTGAAATACACCTCGTCGGGATCCGCCCCGATGAACCGAGCAACGCGGGACCGGGCTTCTTCAACGGCTTCAGAGGCCATCCGTCCACCCGTGTGGATGGCCGAGGCATTGTAAGGAACCTCCGCCAGGTACGGAAGCATAGCCTCGATGACCTCCGGGTCAACCGGGGTCGTTGCCGCATGATCCAGATATATGCCCATTCGTCCCATTCGTCCCATTCCTCCCGTTCGTCCCATTCTTCTCCGCGGGTCAACCGGGGGCGTTGCCGTTCAATACGGATTCTGCCGACGAATGAATGCCGATGGAGTCTCCCGTGGCTGGCCCCGGCGAACTCTGCGGCCGGTCAGGGGCTTATGTGGGTGTGGAGAACGGATGCTACCGGGCAGTTATCGGATGCCTGCAGACCGCAGTGAAGGCATATCTGACTGACCACGCCTTCGTTCCCGAGGACGGCTGCCTGCACAAACGCGCGAAGGCCCCGCAAGAGCGACTCCCGGTCGGCGGCCTCCATGCGGCCCAGGACCTGTTCGAGTCGCTCAACGCGCTCCTGATCCATCCGATCGGCAAGCTCGCGGCCGCGTTCAGTCAAGGCGACCTGCACCTCACGCTTGTCGGTTGGGTTCACGCGACGTTTGGCAAGACCCCGTTTCTCGAGCCGCTTCACCATGTTGGTCGCCGACGGATAGCTGATGGACAATCCGGCCGCAAGGTTCCCCATCATCACAACGCTGTGGTTGCGGAGAAAGCGGATTGCCTGAAGCTGAGCGAGGCTCACCTGATGCTCGGAGATCTCGTCAATCAGGTGCAGATTCAGCGCCTTCAGCAGGATGTGTGAGAACAGATCCGAGGCCCGCACGGCCTCCTGGATATCCTGAACGCCCATATCGGCGTCGTAGCCTCCCAATGGATGCGTGGCGCGCCCAACACAGATGCCTGGGCGACTGCGAAGCAGACCGGCCCGATGCTACCCGAACGCGAGCGCTTCGTCAAGCCTGGCTAAACGAATGCCTATTCAGGCGCCGACGATCACTTGGGATCGGCGCGCCGGATGCGTGCGTCGCGATCGGGGGCCGTATCGCCCTCCAGAGCTTTGAGCTCAGCCAGCGCCCGCGAAGCGCGTGCATGCTTCGGGTCTGCCCGAACCGCGCGTTCGAGCATGACGCGCGCCTCCGGGAGACGACCCGCTATCGTGTAGGCGTGCGCCAGGTGGAATAACACGTCCGGTTCGTTCGCGAGTGTGTCTGCAGCGATGGTAAGGTTGACCGTCGCCTGGTCCAGCAGTCCAAGCTTGAGCTGCGCCCAGCCGAGTGTGTCTCTATAGATGGCGATCTCCTCGGATGTCCTGCCCTTGCCGACTGCCATTTCGATGGCTGCCGTTGCAAGCCGAACCGCCTCCTGCAGCCGTTCGGTGTTGTCAGGGGCATCCGCATACGCATAGGCCAGGTTGTTCAAGACTCCCGGATCGTCCGGCAGCAAGTGCCTCGCGGCTTGGTGCGACTCGATCGAACGCTCGAAGTCGCCGAGCTGTTGTCTGGCAATCCCCAACAGGCTGTGGAGGCGGCCATGCTGGGCTGCGTCGGCGCCTGGCGTCTCGCGCAAGCCCCGTTCCGCATAAATCGCCGACAGATCGAAGCGTCGCGCCTCCTGACATGCCGCGGCGACGAGAACATATGCATCCGCCGAACCGCGCTGTCGTGCGAGCAGAGAATCGAACTGCTTGACGGCGGCCGCCTCGTCGCCGCTCTTGAGTTTCTCAACCGCGCTCCTGAGGATTGGCGTGTCCCGGACCTGTCCGACGGTCTCCATCACACCGCAGCCGGCGACCGCCAGAGCCCACAACACCGCCGCACCGGTCGCGAGCGCCCCCTTGACGCGCGTCATGGCCATCCCTTAGGCAGGAAGCCCATCGCAAGCACGCTCACGCCGTTATTGACGGCATGCACAATGATCGGCACCCACAGCGACTGGGTCCTGTCATACATCCAGGCAAGCAGCACGCCCATGGGCAGGATCGCAAGCACCAGCAACGGTCCGCCGTGCACAAGCGCGAACGCCGTCGCGCTCAGCAGGGTGCCCCAGAACGCACCGAGGCGCCGTTTGGCGCAGTTGTGAAGGAACGCGCGAAAGAAAAACTCCTCACCGATCGGCGCGGCGATGGCGGCGCCGACGAAAAGACCGGCCAACTGAAGCCACGAACGGTGGATGTCAGGAAACATCTCGTCAATGCCGAATCCCTTCGACAGACGCTCGATGGTTCCCCAGACGTCACTCGGCAAGACATTGGACGCTATCGCGGTCACTGCCGATTCTGTGCCCGCTCCAAGGAGCATCAGAGCGACCCCGCCTACCACACCATACAGCGCCTGACGCTTTGTCGGAACGCGCGTGAAGCCCACGTCCCGAACGCGCACTCCGTACTTGAAGTTCATGTACGAGACCGGAATGGCGACGAGAAGGACATTCTGCACGATCAGACCGATCAGGCCGATCCCCATCTGGGTCCGGCTCTTGTGGCTGGCAATGTCGGCGCCGGCGGCGGCCATAGCGATCATGGCGACCAACACAATCCAGATGAGCGCGGCCATTGCCGCCTGTCCTCCAACCCAGGGATCTACGAGGCTCCAACGCCGCGCGAACAAGGGAGGCCGAATGCCGGCCACAACGGCATCCCGGTGCCAGAGCCAGATGATGACAAGAAGTGCATCAACAACCAGGATCAGCGCAGCCACGATGGCGAACACAACCCCGATGACCATCGCATCTTGCGCGTTCATCTCCATCATGGCTGGTCCTCTCCACCCAGAAAACGCATCAGATCGGGCTGATCGCCGCCGTCCGTAAGCTGCAGGAAGATATCCTCAAGGCTGTGGGATGCCGAAGAGGCTGCGGTTCGAAGCTCGTCCATGGTCCCCGACGCAATCAGCCGCCCCTTGTTGATGATACCGAACCGGTCGCACATGCGCTCCGCTACGTCAAGGATGTGTGTGGACACGAACACCGCTGCGCCGTCGCTGCATAGTCTCCGCAAGACGTCCTTCATCAGTCGGGCGCTGCGTGGATCCAGACCGACCGTCGGCTCGTCAAGAAACACCACCGACGGACGATGGATGAGGGCGCCCGCGAGCGCCATCTTCTGCCTCATGCCCCGCGAGAAACCCTGGATCAGCTCGTCCCGCTTATCGTCAAGCTCGAACAGCGTCAGCAGATCGTCTATCCGCGCGGCACGTCCTTCAAGGGGAACGGAGTAGAGGTCGGCCATGAAGGACAGGAACTCGCGCCCGGTGAGCTTCTCGTAGAGGAACGGGTTGTCCGGTATGTATCCGATCAGCCGCTTGGCTTCGAGCGGACGCCGCGTGATGTCGTAGCCCCCGATCTCGGCCGTGCCGTCGGTGGGCCGCAGCAGCCCGATCATCATCTTGATGGATGTCGTCTTGCCCGCTCCATTGGGACCAAGAAACCCGTAGAGTTCGCCGGACCGGATGCACAGGTCGAGATGGTCAACCGCCCGAAGCGCTCCGAAATCCTTGGTGAGGCCGCAGCACCGTATCATGACCGGGTTGTCGCCGGCTGCAGGGACGTCCGCCATCTGATCATTCATCCATGCGGGAGGGACGGCGTCACCGCCGTCCGGAACACCCGGTTGCATGGTCCGATCCATCCGATCCGTCCGATCCGTCCGACTCGACGGCGTCCGGAACACCCGGTTGCAGGG
>DYKI01000069.1:14596-18366 GCA_020722705.1 Chthonomonas calidirosea | reverse complement strand
GGCGCGCGGGAGAGGGTCAGGGTGAGGGCAAGATCGAACGAAGCACCGGCTAACCTGACGCCGTCGGGTGCGCCGTCCGTATCGAAGCCCAAGGGGCTGCACGAATGACGCAGGTGGGGCTGTCCGCCCGGGATTTCGATACGCCGCTTGCTGAGGCGCCGCTTTCGCTCTCAACATCCCGGAATAGCGAACGGTGTGCCGAGATCGCGCAAGCGGCTACTCAATCCCCCCTGGCAGCCCTCACCCTGACCCTCTCCCGCGCGCCAACGTCTCCCGAGGCGTCACGCGATCATGCGCGGGAGAGGGGACTGGCGGCAGCCTTCACCATGCGCCTGCCTCGCACCGTCTCCTCCTCGTGACCGGCGCGCCGGTCCTCCTACTCCTACTGGTACTCGTACTCGCACTCGGGGCTCGGCCTCGCAGGGATTGGGAGTACCATTACGAGATCGAGCAGGAGGACGAGGAGGAGTGTGAGTAGGAGCAGGGGTGCGAGTAGGAGCACGAGTAGGAGTACGAGGATGAGGAGGAGGGGGTACGAGGAGGAGCGGCGATGGGATTGCTCATTATGTTCGCGGGGATGGTGTCGGCGGCCCTTTCGGCTGCGGCCGTTGAGGATCGGCGGGCTGCGGCGTTCAACTATGTTATCGGGACACAAACGTTCGGGGTGAAGTACACGTTCACGAAAGACACGTCGCTGGTCGAGACGGCGAAGGCGATCCTGGCAATGGGCTCGAACGTGCTCAAGATCAGCATGGAGAAGGACTACCACAGGCAGTACCCCGGCCTGTCGGTGAACCCCGAGATACGCACATTGGCGGACCTTGCCCGGCTGGAGCCGTCCTATCGGGCAGTCCTGCGCATGCCGTTCAGCCACATCCTCATCTGGACGTACCCGTTCGATGCCGGGTGGTGGGCTGATGGGCTCTCGGAGGACGAGCGGGAGAAGACGTACCGGCAGCACTATGACCTGGCCGCCTATCTGCTCCGCACATTCAACGGCTCGGGCAAGACGTTCTACCTGGGCCACTGGGAAGGCGACTGGCACCTTCATCCGGGCTATGATGTCACGAAAGATCCTTCGGAAACGATGATACGTGGCATGGCCGACTGGCTCAACGCCCGCCAGAAGGCCATCGAGGACGCGAGCCGCGACACACCTCACCGCAAGGTCACGGTGTACGGCTACACGGAGGTGAACCTGGTCCAGAAGGCCATGAAGGGCGGCAAGACGCTCACGAACGATGTCCTGCCTCTGACGTCGGTGGACTTCGTCTCGTACTCAAGCTACGACTCGCTCACGAACGACCCCGCCACCGTCGGCGACCGCCTCAAGGCTGCACTCCAGTACATCGAGAACCGATTGCCGGCCAAGACCGGCATCGAGGGCAAGCGCGTGTTCATCGGTGAATACGGCTTCCCGCAGCAGCACCACACCCCCGAGAATCAGGAGCGGCTCAGCCGGGCCGTCTGCCGTGCCGCACTCGAATGGGGCTGCCGGTTCGCCCTCTACTGGGAGATGTACTGCAACGAGAAGGCCGAGGGCAAGCACCGGGGCTTCTGGATGATTGACGACAAGGGCGCGAAACAGCCCGTCTACCACATGCACGCGCGCTTCTGCCGGGAAGCGAAGGCCCGCGTCGCGGAGTTCATCAGGCAACACGGTCGGGTGCCGACAGAAGGGGAGTTTCGGCGGATCGGGCTCGAGCTGCTGCGATGAATGCTCAACTCCGAGCCGCGACCGCGGCCTTGCGCACCTCTCGGGGTGTTCGGCCCGTGATGGCTCGGAACTGGCGCGTGAAGTAGTTGCCGTCGCTGTAGCCGACCCGCGCAGCAATCTCGGTGATGCTGTCGTCGGTCGAGCTGAGGAGCTCCATGGCCTGCTCTATGCGCAGTCGAACCATGTACTCGATGGGCGTCACACCCAGCGCCTGACGAAATCGGCGAGAGAGCGTCCGACGCGACATGCACCCGATCTCGGCGAGCTTGTCCAGCGACGGCGCTTCGAAGTAGCGCCGCTCCGCATAGCTGATCACCCGCCCCAACCGCTGCAGAGGCTGGGCCGCCGGAGCATCGGTCTCCATGTAGAATCGGCTGAGGTCGGCAACGATGAGCATGAACGACGCAAGCGCCGAATACTGCCATCCGGCTGAGCGCTCGCTCAGTTCGCGCTCGAGGCGATCAATGAGTCCCTCCACACGATGGAGCTGATCCTGAGTCATCCTCAGGCGACTCTCGAAACGGTCGCGTTGACGGAAGACAGGCTCAAGCGTGAACAGGACGTGGTAGCCGGGCAGTGTGGCGATGTCTGCTGCGGGCAACGCGAGCTCATCCGGCACGAACATGATGTTGACCAGATCGAGGTCGGCGGTATCCACGTAGCCGTGCTCCTGATCGCCATGAAGCACGAAGGCGTCGCCGGCGCCGATGGGCCAGGACGCCCCAGGTGCGATGTGGAGCCCCCTCCCTCGGAGCACGATCACCAGCTCCGAGAACTCATGGCGATGGACCCGGCACTCGGCGTGCGAATGGACCTGACTCGCGGCGAGCGGGAAGCTCCCGTGGAAATGGTCGGCCCGTCTGAACCGCGCCGGCGCCGATGCATCGAGTGTCGCTGCTGCCATCCGTGCCTCTTGCCTCTCACCTCTCACCTCTCGCCTCTCACCTCTCAGCCCTCAGCTCCCGACTAGTATGGCCCAAAAATGCTAACTACTGGCCTGAATGTTATGGAAAGTCGGCGACCGGCAGTGGCATAGTGGATCCAAGATGAGAGCGTCCGAAGAAGGACCAGTCCAACCATGACAGCAACAGCGACACGTCCCGCCGGTCACAATCGCACCGTCACACAGGCCGACCAGCCTGCGCGCCGCCTCACGACCCTGGATGAGCTTGAGGCGGAGAGCATCCATATCCTGCGCGAGGTTGCGGCCGAGTTCCGCCGGCCCGTCATGCTCTACTCGATCGGCAAAGACTCGTCGGTCATGCTGCGCCTCGCTCAGAAGGCGTTTGCTCCGGGGCGCATCCCGTTCCCGTTGCTGCATGTTGATACGGGTTTCAAGTTCCCCGAGATGGTCGCATTTCGTGACGCAGTCCGCGAACGGGGCGAAGCCGACATTCGCGTCTACCGCAACGAGCAAGCCATCGCCGAGGGAGTGAACCCGTGGGACAACGGCACGGTCTACTGCTGCAGCCGCCTGAAGACCGAGGCGCTGCTCAACGCGTTGCGCGAGGGCGATTACGACGCCGCTTTCGGAGGAGCCCGCCGCGAGGAGGAGCGCTCAAGGGCCAAGGAGCGCATCTACTCGTTCCGTGACGCCGAGGGGCAGTGGGACCCGCGCCGACAGAGGCCTGAGCTCTGGCACCTTTACAATGGCTGTGTGCACCCTGGCGAAAGCATCCGCGTCTTCCCGCTCTCCAACTGGACCGAGCTCGACATATGGCTCTACATCTACAGGGAGAACATCCCTGTCGTGCCCCTGTACTTCGCCGACGAGCGCCTCGTTGTCGAGCGTCGGGGCCAGCTCATCCCGGTGTACGAGAACACCCGGCTGTTTCCCGGCGAGGAGCCTCGCTTCGTCATGTGCCGATGTCGTACCTTGGGGTGCCATCCCTGTACCGGCGTCATCCGTTCCGAGGCTCGAACGGTCTCCGACATCATCGCTGAGCTTCTCGTATCCCGCAACTCCGAGCGCATCACGCGAGTCATTGACCACGACCAGGATGCCTCAATGGAGCAGAAAAAGCGGGAAGGGTATTTTTAGCTGAGGGCTGAG
>DYKI01000069.1:0-14496 GCA_020722705.1 Chthonomonas calidirosea | reverse complement strand
GCTGAGAGCTGAGGGCTGAGAGCATTACGATGAAGGACGAAGGCCCGCACAGGCTCATAGCCGAGTTCGAGCAGGCCGATCTGCTTCGGTTCACCACCGCCGGCAGCGTGGATGACGGCAAGTCCACCCTCATCGGCAGGCTGCTGCACGACTGCCGTGCCATCTACGAGGATCAGTTGCTGGCCATGTCGGAGGCGTCGCGCCGGAGCGGCAGCGATGCGCTCGATCTGGCATTGGTCACCGACGGTCTGCGGGCCGAGCGCGAGCAGAAGATCACCATTGACGTCGCCTATCGCCCGTTCGCAACGCCCAGACGACGGTTCATCATTGCCGACGCGCCGGGGCACGAGCAGTACACGCGCAACATGGTGACCGCCGCCTCGACCGCCGAGGTCGCCGTTGTGCTGCTCGATGCCGAACGCGGCGTCACCGTCCAATCGCGACGGCATGGCTTCCTGTCGGCGCTTGTCGGCATCCGGCGGATGGCCATTGCCATCAACAAGATGGACCTGGTCGGCTGGTCGGAGGCTCGCTTCCGCGAGTTGCGCGACGAGTACGCTGCATTCGCGGAGCGCTTCGATGCCGACCTGACATTCATACCTGTCAGCGCCCTCCTGGGCGACAACGTGGTTGCGCGCAGTTCGAACATGCCCTGGTACGACGGCGTGTCCCTTCTTGAGTACCTCGAAACCGTCCCGCTGCGGGAGACAATGGACGGTGCGCCGTTCCGCCTTTCAGTGCAGTACGTCCAGCGCCCCGACAAGGACTATCGGGGCTATTCGGGCACGATCGCGTCCGGCGCGGTAGCCGTGGGTGATGCGGTGAGCATCTTTCCGTCACGCTTCACCACGCGCGTGACGGGGATATGGACGCCGTCAGGGCCATCGGAAAGGGCCGCAGCGCCTGAGGCCGTCACGCTGACGCTCGCCGACGACATTGATGTCGGGCGCGGCCATATGCTCGCCTCACCCGATTCGCCGCCTCAGGAGCTTTCGGAGTTCGAGGCCACGCTCATCTGGATGGATGCCGCTCCTCTCGACACCGACGTGACGTACCTGATGAAACATACGAGCCGGGTGCTGCGGGCACGGCCCACCGGGGTGATCCATCGCATCAACCCGGCCACGCTCGAGTCGGAGGAGGCTCGCGCCCTGAGCCTGAACGACATCGGTCTGGTGCGGGTGCGTGCGCTTCAGCCGATCTACGGCGACGCCTATGCTGCCAATCGGCAAACCGGTGCGTTCATCCTCATAGATCCTGCCACCCACCAGACGGTCGGCGCCGGTCTCATCGAGCGGCACATTGGCCCCCACACGGGCCGGAGCACCAATGTTACGCGACATCGCGGCACCGTCACGCTTGCCGACCGCCGGCACATGCTCGGGCAGAACCCCGTGACCGTGTGGCTGACAGGCCTGAGCGCTTCCGGCAAGTCCACGATCGCCTATGCGGTTGAGGCCCGACTGATCGCCGAGGGTCATGCATGCGCGGTTCTGGACGGCGACAACATGCGGCATGGGCTCAACCGGGACCTGGGCTTCTCGCCGGAGGATCGGGCGGAGAACATCCGACGCGTGGCCGAAGTGGCGCGGCTCATGAACGACGCGGGCCTGATCGTGATCACCTCGTTCATCTCGCCTTATGCCGCCGATCGGACGAATGCGCGTGAGGTGATCGGACACGAACGGTTCATCGAGACCTTCGTTGACGCCTCGCCGGAAGTCTGCGAGATGCGCGACCCGAAGGGGCTTTACGCCAAGGCTCGGGCCGGCCTGATCCCCGACTTCACGGGTGTGACTGCCCCCTATGAAGCCCCGCAGGCACCGGACGTACGCCTTGACGCAACACGCCCCGTAGAGGAACTCGTCGAGACGGTGATGCAGGCATTGCGCAAGCATGGGGCGCTGCCCGGCTCAGCGCCGGACCAGTGCGACAAGTCCGACAAGTCCGACAAGTCCGACTCCCCTTCTCGATAGGAGGCATTCTATGCTCATCACCATCATCGGACGTGGTCACGGCGGAACTCGCGCCATGTCGCATACGTTGAGCGCCTCGGGCGTGTTCATGGGCGAGCCCCTGAACGAATCGGGAGACTTGCTTCCGCCGGAGCCCATGTACGAGGCGTGCCGCGTGTTCGCGAAATACGTGACCTATCGCGGCGGGCTCGTTTGGGACTTCTCGCGAGCGCTGGACGGCCCCATTGACCCGGCCTTCACGCGGCTGGTGGAGCAGTTCCTGACGACGGTGCTGCGGTCCGATGCTGCCAACAGGGGATGGAAACTGCCCGAGACCACCCTCGTGCTGCCATGGATCGTGCGCATGTTCCCCGACGCGCGGTACATCTACTGGTCGCGGGATCCCCGCGACAGCATCCTGGGAGCGCACCTCACCGACGATCTGGGCGACTTCGGCATCGCCTACGATCGAACCGATGACGTTCGACTGCGGCGCGCCATCAGTTGGCGCTATCAGTGGGAGATCATGCGTGCCACGCCCTCGCCCGAGCATCGAAGGGACGTGCGCTTCGAGGACTTCGTGCTCCATCAAGAGCCGACCTTACAGCGCATCGAGGAGTTCCTCGGCATTCCGCTTGCTCGCATCCCCGTCCGAGCGGAAAGCGTTGGGCGCTGGCGCGCCGACACGGGCCAACACGACTTCGGCTTCTTCCCGCCGGAAGCGCTGTACGGCTGAGCCGACCTGCCGACGGTAGGGCAACACTCTCACCAATCGCCGAACCAACACCACAAAGCAGGCATATGCCCATGCGCGCCCCTGGCGGCCACGCCGGCCCTCATCGTTGCCGTGCCCGCATTCGGCCGGCAGCCGAACCGTCGTCAGAAACGCCAACGCCCCATGCGCATCGGTCTGCAACTGCAATCGGTCCGCGACGACTGCGCCAAGGACTTTCCCGGCGTCCTGAAGGCGGTCGCCCAGATGGGCGATGAGGGCATCGTGTCCGCCGGCTCATCGTGGAGCAGGAGAGCTGGGCGTTTCCACCCATGGAATGCGTGACCAGGTGCCTGCCCGAGCTCAAGAAACTGCCGGCAGCGACCGTCGCACCGACTGAATGACGCGTGCCGCGCCCAGCGCAGAGGGCCACGCGACGCCGTTTACCTCTCTACGGCGTAGACCTTCTGCGTGGCAGCGGACCACTTCAGCGAATATCGCGATCCGAGGAATGACCGGACGGAGACCAGCGCGTCCCCTTCGGCCGGAATGCCGGCAGCCTCCGCCATGGCCAGTGACGAAGCGAAGGCTGCTCCATTGCGGATGACGGCAGGGACAATGGCCGCCGGCTGATCGCCCATCCCGTGCCGGTAAATCACGAGCTTGACCGTCGGAACGGTCTGGGACTGCATCGCCTGAGCAACGGCATCCGTGACCTGGTCCTTGCGGACGTTGCGGCCCGGACACGTCGTGTGCGTCGTCTTCGGGTCCTCTTTGTGGAACCTGATGCCACCGGGATCGAGCCCGAGCTTGCGACACAGCGAAGCCAGGGCGGATATGGCATGCCCCCTCACAAGAGCGCCCGGACCGGCGTCAAATGGCTCCCGGCCATACTCCCCGAGCATCTCGACGCCCCATGATACGGCATTCCAACTCGGGCTGTGGACGCCCCGTCTCGTCAGCGGGTTGAGCACCCAGATGCCATGCTGATCCACGAACAGGTGCGGACAGCCGGACCACCCCTTGCCCACGTAGAAACCGTAGAGATTCTGGATGTGCTGCGGCGTAAACCCATTCGGGCGCTGCTCCAGCGACGGGACAGCGGTGTTGTGCAGGACGATGAAATCCGGCCGCCAGCGGCTCAGGCTAAGGCCGGCTACGTACGCGTCAAACTCATCGTCCGAGAACCTTCGTCCAACAATGTCCCAGGCCATGACGACCTCCCTGCCGACGATCAGGCAGAAAAGACAACGGGCGCCGCAGAGTCGCAGACGCCCGCGCCAGTCATCCAACAAGCATGTCGGGGTGGGCGGACTTGAACCGCCGACCTCGCAGTCCCGAACCGCGCGCTCTACCAAGCTGAGCCACACCCCGGATACCGACAGTACAGTATGGGACAACGCAGGTCCGAGTGTCAAGGTTCCATTATAAGGACGCCCGCTGGTTCCACTGCTGAACTGCGCCCGCCGATTCTCGGCCATAATGGGCGGTAGGCCCTCCCTCACCTGCGACAGCAATCAGCAAAGGAACACACATGGACAAGAGACTCCTTCTCGCGATCGCATGCGCGTCACTCATAGCCGCTCTGCTGCATGCGCCGCCCGCCTGGGCGCAATCCGAGTCAACCGCCCGGGGCATCGTGTATCACGATATCAACGGCAACGGCGTGCGCGAGCCAGGCGAACCCGGCGTCCGGGGCGTGCGGGTCTCCAACGGTCGAGAGATCGTCAAGACCGACGCCCGTGGAGCATACGCCCTGCCCGTGGATGACGACACCTGCCTCTTCATCCTGAAGCCGCGCAACTGGACACCTCCGGTGGACGCCAACGGTCTCGCCAGGTTCTACTATATCCACAAGCCTGCCGGTTCGCCGAAGCTCCGATACCCCGGTGTTGAGCCGACGGGACCGCTGCCGGCTTCGGTGGACTTCCCGTTGACGCCAAGGCGCGAGCCCAACCGCTTCAAGGTGCTGCTGTTTGGCGATACCCAGCCCCGCAACCAGACGGAGATTGACTATATCGCGCACGATGTGGTCAAGGACCTGGCAGGAGCCGATGCCGCGTTCGGGATCACGCTGGGCGACATCGTGTTCGACGACATATCGCTCTTCGACAGCATCACGCGGACCATCGGCACGATCGGCCTTCCCTGGGTCTATGTGATGGGCAATCACGACACGAATCATGACGCGCCCGACGACGCCCGTTCCGACGAGACCTGGGAACGTCACTTCGGGCCGCCCTACTACTCGTTCGACTACGGTCCGGTGCACTTCGTGGTGCTCGACGACATCATGTGGCGCGCCAAGACCGCTACTGCGGCGGCAGGCTACAGCGGCGGCCTGGGCGCCGAGCAGCTCGAGTGGCTTCGCACCGACCTGGCCGGCGTTCCCAAGAGGCAGTTGGTCGTCTTGATGATGCACATTCCCATCGAGGCTGTTGCCGAGCGGGAGCAGATCTACCGCCTGATCGAGGACCGCCCCCATACGTTCTCCATGTCGGCCCACACGCACACACAGGAACACCGATTGATCGGCAAGGACGGGGGCTGGAACGGCAAGGAGCCCCATCATCACCTCATCAGCGCAACCGTGTGCGGAAGCTGGTGGTCAGGGGCGCCGGACGAGCTGGGCATTCCCCATGCCACGATGAGCGACGGCGCGCCGAACGGCCATTCAGTCATCACGTTCGACGGCGCGCGCTATGACATCGAGTTCTTCCCGGCCCGACGCCCCGCATCGCACCAGATGATCATCCATGCTCCGGACGAGGTGGGGCTGGCCGACGCCGGTCAGACCGACGTAACGGTCAACGTGTTCGCCGGATCATCCCGTTCGATCGTGGAAATGCGCGTCGGCAAGGACGAGGCCTGGACCCGCATGGAGCAGGTTCGGGTCGGCGATCCGACCTACGTCAAGATGAAGGAAGCCGAAGCAGGACCCAATCCCCCGCCGGGCCGCAGGTTGCCGGGCGTCTCCCTCTCCTCGCACATCTGGCGTGCCAAGCTCCCGGCCGGGCTAATGCCGGGAGTGCACATGATCACTGTCCGCACCAAGGACATGTTCGGACACATCTACGAGGACCACCGGGTCATCCGGATCCGCTAAAGCCGACCATGCGGGCGCTCCCCGGCGCCGGCCGAACCATGGCCCTGGGAGCGCGCGCCTTCCGATGATGGCTAGCCGTCATCGAGGCCGCAGATGGACCGGACGGTGTCCGACAGATACGGAGCGGCGCATCGCAGCCGTCTTGCGTAGCCGGGGTTCGCGGCAAGCCATTCGCGCGGAAGGAGGTTCGCCTTGGCCGCGTTGCACTTGGCGCAGCAAGGCACGCGATTGGACGGGTTGTCGAGCACCCGCCGCGGCACATGACACTCCCGCGCCCGTGACAGCGGCACGACATGATCCACCGTGTCTGCTTCGGGCGCGCCGCAGTATGCACACGACGGTGCTTTCCGGTTGCGGCGTCCCAACGCTTTCTATGCCTCTTCCGCTGCGCCGTTCGAGAAGTCGCTCTGGGTGGTCTCAGGAGCCTCCTCAGCCTCATCGCTCTGGACGGCAGCGGCGAGCGCTTCAGGCGGCTCCAGCATCGCCGAAGTGTAGACGGCGTGGATCACTTCGCTGGGCGTGGTCATCCCGGCCAGGACCTTCTCGACCCCATCCTCCATCATCGTGCGAAGTCCTTGCTCGCGCGCCAATCGGTGCATCTCCATCGCGCCGGCGCGTCTGGCTATCAGCGCCTTCAGATCGGGTCCGTTGACGAGCAGCTCAAACACGCCCACCCGGCCGCGAAAGCCGGTCTCGCGACACGCCTTGCACCCCGCCCCCTTGAAGAACCGATGCTGTCGTGCTGCGTCGGGAGACAGGCCCATTGCCAGGATTTCATCGGGTGTAGGCTCGTAGGGCTTCCGACATTCGGGGCATATGATCCGCACGAGCCGCTGAGCCAGGATGCACAGCACCGTCGAGGCCACCAGGTAGGGCTCGCCGCCCATGTCCATCATCCGGCCCAGTGTCTCGACGGCATTGTTCGTATGGAGGGTGGTCAGGACCAGGTGGCCCGTCAGACTGGCCTGGATGCCGATGGACAGCGACTCCGGGTCGCGCATTTCGCCCACCATCATCACGTCCGGGTCCTGCCGCAAGAACGACCTCATCACACGCGCGAAGCTCATCTTCTCCGTAACCTGGACCTGCGTGATGTTGTCCTGGAACTCATACTCGATCGGGTCCTCGACCGTGACGATGTTGCGCCTCTGCCTGTCCAGGTTGTTGATCGAGGCATACAGCGTCGAGGTCTTTCCTGAACCCGTAGGCCCGGTCACGACGATCATGCCGTAGGGGGTCTGAATGGCCCGAAGCCACTCTTTGAGCACACGCTCGGGCATGCCCAACTTGCCGATGTCAATGCGGACACTGGCCGGGTCGAGCAGACGGATCACGACCTTTTCGCCGCTGAGCGCAGGCAGCACGGATACGCGGCCGCTGAAGCGCCGACCTGCATATTCCATGTCAATGCGGCCGTCCTGGGGAACGCGCCGCTCGTCAATGTGCATGCCTGCAGCAAGCTTGACCCGGGCCAGGACGCTCGACAAGTGCTCGTTCGGGAAGTATCCGATCTGGTGCATGACACCATCCACCCGGAAACGAATGCGTGTACGGTCGCGCTCCGGCTGTATGTGGATGTCGGAAGCGCCTCCGTCCAGGGCCTCGGTGAATATCCGATCAACGATTGAAACTCCGAGGGCAGTGGATTCGCCGCCCATCTCGCGGCTGACGCCTCCTTCACGCAGAATGAGGCGGAACTTGCGGTTCGCGGTCCCAACAGATGCCTGAGCCATGGACGATCTCCCCCGTCGCAGTCTGTGATCCTGTGCCGGATTGTAACATGCTGCGCGCAACATGTCGAGCATGCGCGGCTCGGTCGCACTGTGGAAACCCTGTGACCCGCAAAGAGGTATCAAGTATAGGGTTGACATCCGCACGGAGGCGGCAGCGTGCAGGCACGCCAAGACGCCGTCGCTGTGCCGATAGATCGCAGAGGGGGTGGACCAATGAAGTGCCAGTCGTGCGGAGCGGAAATGCCGTCCAACGCCGCGTTCTGTGCCAGGTGCGGCGTGAAGGTCGGCGACGCTGCATCACCCCGGGTCCCCGCCGGCGGCTCTGCAGCGGCATCGCGCATACCCGACAAGGCGAAGATCGCCCTGGCCCTGCTCGCCGCCTCCGCCCTGGGTGCCGCCGCCTACTTCGGGTGGAGGGCATTCGCCAGACCTGCGCGCGTAGTTCAGGTCTCCGGCCGCCAGGGCCCCGTCGCACCCCTGACCGAACGATCCGGCCGCATCGCGCCGACAGGCCCTCTCACCGAGGGCGCAGGAACCGCCCCGCAGGCCGAGCCGGTCCCGCAAGATGTCATTGACTATCTGGCCTTCCTCAAGGGCATCGAACAGCAGCGTGTGCAGCTCGCCAGGACCCAGCTTGCTGAGTTGCTGAAGCAGAGCGCCGACCTGACCTACTCCGGCGCCATGGCCGACTGGACAACGAACGAGCCCGAGCAGAAGCACCGCGAAGTCTACGGCCGATTCCAGCAATCCCTCTCGCAATGGACCGGCCAATGGCAAGAGCTTGCGGGACGCTTCCTCGCCTATCCCAAGCCCGTGCCGCCCTCATGCGCCGAGCTGCGAGATCGGTACTACGCCCTCCTGGGTGCCACGAGCGCGGGTATGGCGCAGGTGGGCAACAGCTTCAGCCAGGCCATGAGCGGGACCCGGGAAAGGCGCTCGAAACCCTGACGCGCATGCAGGGCTCGGGACTGGGCTCGTCATCGAAGGAAGTCGCCGACGCCTGCGTCGCAGCCGATGAAGCCCTGGCTGCCGTGTGCGATAAGCACAAGCTGCAGAAGGACTTCGCCATCCGCGACGATCTGGGCGGGGGCAACCTGCTGGGGCGGTAGCTTCGCCGCGGTCCGCATGGCTTCCCCCATATCACTGTCCGCAAAACCACAGCCCCGCTGAGCCGGTGAGCGCCCCAGTCCGGCAATCGTGGCGCTGGCGCATGCGACCGCCATGGCGGAGAGACGTACGTATCTCTGTGCCCGGTCCACGTGCCTGCTTCGACAGGGCGGATGATCCCAGTCCCACAGAACCTGGCCGGCAACCCGCCCGCACCGCCAAGGAGGAATCCCGGAGCGCAATGACGAATGTCATCGGTAAGATGAGTCGGGCGACAACCACACGACCCGAGGAAGGAGGATCGGCATGATTGCGGAGTTCAAGTCGTTCCTGACCAAGTCGAACGCCCTTGCGCTGGCCGTCGGCGTCATCATAGGCGCCGCAACCGGCAAGGTCGTCTCGGCCGTTGTGGATGACGTCCTGATGCCGCTGGTGGGCATTGTGCTTCCGTCAGGCGACTGGCGCGAAGCGAAGTTGGTCTTGAAGACGGTTACGGATGCGGCAGGAAAGAAGACCGAGGCCGCCATTCAGTACGGCCACCTGATCGGCACCATCGTGGACTTCGTAATCATCGCGTTTGTGGTGTTCATGGTGACCAGGGCCCTGCTCAGACCGGCGCCCGAGCCGCCGGCCCCGCCGACCAAGGAGTGCCCGGACTGCCTCGAGAGGGTTCCCGAGGCGGCCAAGAAATGCCGCGCTTGCGGTAAGGTGTTCAGCTAAGCGCACCCAACGCCACACCCATGGAGGACAACATGCACGAGAAAAGCGTCGAGCTTATGAACGCCGCCGTCGAGGACGAACTGACGGCGGTGCATCAGTATATGTACTTCCATTTCCACTGCGACGATCAGGGCTACGATCTGCTGGCCGGGCTGTTCCGGCGAACCGCGATCGAGGAAATGCTGCACATCGAACGGCTGGCCGAACGCATCCTCTTCCTCAAGGGGGAGGTTGATCTCAACACGCCCAAGCGTGTCGAACCCCTCCATGATGTCAAAGCGATGCTTGAAATGGCCCGACAGATGGAGGAGAACAGCGCCGTGTCGTACGGCAAGTGGGCCAACGAGTGCGGCTCGAACGGCGATGTGGTCTCGAAGCAGTTGTTCGAGAGCCTCGTCGGCGATGAAGAGCGCCACTACGACCAGTACGACAACGAGCTGGACAATCTGGACAGGTTCGGCGAGAACTACCTGGCTTTGCAGTCCATGGAGCGGAGCCGAGCCAGGGCCGCTTCGCCTGCGCCCAGTACCGGCGAGTAACGCCGGTCAGATCACGCCGCGCGCCGTGGCGATCAGACGCGCCATGGCGCGCGCATCGTCCTCGAAAGCAGCCGTTCGGCTTCAGGGTCGCCGATGATCCGTTCGGTCGCCGGGTCCCAACGGATCCTGCGGCCCAAACGGATAGCGATATCACTGAGGCAGCAGATGGTCTGCGAGCGCAATCCCGCTCCGATTGGCGCGACCGTTGTGGCGCGGGTCCGGATGCAGTCCAGAAAGTCCCGATGGTGGTTATCGCTCTTGGTCAGCCGGACTCCATCGGGCGGGATCCGCTCGTGGGCCAGGGACGCCGGCTTCGTCCAGAACCGTCCGCGGTCCACGAACACGGTCCCGCTCTCGCCTTCAAACGTGATCCCGAAATCCGCTTCGTTGAGCGTCGTGAACAGCATGCGCGTACCTGAAGCGTAGCGGCACTCGACGTGCCACGTGATCGGCGTATCGGTCGTGCCCGATGGTGCGAACACGCCGGCGCCTTCGATGCTGACGGGTCCCGATTCATCCATGCCCAGACCCCACTGGGCAATATCCACGTGGTGGATGCCCCAGCCCGAAATGTAGCCGCCGGCCGAGTAGTCCTCAATGTGGTACCAGTGCATGCGGTCAATGCGCTCGGTGCTGTATGGCGCCCAAGGCGCGGGCCCAAGCCACATGTCCCAATCCACGCCGGGAGGAGGGGCAACGGGCTTGGCAACTCCGCGGGGCTCGTTGCCGCAGACGGCCACCCGCACCGTGTGAACCCTCCCGATCGCGCCGTTGCGAACCAACTCGCAGGCGAACCGAAACGTCCGATCGCTTCGCTGCTGCGTGCCGTGCTGAAAGACCGTGCCATAGCGGCGCACGGCATCGCGCATGGCGAGGCCCTCCGCGACGGTACGGCACAGGGGCTTCTCGGAGTAGCAGTGCTTGCCGTTCCGCGCGGCCTCGATCACCTGCAGCGCATGCCAGTGGTCCGGAGTGCAAACGAATACGGCGTCTATGTCGCGACGCGCCAGGACATCTCGGAAGTCGCGGTACCCTCGGCACACGGCGCTGCCGTAGCGAGCGTTGACGCCATCAACCATGGCTTTGCAGCGGTCATCCTGCACATCGGCGATCGCGAGGACCTGCGCGTCGGGCTGCGCCAACATGGGCCATATGTGTGCGTTGGCGATGTTGCCTGCGCCGATAAAACCGAGCGTGATCCTCTCGCTCGGAGTCACCTTCGCACGGGCTGTGAGCGGCCCTGCGCCGATGCCGAGCGACGACGCCGCCCCCGCGCCGATGAGGGCGCGTCGGGTCAAGCCGTTCCTGTCCATCCCACCATCCTCCAAACGGTCGTTCACCTCCGAGCAGAGGTCAGGGTCCTGCCTGGCTGTGGCGTGTTGTCGTTTCTGCACGCAGGCATTCGGTTCCTTCGTGCGATGCGCAAGCGCAATAGGTCATGCTGCGCCAAACCGCGTTGTTGGGCAACCGCGTATGTTACTCGCGCGGGGGGTAGATGCTGTGTTGTCCAGCCTCGGCATGCGGGTACGTTCGTGAGAATGGCGTCTGGTGCTTGAGCACTCCGAAGGCTATCATCAGGAGCTTCCGCACAGCGGCGCCAAGGGCGGCGAGTTCAGACTTCCCGGCAAGGGGCGAGGCTGCCGCAGGCAAGGCCCACCGCAGTAAGTGACACATGTCACGCTGCGGCCGACTCGCGCAAACCGCCCGCCCCGATGAACGCCTCGCAGGGACCGCATCCATTCGTGCCGAAAACTGCCGCGAATCGCGATCGGGCTCTTGCTCCCCCTGTGCCCGAGCCCAGCACGAACGTGGAGGCTATCCGTGCGCCCTATCCTACTGCTTGCATGTATTGCCTCGGCCTCGACTGCCATGGCCCAGGGCCGGAAGGCCGACTACGAACGAGCCGACGGGCTGCGGACGCTCGTGCAGAACAAGGTGTTCCGCGTGCGCGTGCAGCCCAACTGGTTCGCCGACAACGCGCGGTTCTGGTATCGGGTGGAAACCGGTCCGGGCAAGCACGAGTTCGTTCTTGTTGATGCCAATGCCGGCACGCGCTCTCCCGCCTTCGACCACGCCCGGGTGGCGAAGGCCCTGACTCAGGCAACCGGCAAGGCCGCACATGCAGACAGCCTGCCCATCCGAGGTCTGAGGTTCGCGGACGACGGGAAGTCGGTGAAGCTCTACGGTACCGGCGACACGGGCACATGGACGCTGGACCTGGACACCCATGCGCTGACGAAAGCGGCGGATGCCGATTTCCGTGAAGGCAACCTGGAGAGCGCCGATGCACCATATCCGTCTCGTCGCACGGGCGAGGAAACCTCGATCACGTTTGTGAACCGGACCCGGCGCGAGCTGCGCATCTGCTGGATGGACATGGAGGGCAGCCGGCAGCCCTACGGCACGCTTGCCGCCGGAACGCGCCGCGATCAGCACACGTTTGCGGGTCACGTCTGGCTGGTCACCGATGCCGGCGGCACCGTCATGGGCGTGTTCGAGGCCACCGAGACGCCCGGCACGGCAGTCATCGAAGCCACCCGAACGCCGCGAAGGCCGCAGCGACGTGGTGCACCCGCTCGACAGCCACGTTCGGACCTCGTATCGCCCGACGGCAAGCGTGCGGTCCTGATCCGCGATCACAACGTCTGGCTACGCGAGCCGCCCGATGCCGAACCCGTGGCGCTGACGACTGACGGCACGGCCGAGGATTCCTACGGCGAGATGCACTGGTCACCCGACTCGATCCATCTCGCCGGCATCAAGACGAAGGCCGCTCAGGAGCACAGAGTCACCGTCGTGGAATCCTCGCCGCCCGATCAGGTTCAGCCGAAACTCCGCGTGTTCGACTACCTCAAGCCGGGCGACCGCATCGCCCATCCCCGGCCCCATCTTTTCGACGTGATCGCGCGGCGCGAGATACCCGTGAGCGATGACCTCTTCCCCAATCCGTGGAGTATCAGCGAGCTGCGCTGGGAGCCCGACGGCAAGCGCTTCACGTTTGCCTACAACCAGCGGGGCCATCAGGTCCTCCGGATTGTTGCCGTTGACGCGACGACCGGCAAGGCGTCCGCCATCGTTGACGAACGGAGCAAGACGTTCATTGACTACGCGGGCAAGCGCTTCGTCCACTATGCCGACGCCACCGGCGAGATCATCTGGATGTCGGAGCGCGACGGCTGGAACCACCTCTACCTCTATGACGCCCGCACGGGAACGGTGAAGAACCAGATCACGAAGGGCGAATGGGTCGTGCGCGGGGTCGAGCGCGTTGACGAAGCCAGGCGGCAGATATGGTTCCGGTGGGGCGGCTGCTATCCCGCTCAGGACCCCTACCACGTCCACTATGCGCGCATCAACTTCGACGGCACGGGCCTGACGCTGCTGACCGATGGCGACGGCACGCACACAGTAACGTATTCCCCAAATGGGCGTTTCCTCATAGACACCTATTCGCGCGTGGACATGCCGCCGGTGACCGAGCTGCGCAGCTCCGAGACGGGCAAGCTGATATGCCTGCTGGAGCGCGGCGATGCCTCAGCCCTGCTCAAGACGGGCTGGAAGGCTCCGGAACGGTTCGTGGCCAAGGGCCGCGACGGCAAGACCGACATCTACGGCATCATCCACCGGCCGACCAACTTCAGCCCGCGGCGCAAGTACCCCGTGGTCGAGGCGATCTACGCCGGCCCTCACGGCAGCCATGTGCCCAAAGCGTGGTCGGCGCTGCATGGCGCACAGGTCATGGCCGAGCTCGGTTTCATCGTCGTGCAGATTGACGGCATGGGCACGTCGAACCGCTCCAAGGCGTTTCATGACGTGTGCTGGAAGAACCTCAAGGACGCCGGCTTCCCTGATCGCATCCTCTGGATCAAGGCCGCCGCCGCGAAGCGCCGCTGGATGGACCTGACGCGGGTCGGCATCTACGGGGGATCGGCGGGCGGCCAGAACGCCCTGGGCGGACTCCTCTTCCACCCCGACTTCTACAAGGTCGGCGTGGCGGACTGCGGATGCCACGACAACCGCATGGACAAGATATGGTGGAACGAGCTGTGGATGGGCTGGCCGGTCGGTCCCGAGTACGCCGACAACTCGAACGTCACCCACGCCGGAAAGCTCCAGGGCAAGCTCCTGCTCGTGGTGGGCGAAGTGGATACGAACGTGGACCCCGCGTCCACCATGCAGGTCGTCAACGCGCTGATCAAGGCCGACAAGGACTTCGACCTGCTCGTCATGCCCGGCGTGGGCCACGGCGCGACCGGCCCGCCATACGGTCAGCGCCGCATGCGCGACTTTCTCGTGCGTCATCTGTGGGGTGTGGAACCGAGGAGGGACTAGGATCGGGGCCCCCTCTCGCAGGGAGAATGAGGCGCGCGGGCGGCCCGCGAGTGCGGGATTCGTCGCCCCATACTGATCGCACTGGCGACCTTGCACAACACATGAGTGTGCCTTATAATATCGGTGTTCTCCTTGTATGCGACGTAACAGCATTGGCGGCCTTGAAGGCATCGAGTTGGACTCGGAAAGGAGACATGAGCATGTGGGGCGCTGATTGGGAATGCAGACGTTCGTCCCCCTCTGCGCTCGGCCATCCGGCTGATCGCTTGAGGCGCCTCAGGAGGTGGGCGCT
>DYKI01000246.1 GCA_020722705.1 Chthonomonas calidirosea | reverse complement strand
GCGCGGGAGAGGTTGGGTGAGGGCTATGCGATTCCCCCCTCCCCCTTGCCCCCGCGCGCCCAAAGGGGGGCGTGGGACATTTTCCTGTGGCTTACCCCGGTCAACGGGGAGGGAAGTTATCGGCACTCTCCCTCCCCCGGCAGAACCTATTGCCTGTGGCCGGCACGCCTCAACGGGGAGCACGGTTCAGACGGTCAGCGCATCCTCGGCGTCTCGACGGCCCGGACGAAGTCCAGCGCGATCAGCGCATCGAGCTTGTCTGCTGCAATGGTACCGAGCAGGAGCTTCTTCGGCCGAAGCTCCGCGCCCAGGACGAAGCCGGCCTCCTTGAGCCGCTTCAGCCCGTCGGCGGGCAGTTCGGCGAGCCAGACCTGGATTTCCAGCTTGCCTTTGAAGCCCTTGGCCAACCGGTCGCGAAGCTCCTTCGTGAGCTTGGCCTCGCGCAGCGTTGCGCGTCGCTCCTCGGGCTTCATGCGTTCGAGGGCCTTCTTGCCTTGCTCCGAGAGAACTTCCTTGCCCAGAACCCGACCCAGCGTCTCGTTACGATCGGCCCGCATACGACCGGCGGCGGCGCCCGCAGGAGCGACCGCAGGCACCGAAAGGCTGTATGCCGTGCCTCCAAAGCCGCCTCCACCCATCGCGGCTCCGCGTCCGGACGATCGGGCCAACACCATCTCTTTGGCTCCCAACTCGTCCCGCGCCTCGCCGAAGATGCCCTCATAGGACACCCCCTCGGGCATCTCGACCGGCACGTCCACGGTCCGCTGCTTTCCGCCCACGTTGACCACCTTCTGCTCGACGGCGACGAAGGAGGTGTACTGGCTCATGAGCCGATGCTCCAGAGCAACCCGAACGATAGCATCTTTGATGTCGCCCCTGGGATTGCCCGTCTGCGCGCCAACCCAGTCCTGCCGCTGCAGGTCTTCGATCTTCTCGCGAGCCCACAGCGTCGCAATGGCGCTGCCGTCGGCATCCGCCGGAGGCAGACTCACCTTGATCCGGCGGCTCCATGGCTTGCCTCGCAGGGTTCCGCTGATGGTGACGTAGCCTTCTGCAGCGCGAGTGTAGCGGCCCTTCACGATGACCGGCTGGGCCGTGAAGACGTCGGGGATGTGACGCGGATAGACCTCCTCCACAGGCAGGCCGCCCCAGTCAATCGAGACGTCAATGAGCAGCGGGCTCGATATGCGACGGTAGAACCGGTCGGCGTGATCGGCGCCAGGAGCGTCGAGGAACACGTAGTCGGGCGCGCCCTTGCCTTCGCGGGCCATCCCCTCGATGAGGAACCGGTTGACGGAGTTGCCGATGCCCATGGGGAACATGCGCGCCTCTCCTCGGTGCTTGCCGATGTACTCGATGATCTGCATGTCGTTGCCGACATAGCCGTCGGTCATGTAGCAGATGATCCTCAGCCGCCCCGGATCGCGCGGTATCTGGAGCGCGTAGTCCACCGACTTGAGGATGTCGGTGCCGCCCCTGCCTTCGATGGGCTCCAGCCACTTCAGCGCCTTCTCGATGTTGTCCCTCGTGGCCGGCACCGGGTGCTCGAAGCACGGGAATACCTCGGTGGTGAAGCCGATGAGCTGGAACGTGTCCTGGGGGTTGAGTCCCTTCAGGCACCGGGCCATCGTCTCCTTGGCCTTCTTGATGGGCCAGCCGCTCTGCGAGCCGGTCTGGTCAATGACGAAGACCATCTCCTTGGGCGATACCATGTCCTGGGGAGGCGCTGCGGGCGGCTGCATGATGAGCGTGAAGTATCCCCCATCGGAGTCGGGCTTGACGTAGGTCAAGATGCCCTCAGCCATTTCGGAGCCGGCTGCGGTGTATCGCAACACGAAGTCCTTGTTCGGGATCGTCTTCTCGTCCTGCAGCTTGATCACCGCTCGGTTCGGGCCGACCGATCGGATGTTCACTTTGTGCAGCGCGCTCTTCACCTCCCGAAGCGGGAGGCCGGCGTCCAGGTTTATGGTGATCGCGATGTCATGGCCCGCCCGCGTGCCCGGAGGGGTGATCGGAGGCGTGATCTTGTCGGCATCGGTCACGACCGAGGTCTTGCCCGGGTCCCCATAGATCACCTTGTCCTTGCTGGGAACGCCCCTCTCGCCCGGACGACGATAGCCGCCGTTCGGGGTGAACCGCGGGCCAACCACCATGGGGTACGCAAACTCGTAGCGCCCTTCTTCATACTTCAGCAGGTTCACGTAGCTGATGGTGATCTTCACGTCGCTGCCGGGCATGATGTTGGCCACGGCCTGCGTGAAGATATTGGGGCGCTCCTGATCGAGCAGGGCGGCGGCCTGTCCGCGCGCTTTAGCTTCCTCGTAGACGACCCTGGCGTCCTCACGACGCATGATCTGCCCCTTGACGACCCGCTTGCCGATCACCATGGTCATGTCATCCACGGCCGCATCCTCAGGGAGCGGGAAGGTATAGATCGCCTCGATGGGTTCTCGGGATGGGTTAGCGAACTGCTGGGTCACCGTGACACGCGAGACGTATCCCGCAATGTCGGCGACCACATCGGTATGCTTCAGGGGACAGAACCCCGCGGGCTTGCCGGACTTGTCCATGATCTGCAGCGCGCCGGGCGTTTCCTGGCGGCTGACGGCTGCGCGCTGCTCCCCCGCGATCTTCTTGCGTGATGCCTGGACCCCGCTTCCTCTCGTGGAGGCCACGGCAACGATAGCGAGCAATGCCGCAGCCATGGCGGCGAGGCCGTAGGCCCTGTGCGAACCTGAGCGTAGTGCGTTCATGATGCTTCCCTTCCTCCTCC
>DYKI01000068.1 GCA_020722705.1 Chthonomonas calidirosea | reverse complement strand
TCATCCATGCGGTACGCGACCTGTCGCAAGCCTTCGCTTTGGCGGTGCCGCACGATGAGGCCCTCCGCATTCGGGACGAAGTCTCGTTCTTCCAGGCCGTCCAGGCGGTTCTCGCCAAGCGCGCGCCGGGCGACGCACGGCCGGAGGAGGAACTTGATGACGCGGTCCGGCAAATCATCGCGCGCGCCGTTGCTCCCGAAGGCGTGGAAGACATCTTCGCCGCGGCAGGGCTCAAGAAACCTGATGTTTCGATCCTCTCGGACGACTTCCTGTCCGAGGTGCAGGGCATGCCGCAGCGCAACCTCGCGGTCGAGTTGCTGCAGAAGCTGCTCAAGGGCGAGCTCCGCTCGCGTCGTCGGAAGAATGTCGTACAGGCCCGCTCCTTCGCCGAGATGCTGGAGCAAACCATCTGCCGCTACCAGAACCGCACCATCGAGGCGGCCCAGGTGATCGAGGAGCTCATCCGGCTCGCCAAGGACATGCGGGACGCAAACGCCCGAGGCCAGGCGCTCGGGCTGTCCGAGGACGAGCTGGCTTTCTATGACGCCCTGGAGACGAACGACAGCGCGGTCAAGCTGCTCGGCGACGAGACGCTGCGTGCCATCGCGCGTGAGCTCGTCGAGACCGTGCGGAACAACGTGACGATAGACTGGACGCTGCGCGAGAACGTCCGCGCCAAGCTCCGCGTGCTCGTCAAGCGAGTCCTGCGTAAGCACGACTATCCGCCGGACAAGCAGGACAAGGCGACGCAGACGGTGCTGGAGCAGACGGACGTTTTCTGCAGCGACTGGACTGAGACCACTGCGGCATGGCGCGTGCAGCCCTGATCGTTCCGCTAGCTCGGCAAGACGTGGCACGTTTGATCACCCGATCGGAGGAGGATAACGTGCTTGCTGCCGGCATATCATGGCTGGGTAGGCGGCGGACCCTCGAACATGGCGACGACCGATGGGCGGCTGAGGGTGATCAGTGTGAACACCCCGAGTATCGTGCCCAGCGGCATGTTGAGGCACTGCAGCGCTGCGACAACCATGCAGAACACTCGCGACCGACGCTGTTTCAGCCGGGCTCCGGCAACGGCAGTCAGTATCGCGACTGTCCAGCCGAGCAGCACGAAGACCGCGCCCATGATCAGGAACATCCATCCCACGATTGGCGGCGGCGGCTGAGCCTCATCCAGTTGGCCGGTGATCATGAGGATCCCGAGGACGACATGGATGATCGGAATGCAGGCGATCAGCGCCGTCAGGCCTGCCATGATGTAGTGAAACAACGAGAGTAGGTTAAGGTGTTGCTCGTCCTGGTTCATGGTTCGCCTGCCTCCTATTCGGTGGCTGCTTACCTGTCCTTCCAGTCACGATTGACGTCAATCGCCGCCTTGCGCAGTGTCTCGACCGTCCAGCCGCTCTTGCCGGGCATGGGCGCGCTGCCTCCGACGGCACCGACGAAGAATGCGAGCTCGGTGGAGCCATTGGCCGGCAGCGACAGGTTGTACTCCGCTTTGCCGGCGAGATACAGCGACTGATCGTTGGGGCCGCCAACATCAACCATGCGGGTCGCCGCCGCATTCATCCGGCCAAGGATGACCTGCTCCAGGTTCGGGTTGGTGCCTGACGGGAACATCCATATCACATTCAGGATGGGGTTCCGGTCCGGTGCGCCGGGGGCCGGAAGCGCCGAGACGACGAGCGTTCCGTCGCCGTTCTCGTCTTTGCCTGCGAAGAGCAGCGCACCCGGTTTATGGCGACCCCACCGCGCCAGCGGATCCACGGTTAGCGGCGACGCCCCCTCGACCGTCAGGATGACGGGCCGCATGCCTGACGATTCCCAATGGCTCTCGCAGAGGCCAAGGACGACATCGTGAGATGAGCCGGGCTGAACGGAGAAGCGGTAGACAATGGGCACTCCGTTCATGCCGGCCCGTATGTTGCGGAAGGCCGGGTCGCACGGCACGTCGGGTTTTCCCCAGCCCGGCATGGGTGTGGAGTCGTCGTCGGAGCCCCATTCGCGCTTCTTGACGTCCACTTCCACAGGCATGGGAAGCGTCAGGATGATGCGTCCGGCCAGCATCACCGTGCGCCTTCCGACGCGCGCGCCATCGGGCAGCGGCACGCCGAGTTTCGCGCTGACGGGCCTGGCCGTTGTGTTCTTGATCTGCAGCGTCACGACGTCCGTGCCGGCAGGGTACGTTGGGCTTCGGAAAGCTGTGGTCGTGATCGCGAGCGGCCCTCGCGTGGCCCGCCTGATCGCTGCGGGCACGACGCCATCGAGCTTGATCGCCTCGACGGAAACCGGGCCTGTCGCGGGTATGCCTTCGCCGGCCACCGTAAAGGTCAGTTTGCCCCAGTCCTCGATAATGGACCCATCGGCGTCCATGCGCGAAGGCTGCGCTGCCGGCGAGCCAAACTCGACCGACTTTGCCTGAACCACTGCGTCCATCCTGCCCATCGCCGTCCATCCGAAGAGCGCAGCCAACCCTGCCACTAGCGCGATTCTGCGAATCATGCTCCCACCTCCGCAGGCTGCGGCGCATAGCGCGGTGAATGGACGACGCGCAGCCCATAGAGTTGCGCCCAGGACTCGACCTCGCGCCTGTGGTTGCCCAGCGTGACGCACTGGTGGAAGCCCAATACATCGCGCACATCTTCGATGTCGTCCATAGCCAGTTCGAGGGAAGTGCGGCATCCACCGGCGGGCGGCGTGTTAACGTTGCTGACCACCTTGCCGGTGTCTATGATGATTTCGCCTGGGCCCGTGAACCTGATGAGGGTGATCGGCTGGCCGACGGGCCAGAGAACCTGCGTCGAGACGCCCAGGGCCGATTCCGAGTGGTTGCGCAGGATATAGGGCGCGGGCGGTTTGTCGAAGCCCGCGATGCGTGTGCCGCAGGTACAGTGGGCGGTGATGAGCAGGTTCTTGTAGGTCTCCGCCACCGGGTCGTTCATGTAGCTTGTTCGCCCCAGGAGGTAGCTGGTGAGCATGAGCGACGTGGCGCCGAACAGGTCGGCTTCGCATCCTGCGGTGATGCCCTCGTCCTGGAGGCGCGTCCATGCGAAGCATGGCGGCGTGGGTACCAGTTTGGCTCCGACCATGCCCAGGCAGTCCATGGACAGGGCGTTCGCCTTCTCCTGACGCAGCAGGTGCTTGGCGGTCACATAGGCGCGCGCCGAGTTGATGCTGTCCTGCGGGGTCGGCTCAACGATCTTCTTGGCGTGTCGGCGTCCGTCTGCGGCGATGTCCTTGACCTCCGGCGTTGCCGGAACGGTGTCGAAGAGCTGGTTGAACATGTCTCGCGGTATCTGGCGCACCTTGGTCCCGAGATGGTCCAGAACCGTTTCGCCACGCTGATTGCCGTGGATCCAGAGGATGCGGCTTTCCTCGAAAAGGCGCTTGGCACGGACCATGCGGAAACCTGCTTCCACGCCGGCCCATTCGAGCGTCGAGGCGACGTACACGCCCGGGCGGCGCGAGAAGCCGATCACGTGTCCGGTGAATGACGTGCCGATAGGGGAGAAGATCAGCAGCGGGACACCGGCGTCGCGGCTCAGCCGATCCGCCCAGCCCCAGCAGCTCATGTGCTGGAGGATGATCAGGAGAGCATCCGGCTTTTGCTCCTTGACGCGCTGCACGAGTGACGCGTAGCCATGCTCGTCCTGGATCGGGTCCGGCAGCAGGTCGAGGGCGATCCCGAGCCTCTTCGCCGATGCGTCGGCCTGCGAGCGATAGAGTTTCTGGAAGCGGTCAAGGTCATACGTGGTCCCAGGCCATCCCAGCCAGTATGGGCGAGGCATCTGGAGGATGGCAGCAGTGATGCGGACCGTGGGATGCGGCCGAAGCGTTTCGACCGGAATGTGTTCGTCTGCGGCAGCAGGCTTCGCCTGGCCGAGCGCCGGCTCAAGAGCCTTGCCGATCAGTCCGGTGGCGAGGGCCGCCGAGCCGACGTACTGGAGGCACTGCCGCCTCGACAGGCAGCAGTCGCAATGCGCATGGTTCCCCATTGGTTTGATGTCCTTTCCGACTTCGTTGGACCGGTCACTGCAGAGGTATCAGTCATGTTTTCGAGCCGGCTGCAGCGGGGTCCTGCATTGGCAGGGCAATAATGCGGCCAGGAGCCGACAAACGCCCGTAGGGCGGCGTGCTCATTGAAGGGCAAGGGATTTGCCGTTGCAGCGCCGAACCCAACCCCATGCCTGCTGACCCCGAAGATGCCCATCCCATGCCCTGGCGCCGCCGGGGGCCATGGCGCGCCCTGCTGATCGCCATTGTGCTGCTGCCATTTACGGCCTACTGGTCGGTGGAGATCCTCAGCGACATCATCTTCTCGCTGCTCGTGCCGCCGGTGTGCGCGCTCATGGTTCTCGCGGTTGCGAACGTCGGCCTTCGGCGTTGGACGCCCCGGTTCGCGCTCGCCGGATGGGAGCTGGCGCTCATCTATGTCTTCCTCTCGGTGGCCAACGCCATGTGCGCCGAGTGGACCTACGTCAACGCCATGTACATCCCGACCTACGCCCTCTTCGCGGATCGTAACGCGTGGGAGAAGGAGCATGTGCTGCCCCATCTGCCGGCGTGGTTTTACCTGACCGATCCGGCAGAGCTTGAGGACTACCGCCGAGGCGGATACGGGCTTGCTCACTTCCTCACCCGCATGATCGTCTGGGCGAAGCCCATCGCGGCATGGACGGCGCTGTTCGGCCTCATGTGCGGCGCTATGCTGTGCATCAATGCGCTCATGCGCGAGCAGTGGACACGCCGCGAGAAGCTCTCGTTCCCCATCATCCAGGTCCCCTTGCTCCTGACAAAGCCCGAATCGCCCGCATGGCGCAGCGGCTTCCTCTGGTCCGGGTTCGGTGTCATCTTTGCCATTGACATGCTCAACGGCTTCGCGTTCCTCTATCCTACCCTGCCGGCGGTGAATGTGCGCTTCCTGGCGGGCCGGTTGGTTGATTTGATCCCCAGCATGAGCAATCCGCCCTGGGTCTCGCTGGGCTGGACCTCGGTGGGCCTGTTCCCCTACATGGCGGCCATCGGCCTGTTCATGCCCACGGACCTGCTCTTCTCGTGCGTGTTCTTCTTCTTCGCGCGCAAGGCGCTCCAGTTCGGCATGGAGATGTACGGCTACGAGCAAGGCGTGTTCGGCGGCGGATGGCTCGTGCCGGCGGCGCCCTACTTCAGCGAACAGACGTGGGGGGCTGTGTTCGCGCTGTTTGTCGGGGCCATTGCCTCATCGAGGGGCTACCTGCGCGAGCTCTGGCGGCATATCCTGCGCAACACGGGTTTCGACGATGCGGAGGTGAAGCCGCGCGGCAGCCTGATCGGGCTCATCGCCTGTGTCGGCGGATTGGCCGCGCTGGGTTATGCCATGGGACTGCAGCCGGGATTGGTCGTCGGCTATGTGGGCGTATTCCTCGTGTTCAGCGTCGTGCTGACCCGCATGAGGGCGCAGGTCGGCCCGCCGATCCACGAAATGGCATTCCTCGGGCCTCATCAGGTCCTTCTCGGCGTCGCGGGGTTCAAAGCGCTGCCCGAGGCGGCCACCGTGAAGCTCTACCATCTCTTCTTCGTGGCCAATCGCATCCACCGCTCGCATCCCATGCCCTATCAGCTTGAAGCGTTCAAGATCGGCCAGACATCGGGCATACCGGCTCGGACCATCTTCTGGACCATCGTTGCGGCGTTCGTGCTGGGGACGGCGTTCGGCAACGGCGCCTATGCGCTGAGAGGATACATCCACGGTGCGCAGCCGGGGTGGGGCGAGCCGGGAGCGGCGGCGCGCACGATTGCCGAACAGCCGCAAGCGGGAGGTCCAGCCGCACCCCTGGCCATGCTGGCGGGGTTCGGCATCGTGCTCCTCCTCGATGCGGTCCGCTTCCAGACGCCCGGGTTCCCGCTTCATCCCGTCGGCTACGCGCTCTCCATGAACTACGGCATAGACTATTGCTGGTTCGGGCTCATGCTGGTGCTCATCGTCAAGCTCTCCGTCCAGCGCTACTACGGCCTGCGGGGCTACGAGCGCCTGCGCCTGGTGGCCATAGGCGTCATCCTCGGCGAGTTCGCTGCCGAGCTCATCTGGTCCACCTACTCCATGCTCACCCAGAGCGTCGCCTACAGCATCTCGTTCTACAACCGTGCCGGGTGGCTGAAGTAGCCCGGCTCCCCATGCCACGGCAAGCGTGAGACGAACGCGAACACCGGTCCGGCCTCCCTGACAGACTGGATGGCGCGATCCAGGAAGGCCAAGTCGTCATGGAGGATCAGGGAGGGGGCAGGCATGGTGCCACTGCGCGATGCGCCATTGATTTCTGACAGGCAAGCTCCCCGAGGGATCTCGCATCTGGGCGATGCAGCGCCAGCTTGATCCACCCACATACGACCGACCCGGCTGCGTCCGCGCTGTACGTGCCGTCGGGCAGCCATAACTGCAATGGTGCGGGGGGCGCGGCGCAGCCGAAGTATCAGAGCCGCGAGCGGCGATAGGAGCGGGTAGGGCTTTATGCCTGCTCCAGCCTCGGGCCGAACCAGTGCTCGTGGAGCCTCTGGAGCGCCGCCGGTTCCAGCGCGATGCCCGATGCCGAACCTAGCACCGCATCAATACCACAGAATGGGCAGAGCGCGGTGGACGATGGCGCACCGGCTACCGCGTGGCCTAGAAGGAGCAGAGCGAAGCCCTGACGTCCGGATGCGGTGTCTGCGATGAGCGTGCCCGAACGGAGCCGCAGAGCCCATTCGGCCTCAGGCGCGTGCCTGACCAGTTCCGCCCGCGCGCCTTTCAGCGCTCGGATCCGAGACGATCCATCCCACCCGATCGAAGCCGGGCCGACGATGAGATCGCCGAACTTCAGCGCCAGGCCAGGCCTCGGCGCGGCCAGCTTCTTGTCGCCACGCGTGACGGCGGCCCCGCTCTGCAGTCGCACGCTGGACTGGGACCACGCCACCGGTGACGCCATCAGCGTGCACACCACGGCAGCAATCCATGCCGACTGTCGTATCATCGTGTCGCTCCTTCGCCGCACTCCCTCGGGACGCTCGACCAACGTGATCGCGCCGTCGCTATATGTGCCTTCAACCGTCGGAACACCCATCTTTGCTGACCTCGCTGGCTGGAGTCCCGGCGTCGCCAGTATATCCCTGAATCCTTTGCTCTGCCCGTGGTCCTTCACGTCCTGAATGCTCCCATGCCATCGGCTTGGTTCAGTCCGAACTGCATGGGCGTGTCGGGGCCGGTGTGGGATTGGACTTCGCCGTACGGGAAGTACGTGGTGGTTCCGGTGATGGCCTGGCCGGTGTCGAGGAGGTGGTTGACGCTCCCGAGCGGATATGCCACGTAGCCATCGTCATGGCGCTCGACGATCACTTTCACACTGGTCATCAGTCACCTCGAACCCCGCTGGATGCCATTCCCCCAACAACCACGATACGACCGCGCCGCGACGACCGGGAGTCGACCTGACGGAAGCGGCGTCCCATATGCTCGGGGCGAATCGCCGGTGCTCCCACGCCGAATGCCAGTCTCCGTGGGCCACAAGCATCCCGGCGTCCGGCGACCAATCGCAAGGGCGCACCGGCCCACCGGCTGCGACGTCGCTGTCCGTGTGTCACAAGCCGATCGGTCGGTGCGCCCGCACTACCCGACGCGGCGCCTGCGAGGCGCTGTCGGTTCAGATGTCAGTAGATCCTCAGGGGCGCCTCTCCATAGCCCGCCGCCACCCATGCGTCGCCGTAGAACTCACAGCGGATGGTGTGGGTGCCCACGGGTTCAACGGTGGTGTAGACGTACCGAGCTATGCCGGCATCTCCGGCTGAGCCGGTGACGACCGTCTGGACCACGGTTCCGTCTACCTTGAAGTCCACCGTCTTGCCGACCTGGGGCTGGTAGTCGTTCAGGCGTCGGAAGTAGGCGTAGAGGTTCGCCGCACCTCCAAGCGGGACGCTTCGCGGCTGGACCCAGATGTACGGGTCGGCCTGAGTGACGGTGAGCGTGTTGGTGCAGGAGCTTGCCGAATAGCCGGCGTCGCCCACCCACTCGGCAAAGATCGTTCGCGTACCGGCCCCTGATCCATCCTCTATGGTATAGCCCAGTTGTGCGCGACCCGTAGAGATCGTCGTGTCGCTGCCGAGGAGCGTGCCGTCGAGATAGAAGGAGATGGTCTTGCCGACCACCGGTGTGCTGTCGAGCCGATAAAGCCATGCTCGGAACACCTGATAGCTGGTGATCTTGCCGCTGCGGTCCACGCCATACATCTTGGTGTCCCACGATTGGCAGGTTAGCGTGCCGCTGCCCGCCGAGGCGAGGTACGCGGCATCGCCGGCGAAGTCGTCCGTCATGGTCCGCGTGGCGTTGCCGGGCGTGATGACCCAGTTGTAAGTTGCGCGCCCCGATGTTGAAGTGACGCCTGTGCCGACCGTGGAGCCGTCAATGCTGAACGTGATCGTTCGCCCCACGACCGCGGCGTTGTCATAGGTCCTATACAGCCATGCGCGCAACTGGACGGTCTCGGTTATGGTGCCCGTCTGGTCGAGCACCATCACCCACGTCGGGGCCTCGCTGACGGTCAGTGTGTTATGGCCGTTGCTGGGTCCTGCTGACGCGTCGCCGGCAAATGAAGCCTCGATCGTGCGTGCGCCGGCGCCGCTTCCCTCATCAATCGTCCACGGCAGAGTCGCCCATCCGAAGGAGTCGGTTGTGGCGCTGCCAACAAGGACGCCATCAATATAGAAGTCCACGGACTTGCCGGCCACGGGGCTGTTGTTCATGCTGTAGGTGAGACGGGCTTTCAGAGTGACCGGCTCGCCGATGCGGCCTGCGGCCGACGAAACCGCCAGATCCGTGGCTCTGCCAATGCCGAACTTGGCTACCCATCCATCGGTGCCGCCATTCGGCGTTGGATCGTAGCCGTTCGACGTCACCGGAAAAGCCAGCGACCACGTCAGGCCGCAAGCATAAGCGTTGGCATCTTTGTCGAGCCGGATGCCCGAACCCTCATCGCTGTCTTCGCCACCCCAATAGGTGCTGTAGATCGCGGCGGTGAGATTCGGAAGTACACGAGCCACAAAGGCATCGCTCGGACCGCCCAGGAGCGGCTGCAAGCAGCCAGATGTGACCGGGAAGTTGTCGGAACACGTCGTGCCGACGATCCATGGCTCGGTATTGTCCTGGTCAATGTCGTTCCCGTAGTCGTCTCCTGCGCCGCCCATGTAGGTCGAGGCGAAGAGATCGGAAACACCACCATTCGCAGGATCGATCTTGGAGATGAACGCATCGCTGCCGCCGGCGAGCAGCGTCTGCATGGTTCCGGCGGTCACCGGGAAGTTGTTCGACGTGGTCATGCCCGTTGTCAGGCACATGGCTGCGACGGGCTCGAAAACGATGCCGCGCACTTCGTCATCCGATGCCCCTCCAAGATAGCTGGAGTAGAGCATGCCGCCGGCACCCGGCAACGACGGGTCAAGGACGAATACAAAGCCATCCTTGGCCCCACCGATGGCAGGCTGAAACGGGTTGAAAGAAACCGGAAACTGCGGGGACTCGGTCACACCGCCGATGTAGGCCACGCCGGACGGTCTCGTGTCCATACAGAGGCCTTTCTCCCAGCCTTCCGATCCGATATACGTGCTGTAGAAAAGGTCTCCCTCGCCGCCTTGCGTGGAGAGTCCGATCTCCGTGTAGATGGCATCTTCATTGCCTTGCCACGTGGGCTGGAACCCAGTGGGCGTCGTGGGGTAGTTGTTCGACGCAGTGTAGCCGGTGATGGCGAAGTGCGGTGCGCCGACAGATGAGGTTCTGCCGGTCAGGCGTATTTCGCGGGCTTCGTCGTTGGAGCTGCCGCCGACAAAGGTCGAATAGACCAACGCCGCACCGGTATTCTCCAGGACTGTTGCGAAGCAGTCGCGCATGCCGCTCAGGATGGGCCTGAAGCATCCCGGCGTCACCGGGAAGGCGGCGCTGTCCGTGAAGCCGCAGACATAAGCACGGCCAATCCCATCTTTGCGAATGGAATAGCCGACTTCATCACCCGGAGCGCCGAGGTATGTCGAATAGATTAGCAGGCTGCCTGCGGCGTTGAACTTCGTCACGAATGCATCTATGTTGCCGCCGTGCAGGGGTTGCACAACAAACGGAAGGGTCGGAAAGTCAATGGACGCCGTGGCGCCTGTTACGAATGCCTCTCCCGAGTCTCCGAGGTCAATGTCGAGGCATTCGTCGTTCAAGGCGCCGCCAAGGTACGTCGAGTACCACAGGAGCGGGTCAATCACCAGCGGCTTCGTGCGATCGTAGTCGCCGATCGTGAACCCCGCCTGCGATGTGCCGCCGGCCTCCGCCGCAACCTTCCACTCCGCCTTGACCGACGTTTTCCGACCGCCGGTTTCCTGATAGGCCACAGGCTTGGTGAAACGAACCGTCGCTTCGCCGGCCTTGACCTCCAGCTCGCCCTGCTCGGTTGTCCGAACGCTCGCGCCTTCGAATGCCAGTCGAATGGTCTCCGGCGAGCTCTTAGGGCTCACGACAAAGTCGTACTGCAGGTTTCTGTTGGTTCCGTAGTAGACCACGTCAATGCCAGGATACACGTTGTCGAACCGGGCCGACCGATAGGTCTCCACGCCTGTGATCCACTTGCTGGGATCGTTGCCGATCAGGTGATTCACCTTGCCCGGCAACGGTTGAGACCCTACACCTGTGGCATCATTCGCCGCACCGACGAGAGACATGCGGAACGCATCGGTGGAGAACGTTGCCGGTTCTCCATTCTTGGTGCGCGTCTGATGCCGGATCAGGACGATGGATGCATCTGTCGGGCGGAGGAACACGGCGTATCCGCTTCCCCGTGCGACGAACGCAACCGATGGGTCAGTCTGCCCTTTGTTCGGCTCGAACGCCATGGGCAGGGAGCCGTACTGCGCGGAACCGTTGAGCCCGCGCTTCGCAGGCTCGGGTGAGGACCGGACCGTCGCGGCCAGCAGCATCATGGCCGCACATGCCGCCAATCCGGATCGGTAGTGCATGATCATCCTCCTTCTGGATGGTGTAATGTCCTCCGGTGCTTAGCGCCACGGCTCTCGCGTCGGGGGGTACCTCAACGGTCCAGGGACCGGTTGTCACGCGGCATTACGGTTCTCACATTGCACGCTCGGTTCGACGATGATGGGCGCAGAATGTTCCGACTATGCTCGACCGCTTCGGCCGAAACCGACGCAGGACTTGGCGAGGATGGCCCGGGTGAGGCAGGGGCATTGTGAAGCTCGCCGGGTCGGCTGACCAACAATACGGGGAGGACCATCTCAGTCCGGTATGAGCGCGCGCGTGAAGCCCTTCTCGGCGAGATAGGCGAGGGCGAACCGTCGGTGATCCTCCTCCGATGGCCAATCGCCGAGGACCACCTCCGCCCCGGCTTCCTCCGCAATCCGCGCCGCCCGCTCCCAGTCCCCCGCCTCCCCGTGCCACGGCAAGCACGAGACGAACGCGAACACCGGCCCTGCCTCCCAGACAGACTGGATCGCGCGATCCAGGAAGGCGAAGTCGTCATGGAGGACGAGGCAGGAGGAGAGGCAGTAGCACATCGGACTGAGCCCTCCCTTACGCGTCTCGGAGGACACGATCGGTTCAGGATTGGCTCACACGCGCAGCTCTGGCCCCTCTCGGTCAGGGCCGTTCTGGGATGGTGGCTCTGTACAGGCGATGGTTGACCATGAAGCCGATGGCACGGTCACCGGGCACCCACGAGAAGCGCTCAGGACCTCGCGTTCCGGGCCGGAGCGTCCATCTGCCCAGGCGGCGTGCCTGCCCACCCCAGTCGCCCACGTACAACGCTCTTGATGGCCGCAAGCGGTCCTCGCTCTGCCGGCCAACGCAGTGGAGCCACCGCCTTCCGTCGTGGGACGGGTAGAGCTCCCACGTCGCATCGAATGCGCCGCCCGGCATGCCCAGGTCCACGGCAGCACCACGCATCGCCATAGCGGACAGCGAGTAGTGATACACCCTTGCAGTGGACGCGCCTTTCAGACACCAGCCGGGCCCGAGCACAGCAGTATCGGGCTCTGCAACGCCGAGCAAAGCCCTCATTCCGACCGGCGCGATAGCGGTTGAACCAGGCATCCCTGTTCATGTTGTCAGGGATAAGTTCGCGGAGGTCCTGGCAGCAGTCGCTGCACCAACCGCCCGTGGGGTCGCCCTTCTGTCGGCAGGCCATTCCGCAGGAGTGGAAGATCGCCTCCCACGGTGCGCAGGGGGCCGTCGGGCATGGCGGCGGCGGGGGACTCGGTTTTGGGGCGGGCCGACGCCGCCTTGGCGGGCATTTCGGTTCGGCCTTGCAGCACCCGTAGCAGCGGCCGCGGATCTTCACGCAGCACCACGAGATGAACTCCAGCCCGCTGGGATCCACCGCAACGAACGGAGTACCTCCGGCGTACTCATAAAGGCTCGCCTCGTCTTCGTCGGGGCGACACGGATCCACCGTCTGCCACCTTCCCAGATCAGGCCGGTACCACCTTGCCCGAACGTACGCACGATTAACGGTCCCGGTGTAGTATCCCAACGCCCCTGCGAACTGCAGGGGCGTGTCGGGGCCGGTGTGGGATTGGACCTCGCCGTAGGGCCAGAACGTGTAGGCGCCCGCGATGGTCTGGCCGGTGTCGAGGAGGTGGTTGAGGCTGCCCAGAGGATCGGGGACGTAGAGGTAACGGTTCGCCCCACGCTTCTCGGAGAGGACTTCCCCATCGAGGTCATCGTAGCGGCACGAGACGCTCCCGCCGATGTACTCGTTGAGCAGGTCGTCGCCGTCCCAGACGAACGCGACGGGGTTGGCCGTGCCTCCGTGATGCGCGCTGCGCCGCAGGCCGTCCGGCGCGTAGGTATACGTGTGCCGGACGGAACTGGAGCGTATCTCGTTGATGGGCCGGTTCTCGCCGTCGTAGACCCATGTGGTTAGGACGCCGATGGCGTCAATCCGCTCGCCGGTCATGTTGCCGTTGGCGTCGAACGTGTACGTCCCGATGTTCGAGCCCTGCTGCATGGTCACGAGACGATTGGCCGCATCGTAAGCCATCGTCGGGGGATTGCTCCCCACGTGATGCTTCACGGTCATGTTCCGGGCGGCTTCTCGCTTCGGCCGGGTCCGTGCTCGTCGAGAGAGTCGAACCACTGCGCAAACGGTCCCGAAGCCAGGTTGCGTCGAAGGTACTCTGCAAACTCCGCATGTGTCATGCCGGCAGTCTCTGAGTGGATCCGCTCCTGAGCCGCGCGCTTGAATGCTATGCAGTCGAGCAGCGTCTCAGGCTCGGTCCTCGTCGCCGTCATCGGGAACCACCTCCTTCGGGGAAAGTATCGTGATGAGCCCGTAGCCCTCGGTCAGGTTCCCGGCATTGTCGTACACGAAAGTCGCTGCCTGGCCCGACTTCTCCTGTCCCGTCAATCGGTATTCGGCATCATTCACCCACGTGGTTACAACGCCGTCCTTGACGCGCGATACCCGGTTGCCGGCGGCATGGAGTATCATACGTGCAGACTGGATGGGGCTTGCCTATCTCAGTGCACGACAGGCCGTCCGGTGAGGACACGATGACCAACCGCGAGAGAGTGATCGCTTCGATCGAACACCGGCAGCCGGATTGGACGCCGTTCGAGGTGGGCTTTACGCAGCCTGCGTACGCGCGGTATGCGGAGTAGACTATGTGGGCGATGCGGCATTCGCCGGGAAGATCGACAACTGCCTGGCGATGCTCTCAACGGCTCCTGCCGACGATTGGCAGGAGATCAGGCCGCACGTCTGCGCCATGTACGCCGCGGTCAAGGCACACGGCAAGCGCGTTTTCATCCACTCGTGCGGCAAGGTGGACGAGCTGTTCCCGGACCTGATCGCGTGCGGGCTCGATGTGTTCAACCCGTTTCAGCCCGAGGTGATAGACGTGGAACAGGCCAAGCGAGAGTACGGTCGTGATCCGACCTTCTTTGGCGGCATCAGCACCCAGCGAACGTTGCCGTATGGCACCGTTCAGCAGGTGAGGGACGAGGTCAGGCGGCTCATCGAGATCGTGGGCAGGGATGGCGGGCTCATCGCCGCGCCGGCCCATGCCATCCCCGGCGATGCCAGGCCCGAGAATATCGAAGCGATGCTGGAGGCGCTCCATGAGGGGTAGTTGGATTGGGTTGGACACACAAACCCTCATTGCAGCTATCACATTGGTCTCACTGGTCCCATGGGCCATGCCACATCCATGGGAGGGCGAGGCTCCCGCCGAGCCGGGGCTCGCTCTGGTCTCTCTGGCCCCATGGGCCATGCCACCTCGATGGGAGGGCGAGGCTCCCGCCGAGCCGGGGCTCGCTCTGGTCTCTCTGGCCCCATGGGCCATGCCACAGGCGACCGCCCCGGAGAAGCCGTTGACCCTGACGCCCGACTTCGACAACCTGAACGGGCCGTGGCGATTCCGAACGGACCCTGAAGCGATGGGCGAGAATCTTGGCTGGCACTTGCCGAAAGCTGACGACAGCGCATGGAAGTCGCTGAAGGCGCCCGGCTACTGGGAGCCGCAGGGGATTACCGACCCGCGTCCTGGAATGCCTCCGAAGCCGAAGGCCGGCACGCAGTGGACCGACTATGACGGCGTTGCATGGTACCGGAAGCGTGTCGTCGTGCCCAAAGAGTGGGCCGGCAAGCCGTTGATCCTGACGCTCGGCAGCGTGGACGACGGCGACCGGACGTTCGTCAACGGCCGGCTTGTGGGCGAAACATCCATGGCGAAGCCGCAGGCCGTGCTGATCCAGCGCGCCTACCGAGTTGCGGCCGATGTCGTCAATGCCGGGGGCGAGAACGTCATCGCCGTGTGCGTCACCGATGGAGGAGGTCCGGGAGGGATGATGGGTCCGAACGTGTCGCTGGTTCCGGAGGAGACGTTGACGGCGCCTGTGCGGCTTCCGTCCGCCGATCGGTCGCTGGAAGACCGTTTCGCCGATCCGCCGGCATCCTCACGGATGCTCAAGATCATCCACGGCTGGCCCGATGATGCGCAGGCGCAGGATGCGCTGATTCGGACGCTGGCTCAGCAGGGCTTCGGCGGTGTCGTCTGCAACGTGTCGTTTACGGAGTATCTCCGCAGCGAGCCCCGATGGGCCGCATTCGTCCGTGCCGTGAACGAGGCCAGGAAAGCCGGCATGTCCATGTGGCTTTACGACGAGAAGGGCTACCCGTCGGGCAGTGCGGATGGCCTCACGCTTGAAGGGCACCCCGAATACGAAGCTCAAGGCCTCCTGATTGCGGATGTCATCGCGGAGGGTGACAAGGTGGAACTGACCGTTCCTCCCGGCAAGCTGCTTCTCGCGGCGGCGATCCCTCTCGATGCCGACCGGTTGGACACGGCGCATATGACCAGGCTCACTCCGACAGGCGGAAAGGTGATCTGGCAGCCGCAAGCGGGCCGCCGGCATGTGATGGCGATCACCGAGGATCGAATCTATGAAGGTACCCACGCGGCGAACAGCTTCGGCGATAGGCTGCCGTACATTGACCTGCTTGCGCCTGAGCCGACTGCACGCTTCCTCGAGGTGACACACGACGCCTATGCCCGGCGCCTGGGCACCAATCTCGGCAAGCACTTCGTCAGCACGTTCACTGACGAGCCATCGCTCATGAGCATGTTCCTGCGGCGCATGCCGTATCGCGTGCTGCCATGGTCGCCCGTTCTGGCTCGCGAGTTCCGCTCGCGCAGGGGATACGACATCACGGAACGGCTCGCTTTGCTGGTCGCGGGCAATGACGCGGTCGCCATGAAGACGCGCTATGATTTCTGGCTCACCGTCGGTGAACTGGTGTCCGACAGCTTCTTCGGGCAGATCCAGCGCTGGTGCGGCAAGCATGGCCTGCGATCGGGCGGCCATCTGCTGTTTGAAGAGAACCTGTCCTACCATGCTCCTCTCTACGGCGATTTCATGGCCTGCGCGCGCAGGCTCGATGCGCCGAGCATAGATTGCCTGACGAGCATCCCGTCGGAGGTGCCGTGGTTCATTGCGCGCATGATGGGCAGCGTGGCCGATCTTGAGGGGCGGACAGTCACCATGTGCGAGACCTCGGACTTCAGCCAGACGTACCGGGCCCAGGGGGATACGCGCCCGGTTCGTGTGGTCACCGAAGCCGAGATACGAGGCACCTGCAATCGCCTGATGCTCGGTGGGATAACCACGATTACGAGCTACTACACTTTCCGAGACCTGACCGGCGAGCAGATTCGGCGGATCAATGCCTACATCGGGCGCTGCAGCGCCATGCTCGCCGGCGGGCATCAGGTTGCCGACATTGCGGTCGTGTATCCCATCGAGAGCGTATGGGCGCGCTTCCGGCCCTCGCGATACATGACCACCGAGAGCCCGGAGGCCGTCGCCATCGAGCGGACCTTCCGGCGCGTATCGGAGGCTCTGTATGGTGCACGGCGGGACTTCACCTGCGTGGACAGCAAGGCCATCATGGATGCGCGCGTCGAGAAGGGGGCGCTCGTCCATGGCAAGCTCCGCTGGCGAGTGGTGGTTCTGCCTGATGCCGACACGCTGCCCATGGCCGCTTGGAAGAAGCTCGATGCGTTCATCAAGGGCGGCGGAGTTCTGATTTCGGTCGGAGCCAGGCCGGCCAACAGCGAGAGCGAGTTCCCTGCTTCCGATGTGGTGAAAATGGCCCAGGCCATCTTCGGCGACGCCGGCGGCATTGCGATTCGTCCGGTGGGTGCATCCGGCATTGGTGTGCATGTGCCCGCGGGTTCCGAGCACATGCTTGGCGCGCTGCTTGACCGCATCATCGCGCCGGCGGTGACGATGACCGACCAGTCGGCCCCCATCCGCGTGACCCATCGCCGCATCGGCGGGCGTGAGGTGTTCTTTGTCATCAACGACGGCGCGACGGCATGGTCAGGCCAGGTGACCGTTTGCGCTTCAGGACCGGGGGAGGTCTGGGACCCGCTGTCGGGCGAACGACGGAAGGCGGCTGGCCCCGAGGGCATAGCGGTCTCGCTGCAGCCGTACGCAGGTGTGGCGCTCACGTTCCAGAAAAGCGCGGAGCCGCGCCGCCGTGCGCTTGCCCCTGGGGATATCCCTGCTGTGACGAAACGGACCTTGACTCCCTCCGGCGTCACCCACGCAGCCGGCCGGCATGTGGCGGCCATTGTGCGCCAGGCCGGGGACGCCTGGGAGGTTGTCGGCACGCTCAATAAGGGCGATGTGGACACCTTCCTGTTCGCGATGATGCGCTTCGATCAACCGATCAGTCTATCGGACAGCGAGTTCCTGACCTTCCGACTGAGCGTGCCGGCAGGCCAGCCGTCCGCGCCGCAGGTTCTGGTGATCGTCACCGACAGCAAGGGTGTGCAGTACTGGGCCGAAACGGGGCGCTCACTTGCCGCCTCCGGCGTGGCCGATCTCGTCATTCCCTTGCAGGCATTCAGCCACGCGCCATTCTCATCTGGGCCGGCGGGTGCGTTGGACTGGGGCTCCGTCGCCGCGATCAACGTCGGCTGGGGTGGACATTACGGCAAAGAAGGCGACCGCATCGCATTCACGGTTTCGGCGCCGGTGGCGGGGCGGGTCGGACGTCGGTAGGTCGAGGGGAGCCGGGGATCAGCTATTGCGGTCGTCGCAGGCGAAGCGCGGCCCATGCGGCCAGTCCCCGGGACAGCTTCCAGGCCGTGCGAACGGGGTGGAGGATTCGATAGGGGCCGATCGGCGTGCCGTCCGGCACGCTATATCGGTGCCGAAGGCTCGCCTCCGACGGAAACACCAGCCCGGCCAGATACCGGAGACGGGAGCCAAGCGTCGGTAAGGCGCGCAGCCGCGCGATGCGCTCCATATAGGCTCCGGGCACCGACGCGGCGCTTTGGAGGCCGTGCTCCGAATCGGTCTCAAAGAGCCGCTCCAGCGGAATGGCCTTGCAGCCGGGCGGGATGTTTGGCACGCCGGCATCCCAGTAGGCGTTGAGCGTCGCGCCGACGACCTGACACTGCGGGACGATCCCCCAACGCTGGACGGTATCCCAGAACTGATCCCAGGTCCATGTCGGTTCCCACTCGGATGGGCGTTCAGCATTAACCGGCTCGGCAAACGGCCAGATCAGCTCCTCCAGTGTTAGCTTGGCGAGCTTCTCCTCGAACGACGCGCCCTGGACCGGCGGACCGATGCGCGGATGCCGCCCGGTGAGATTGCGGTGGATCATCAGCAGCATGTCCGTGGCCCACTTCGGCGACAGCGTGAGCGGCGGCTTCAGATGGACGCAGAAATGCGCCACAGCCACCAGCAGCTCATGCAGAGGATGCAGCAGAAAGAGACCGCACTCCGAGCCATCGGACCTGTCGGACCTGTCGGACTTGTCGGACCCGTCCGACCCGTCCCAGAGCCCTGTCGCGGCCCTGGCCGCAGCCCACGCCTCCTGCAGCGCCGGGCTGTCCGCCGGGAGTCCCGGCAGCCGCGTTTGCAGGTCAACCGGCAGCTTCCCGTCGCAGAGGCACCGCAGACCAGGGCCCTCCTGCGCTTGAAGCCGTGCGTCCTCCGGGCTGTTCCACGGCTCAGGGGTGTATCCGAGGTCGCGCAGCGCATGCGTCACCTTGTCGAGGTCTCGCTCGTGCACAACGAGGTCAAGATCACTCAAGTGGCGGGGCAGGGGACCCGAATAGATGTCGAGCGTGTGCGCCGCGCCCTTCAT
>DYKI01000067.1:7470-18746 GCA_020722705.1 Chthonomonas calidirosea | reverse complement strand
GCGGGAGAGGAGCAAACGGCGGGAGAGGTTGGGTGAGGCGCACGAAGCCGCGCCGTCCTCCCAGCATTGGATGACGACGACACGGGGGGGCGAACGACGCCGATCACGTGCAGGACCGCTCGGGCCGATTGAGGAATGTATCGTAGAGTGCGTCCAGGCGCCTTGCCACTGCGACGCCACAGGAGGAAGCGACATGAAGATCGGGGTAAACAAATGGACGATGCCCGGCGAGTGGAGCCTTGATGAGGCGTTCAGCGCTGCACGCGAGGCCGGTTTCGACTGCATTGAGATCAACGTCGGCGAATCGGGCGAGTTGACGCCCGACACATCCGAGCAGGAAGCACGGAGCATTGCGGCGCGTGCGCGCGAGGCCGGCATCGCCCTCTCGAGCCTGTCAACCGGTCTTGGCTGGGCCTATCCCCTGACCGCTCCCGATCCGGCCACAGCGAAGAAGGCGCGTGACAATACGGCGGCCCAGATACGCCTTGCCCGATGGATGGGCCTCGATGCCATCCTGTGCGTTCCGGCGGTCGTCACGCCTGAGGTGCCCTACGATGTGGCTTACGCATCCGCGCAGGCGGCGCTTCGCAAGCTCGAACCCATCGCCGCCGAGAACCGAGTCGTCATCGGCGTCGAGAACGTCTGGAACAAGTTCCTGCTCTCGCCGCTGGAGACCGTCCGGTTCGTTGACGAGATCGGCAGTCCATGGGTGCAGGTCTACTTCGATGTGGGCAACGTGCTGGTATTCGGCTATCCCCAGCAGTGGATACGGATCCTGGGCCGCCGGATCAAGAAGGTCCACGTCAAGGACTTCAAGGCCGGCATCGGCAACATCACGGCCTTTGCGAACCCGCTTCAGGGGGATGTCCCATGGCCCGAGGTCCGAGCCGCCTTCGCCGAAACAGGCTACGACGACGTCGTCACGGCCGAGGTGGAGGGATATCGGCATCATCCTCGCCTCGGACTGAGGCACATTGCCGAAGCGCTTCGGGCGGCGTTCGTCGAGCAGCCTCGCGGGTATACTGTGGACTGCGTCAGCGAAGGGGAGTAGCAAAGCCCCCTCCACCACGGGGGACGGGCGCGCCGTCAAGACGGGACCATCTGCGTCCCCGGTGCGCATCAGGCTCCGCACGCTTCGCATCGTGACCGGCCGAGGGCCGAGCGATGGGGAGCGCCGAGGCCATTGAGCGAGACCTTCGGTACCGTGCCGCGCGGCATGGGCCGGAGGTCTTTTCGGCTTGTTGCGGTGTGCGATGACGCACCTATGGGGGTGATCGGACAACAGTGAACCACATCGGGATGTGGATCGGCTTCGGCCTTCTCGTGGTGGCCGTGCTGGCCATGGACCTCGGGCTGTTCAACCGCAAGGCGCATGCGCCGTCGTTCAAAGAGGCGGCGCTATGGTCGCTCGTCTGGGTCAGCCTTGCCGTCCTGTTCGGGGCATGGGTGTTCATCCGCGAGGGGTTCGAACCGGGGGTCCAGTTCGCCAGCGGCTACCTGGTTGAGCTCTCGCTGTCGGTGGACAATGTCTTCCTGTTCGCTGTCGTGTTCGGCCATTTTCGCATCGAGCGCCGCTATCAGCACAGGCTGCTCTTCTGGGGCATCATCGGCGCCGTTACCATGCGCGGCGTCATGATCGCAGCGGGCACGGCCCTGATCAGCCGCTTCCACTGGATCGTGGTCCTTTTCGGCGTCTTCCTGATCTGGACCGGTATCCGTATGTTCCTGCATCGAAACCGCGAGGTGGACGTTTCCGACATGGCCGTGCTCCGGTGGCTGCGTCGGCATTTCCGGATCACCGATCGGTACGACGGCCAGAACTTCTTCACGAAGATTGACGGGGTCCGTTACGCTACGCCGCTGTTCGTCGTCCTGGTGTTGGTGGAGCTTACCGACCTGATGTTCGCGGTGGACAGCATTCCGGCCGTCCTGGCCATCAGCCGCGATCCGTTCATCGTGTTCACGTCCAATGTGTTCGCCATCCTGGGTCTGCGCTCGTTCTACTTCCTGCTCGCGGGCGTCATGGAGCTCTTCGAGTACCTGACGATCGGTCTGGCGGGCGTCCTCGTCTTCGTGGGCATCAAGATGCTGGGCATCTGGCACATTCCGACGACCTGGTCGCTGCTGATCATCGTGGTCCTGCTCGGCACGGCCATGGGGGCTTCCCTGATCAAGGCGCGCCGGACAGGACGATTGGGTACTCCGTCGGCCGGGGAATCGGCTTAAGAGGGCGCTGCGCGTCAGCTTCGGATGAAGCGCAGGGCTTGCTTCAGTTGGCGCACGGCTTCGGTCTCGTGCTCCAGGGCACGTTGAACGCAAAACGACGCCTGTCGGCGGTTGGCGGCGCTGTACCAGAGACTGCGCTGTTCAACGGAGCCCGAACGGGTCGCTCCGAACCCCAGCTCGGCATCCCATCCGGCCCACGCCTCGGCTGCACGCTCGAACGAGGAAGCCGCCGCTTCGAGTGCCGGCGCTGCCGCAGGTACGCAATCGGAGATCGCAGCGCGAATAAACCTGGCTGCTGCCGCCCTTCCGGACACCTGCCTGTAGACGCAGTACCCGCTGAGCCAGCATCCACCCCAGTGATCCGGCCTGAGGCTAAGGTCGCCGAGGTCCCGAGCGAACGCACGGATGCCTGCCAGTCCGTACGCCGTCGGGCTCGGATCCGCCTTCTGCGCGCGCGAATCGGATTCGGCGGCGCGTGCCATCGCATCCAGAACCGCGGACGCCGTCTCGTGCCGCGGCGCGACGTCAAGCTTTGCGCCGACGCGGGCCATGGCGCCGAACTCGGCTGCCCACTTATCGAACCTGTCCCACGTCCACCACGTCGGCGGGTCCCAGCCCCCGCCCACCAGGACCTCGCGCCCTTCGGCCGTGCCGTCGTCCCGGCAGCCGCAGAAGATGAGATCGTCGGTCCACTGCGCCTGAATGGGCTTTCCCTCGTCTATGGAGGCCCGGATGACTCGCCATGCATCGTCCGAGGTGCCGTCATGGGCCGGCGTCTCCCACGCATAACCCGTCGCAGCCGAGATGCGCGCCTCGACCGCTTCGGGATCGTCGGGGGCCTGATCGAGCAGGTCGGGCCTGATTGGATGATAGGCGAACGCGGTGGCGCGGCCGGACAGCACGAGGATGTCCTCGTATTCCGCGCGGCTCGCCCCGGCGAGTTTCAGCAGCGTCGAACGACAGAGGCACGCAATGACGGTTTGAGCGAGGTCGGGTTCATCGAGCGGGAAGCGCCGACAGGCCTCCACAGCCTGCTCGATCACCCGGCTGTATGAGGCGCTCGCATTCCGTCTGACCGGATGGCCGGTCGCTGTACGATGACCCGCAGGTCCGCCCATGTTTCAGAGCCCCGATCCTTTGCCGAAGGTGATCCGCCTCATGCAGCACAGGTTACATTGGCCAAGAGAGGGGCCGATATCGGCGCACAAGAGAACCTCATGTAGGACCGACAACCGGGCACTTAGCCGACGCGTCCTACGCGGGCATGCCGATCCGGCAGGGCCAGGGTTCCGCCGAGCCGACTGTGTTGCGCCCGGAGGTGCGGTTTCCTTTCGCTTCTCGTCAGGATCGGCACGGAGCGTGCGCCGCAGCCGCCCTCAGAGGCCGCCCGACGCCATGGTTTCGACCTATTGCGATGCAGGCAGCCCGTTTCTATAGAGCGTCATCGGATCCTCACGCTCCAACATGACCGGTCTTAGGCGGAAGGCGAACCGCGTCTCGGCGGGCCGCAGGATGTACTGCTCCAGCGGTTTGGGTCCGCAACTGGCGCTGCCCAGGCCGCATACGGCATGGTCCAACGATACGATGACGGAGTCGGCGGCTTCGAGCTCGTGGGTGTGCTTCGCGGCGTCGAGGGCCTCTGTTGTGAATGGACTTGCCGTCATCGTCATGGTCGGTGCGGCCATCGTCAGCAAGCCGTGGCCATGGTCGTTGGTGAATGCGGCCCACCGGACGTCCGAGCGTCCCCCGTTCTCTTGCGGGAAGATGTACGGGACGTACACGTCTTCAACGTCGGCGGTCCAACGGCCCAATCGGCCGCTCTCTTTGCGGTCAACGTAGTTCTCGTGCGGGCCAAGTCCATACCATGTCACCTGTCGCAGGTCAAACGGCAGGTACATCTGCACGCCAACTCGGGGAAGCGCGGCCAGATCGGTGGAAGGAATGAGGTGATAGGCCATTTCCATCGTGCCGTCGCCATCCACCGTGTACGTCACGCTGCCCCGCAGCGCCGGCGTTCGCGCAGGCGCGGCCATGACGAACCGTACCGATACGGCACCGGATTCAGCATGCGCCTTCGCCAGGTCCACTTCCTCTACGTTGATCTTGAGTCGGTCCAGCGCATGCTCGCGCCATTGGCCGGCGATCCACTTGTCGTTGTCTGTCGGCGCGCGCCATAGGAAAGGCTGCGGACCACGGTCGAGCAGCGAGAGACCGGCCGCGACCCAGCGCACCGGCATGCCATCGGCCTTGCTGAAGGCGATTTCGAAGTCGGCGCCTGTGATCCGTATCTCGTCGTGGTCGCGTCCGTACTCCAGGGGCACAGAGCCCAGGCCGAGGCGTTTGGCCGACGGTTCAGGCCGGTTTGGCGGGATCGGCAACTGCGCCCATGCCACCTCATAGCCGGCCTCGGCCCATGCCGTGTCGCTCGCCAGACGGAAGCTGACTTCGAGCATTCGGTCCCGATCCGTTGGGGTCTTCGGAACTGGCAGGTCAATGTCCGCCTGTTGTCCGGCGGCAACATCAGGCAATGCGAGTGTCCCGGATCGAACTGACCTGCCGTCCTCGATGAGATGCCAGGAGGCCCGAAGGTGACTGAGATCAGCGTGGTCGTAGCGGTTTTCGATGCGGGCCGTGCCGCAGTCGGCGTCCCATGCCACAACGGCAACCGGCTCGAGCACCTTCTTGTATTCGATCAAGGACGGCGATGGGGTCCGGTCGGGGAAGACCATGCCGTCAATGCAGAAGTTGCCGTCATGCGGGTACTCGCCGAAGTCGCCTCCATAGGCGTAGTAGACCTCGCCGTCGTCGTCGGCCTGAAGGATGCCGTGGTCGCACCATTCCCAGACGCACCCGCCGATGAGCTGCCGAGATGCGCGGATGGTGTCCCAGTATTCCTTCAGGTTGCCCGGACCGTTGCCCATGGCATGGGCGTACTCGCACATGAAGAACGGCCTATCTCCCGACTTGCCTTTCCCTTCCGCCTCGAGCCGCTCGACCGTCGGGTACATGCAACTGACGACGTCGGTGACCGGTGAGGGCACGCCGTCGGTCCAGGCCTCGCAGTAGTGCACTGGCCGCGACGGGTCCCGGCCATGGATCCACTCTGCCATAGCGTCGTGATTCGGCCCGTACCCGCTTTCGTTGCCCAGCGACCACATGATGACGCTTGGGTGGTTCTTGTCGCGCTCGACCATGCGCTCCGCACGATCGAGGAAGGCCTCGCGCCACGCCGGGTCCCTGGCGAAGTGCGACCAGTCGCCAAGGGCATACGCGCCGTGGGACTCGAGGTCGGCTTCATCAATGACATAGATGCCGTACCGGTCGCAGAGGTCATACCAGCGCGGGTCGTCGGGGTAGTGCGACGTTCTGACGGCGTTGATATTGTGCCGCTTCATCAGGACGATGTCACGAACCATCGAGTTGTACGTCACCGCGTGCCCGTGCACAGGGTCGCTCTCGTGTCTGTTCACGCCTCGTATCTTGATCGGCTTGCCGTTGACCAGCAGCGCACCGTCCGAAATGGCGACCTCGCGAATGCCGACGTTGATGCATCGAGCCTCCAGCGTCGCGCCGCTCTCGTCGCAGACGGTCACCAGCAGCCGGTACAGGTGCGGGGTCTCCGCGGTCCAGAGTCGCGCGGACTGAACCTTGATCGTTCCCGATGCCTCATGGCTGCTCAGCACCGGGATCGTCGCGGCTCCGCCAAGATCGGTCGTTCCGACCTCGGCGCCGTCGTCGTCGAGCAGCGCAGCTCTTGCCGATCCCGACTGCGCTCTCTCTGTCCAGTTGACCAGCTTCACGCAGAGCTTGACGTCGGCGGATCCGTCGCTCTCCTCGCCAAGCTTCGTCGTCACGAAGAGGTCATAGGCGGCAATGGAGCCTGTTGTGTAAAGGTGGACATCCCTGAAGATGCCGCTCAGCCGCCACATGTCCTGATCTTCAAGATAGGTGCCGTCCGACCACTTGAACACCTGAACGGCGATGGTGTTCACTCCGGGCTCGACGACGCGGGTCAGGTCGAACTCGGCGGGCATATGGGGGACCTTGCTGAAGCCAACTTGCTTGCCGTTGACCCAGACGTAGAACGCGCTGTCAACGCCATCGAACCGCAGGTAAACCGGTCGTCCCGCCCAACTCTCGGGCAGATCGAAGGTGCGCACATAGAGGCCGACCGGGTTCTTCTCAGGCACACGCGGGGGATCAACCGGGATAGGATATCGAACGTTCGTGTAATGAGGCCGGTCGTAACCGTGCATCTGCCAGTTGGACGGAACGGGCATCTCATCCCAGTCCGGCCCGGCGTCTTCCCAGAACCTCGGCGGGACGTCGGTCGGGGTATCCATCAACTGGAACCGCCACACGCCATTGAGAGATCGGTAGTACGGGTTATATCCGAGGTCGCCCCGCACGGCGTCTTCAGGGATGGGATAGGGCCACGAGGCGGCCCGGGACGGCAGGCGGTTGTGGTGCATGACTGCGGGGTTCATCCAGTCCGGAAGGACGGGGATAGCTTCGGGCATGTCAACTCCTCAGAGCACGGGATTGCTTTGGGGCGCTCGCGGCGGCGAGTGCGGTTGTCGGAGTATAGCACCCGTCGCGCCGGTATGGACGGATGCCCGGAGGCAGGGGTACGATGACAGCATGATGGGCATTCTGGCTGCCGTGCCGGCGCTATGCACATCCGGCGAAGGCCCCCCTGCGGATGTCAGGATCGTCGAACGGCCCACGAAGATATGTCAGTTGACAGGCGACGTGGACCGAGAGACCGGAGCGCCGACGGCGAACCGAACTGGAGAGCGCTGGAAGCTCTACGGCACCGATCTTGGCGTACCGTTTCGCCACCGAAATCGCACCTATCTCCTCTTCGGCGACACCTTCGGGCCGCGAGGCGGCGATGCGTTCGCATGGACCACCGACACCAATCCGGACAACGGCCTGGACCTGACCTTCCGGGCCGATGCCGACAGTTACCTGCCGATATCGGTCCCCGGGATTGCTCAGGGTGCGTTCGAAGTGCCGATGGCAGGCGTCAGCGTTGGCGGCAGGATGTATGTCTGCCACACAACCGATCATTCGCGGCGTGTCACCATGGGCCGATCGGTGCTGGCGGCCTCAGACGACGACGGCGCGACATTCCGCTTGCTCTACGACGTCTCGACGCAGCACTTCATCAACGTGTCTCCCGTCGTGGTCGGTGCCCGTTCTTGGAGCGGGCTGCCCGTCGCCCGAGGGAACGCTCTGCTCCTGTTCGGGAGCGGCACATATCGCCAGTCGGATGTGCGCCTTGCCTGCCAACCCGCCGATCTGATAGCCGACAGGACGGCGATCCGGTATTGGGCAGGAACGCGCGACGGAAAGCCCCGCTGGAGCGCGCGGGAGCGAGATGCAGAGCCCCTGTTCCGTCATCCCGTTGTCGGCGAGCTCTCGGTAACATGGAATCCATACCTGCGCCGCTGGATCATGCTCTACAACTCGACGCACCCGCGCGGCATCGTCATGAGGACCGCCCGGGCGCCCTGGGGTCCCTGGTCGGAGGCGCAGGTCCTTTTCAATCCATGGACCGACGGCGGATACGGCCGGTTCATGCACGCCGGCAAGCAGGCCGGAGCAACCGATGCCCTGAGCGATCCGGGCCGCGAAAACGAGTGGGGCGGCGAATATGGCCCTTACCAGTTCGCGGAGTTTGCCCGTGGCAGGCCGGGCGAATCCACGATATACTTCACCATGTCAACCTGGAATCCGTATGCTGTTGTCCTGATGCGGGCTCGACTGGCTGCATCGGCGCTTCCGCAGCTAAGGGAACACCGGAATCGGCCTGATCGTCATTAAACGTGTTCGCGCAGACCGGCAATCGCCGACTGCGCCAGGGTCCGATTGTGATCGGTTGGGAGGCCACCATTCCATGTACCGCAAGATAGCCCTGCTGGGGCTTGCCATACTGGCGTATCTGGCGCCAGGCAGCCCCGGATTCGCCCAGTGGGCGGTACCGCCGCCCGCTCCTGTCGCGCAAGGCCCGTTCGACTTCCTTGTTCAGACCGGCAGGCGCGCCTTGCCTCCGTTGCGTCTGGCGGCCGAGCGTCCAAGCCGTGTTCCCGGGCATATCGTCGTAAAGTACGCACGGTCGGTGCCGCCGCACAAAGCGACTTTGCTCAGCAAACCCATCGCCGCCAAGGTCATCTCCTCCATTCCGCAGTTGGACGTGCAGGTCATGGAAGTGGAGAACGTTGATCAGGCGTTGGAACAGCTTCGGAAGGATCCCAACGTCGTCTGGGCGCAGCAGCGGCTTTTCCGGTATCCGTTGGAGCTGACTCCGAACGATCCGGCCTACAACGAGATTGACCGCTTGATCGCGAGTGAGCCCGACGCGGCCACGTGGTACAAGTGGGACTCGCACATGATCAGTTGCGGGCTGGGCTGGCAGATGTGGCCCTCGCAGTTCTACAGCTCATCGCTCCCTAAAGGGTCTCAGGCCGTTACTGTTGCCGTCATTGACACAGGCATTGATTACGATCACCCGGACTTCATCAATGCGGGCGGTACGGGAACATCGGTCGAGCAGGGAGGCCAGCTTCTGCGCTCGCTCGATGTGTCCATCTTCAACGGCGTCGTCACCCCGGAAGCGCCGGACGGCTATGGCCACGGCACTCACGTGGCCGGCATTGTTGCGGCGGCAACGAACAACGGGATCGGCACGGTCGGCACCGGCTACAACGCCAACATCATGTCCATCCGAGTCGTGGATGCTGCCGGATACGGAACCGACACCGACATTGCCCAGGCGATCGTCTATGCCGTTGACCATGGCGCCCTCATCCTGAACCTGTCGCTGGGCAGCTATGAGTACTCGCAGGTGGAGGCGGACGCGGTCAACTACGCCTGGCGGAAAAACGTCCTGGTAATCGCTGCAGCGGGAAATGACGGCAGCGATAAGCTCAACTACCCGTCGGCCCTCTCGAAGGTACTCTCGGTCGCGGCGACCTCCCGCATCAGCGTCGCGACATACTCGAACTTCGGTCCGTTCGTCGGCATCAGCGCGCCGGGAGGCGATTTCGACTACGATATCATGTGGCTCCTGGGCGTCTACAGCACCATGCCGACCTACTGGGTCACCCTGAACGACCCCACGCAGTACGGAGCCGCTCAGAACTATGACTACCTGATGGGCACCTCAATGGCGGCCCCTCACGTCGCGGGCGTGGCGGCCATCAGGGCAGGACAGAAGGGCTACACACGGGAGACGCCGCAGGCCAACCTGAAACTGTGGCAAGCCCTGCAGCGCTCGGCGGACGGCGCCGGCGGGTGGGACCCCTACCTCGGCTTCGGCCTCGTCAATGTGGAGGGCGCCGTCAACGAGGACATTGACCCGAACTGGCGTGGCGACACCGTCGGGTGCATCACCGGCCAGGTTCGCTATCGAGGCACGCCGGTGCAAAACGCAAACATCGTCGCGAAGCCCGTGGGCGGCGGGTCGTACTTCTCGGCGTCCAGCAGGTCGGACGGCGGATACCGGATCATCAACGTGACGCAGGGCATCTATGACGTATCCGCAACGCTGTTCGGCGAGACGGTGAAGATCACCAACGTCGTCGTGACTCCCGGTTGCGATATCCCCGGACAGGACATCAACATAGGGGCATGGCCTTCCGAGATCGCCGTTGACGACGCTATAGGAAGCCCGGGCTTGCCTGTGACTCTCACCGCCGCCTTCCGCCGCACCGACACGGGTGACCCGGTCGAGGATATTCGCCTGTACTTCGGTGTGGACGGCACCGAGATCGGCTCGGCCATGACGAACGCCGCAGGCATTGCCGAGTTCATCCACACGCTGCCGAGCGACATTGCGCGTGGGCCGCACACCATTGACGTGAACTACTACGGAGAAGCGGCCTACACTCCCAGCTCCGGAACAGGGATCCTGACGATCCCGGCCGGATCCGGCACCCTCATGTACGTCCCGGATCGCAGCGGGACCGTTACCGAGACGATCATCCTGCGCGGCTTCCTCTATCAGACCGACGGCTCGGTGCCCATCGCCGGCAAGACGGTGGAGTTCTCCATTGAAGGCACGCCTGTAGGCACGGCCACCACCGATGCCGGGGGGCGCGCCTCGCTGGACTGGACCGTAACAGACGGGCCGGCGACTCGCTCGCTCGCGGCAGCGTTCGCCGGAGACGGCACATTCGAAGGATCCTCCGGCACCGCGGTTCTGACAGCCGAGTCTTTCAGCACCAAGCTCCTTGGCCAGGATCGAGAGGGCCGGATCACCGATTACCGGGTGTTGACCGCGCATCTGTACCGGGCTGACAATACGCCGATCTACAACAAGGAGATCGCGTTCGCTGTTGACGGCACACCCGTGGGCACCGATCGGACTCGAACCACAGGCCGCGCCAACGTCGGCTACACGATACCCAACGGCGACGGCGCGGGAGTTCGGACGATCCAAGCCACCTGGGTGGGCGATGGGGGCTATGGCCCATCCTCCGCCACCAACACTCTGACCGTAAGCAAGGCTCTGCCCTACATCTGGGTCCTGTCGAAATCCGTTCCCCAGAATGGAACGGCATCTCTCTACGCCTACTTCCGCAGGCTCAGCGACTACCAGCAGCAGTCCGGCAAGTCAGTGACCTTCTCGGTGGACGGCACCGATGTCGCAACAGTGACCACGGACGCGCTGGGCGTTGCCCGGTATGCCTACACAACGGTGGAGGCCCCCGGATCGCACATCCTTCGCTGCACCTTCGCGGGCGATCCGTGGATCGAGACCGGCTACGGCGAAGCGACCCTGACCGTCTACTGACCCGCGAAGAACCAGTCCGGAGGCACGCCAAGGTGTGCCTCCGGACTCCATTGAACCCGGGCACGCATATGGACACGGTTCCGTGCGCCGGCCTCAGGAGAGTACACATGCTCAGCAATCTCGGCGGGGTCTGGCTGCGCATTGCGCTCAACCGCTGCCTGCTGCGGCCTGTCGGCCTCTGCGCGTTGGCGCTATCGCTGCTCTCGGCTCCCATCGGCGCCTTCGCGCAGGACGGTTCCTCATGGGCGTG
>DYKI01000067.1:0-7370 GCA_020722705.1 Chthonomonas calidirosea | reverse complement strand
CTCGGCGACAACACGAACGAAAACAGGAACGCACCCGTTCAGACCGTCGGCATCACCGAGGTGATAGCCGTTGACGGCGGCGACTACCACAGCATCGCGCTCATGTCGGACGGAACTCTCGGAGCCTGGGGCGCCAACTTCTGGGGACAACTGGGAGACGGCACACTGTTCGACGCCTGGTACCCGATTCCCGTTGCGGGCCTCACCAATGTTGTTGCCATCGCCGCCGGCGGCAACCACAACCTCGCATTGAAGTCGGACGGAACCGTGTGGGCATGGGGCGACAACCAGCGCGGACAGATCGGCGATGGCACGACCACCGACCGCCTTCTCGCCACTCAGGTGCATGGCCCCGGGGATGTCGGCTTCCTGACCGATGTTGTCGCCATCGCCGCGGGTTGGACCCATAGCCTGGCCCTTCGTTCCGACGGCACCGTGTGGGCATGGGGGCATAACTACCGCGGGAAGCTGGGGGATGGCACGACCACCGACCGCTATGTGCCGGTCCAGGTGCTCAACCTGACCAACATTCGCGCCATCGCCGGCGGCCATGATCATAGTCTTGCCGTCGCCATGGACGGCACCGTATGGGCATGGGGCAGCAACAACGATGGCCAACTCGGCGATGGGACCGTTGACCAGAGATGGACACCTGTTCAGGTGGTCGGCATCACCAATGCCATCGCCCCCTACGCGGGCTACTGGTCGAGCTTCGCGCTTCATGCCGACGGAACGGCCACAGGGTGGGGCGATAACGTCTTCGGCCAACTGGGCAACAACACCAACACCGATGCATTGGTACCCGTGCAGATCTTCGGCCTGACGGACATAGCCTCGATCGCCGCGGGCGACTACCATACGGTCGCGATGAAATCAGACGGAACCGTCTGGACGTGGGGATGGAACGCCGAGGGGCAGGTCGGCGACGGCACGAACACGGACCGCTGGGCGCCGGTCCAGATCACCACGCTCTCCGGAGCGGGCGATGTAGGCGCCGGATACTCCCACAGCCTGGCATGCCTCACCAACAATGTGCGGCCGGTGGCCGACCCGCAGTCGCTGTCGGCTTCCACCGGTGTCCCCAAACCGATCACGCTCACCGGATCGGATGGCGACGGCGACCCGTTGACCTACTACATCGTCTCGGCCCCATCACACGGGACGCTGATAGGCACGCCCCCTGACGTGACCTACACGAGCGACAGCGCTCGCGATGGGTCCGACGCCTTCACGTTCAGCGTCTATGACGGGAGGTATTTCAGCCTTCCGGCCACGGTGTCGCTGACGTTCGAGAAAAAGGACACGTCGCTGTGGACGATTGACCGGACCGGCACGATCACCGAGAGTGTCATTCTCCGGCAGTATGACCTGAAGCGCACCGATGACAACACGCTCCTGGCCGGACTGACGGTGGACTACCTGATAGACGGCACTCCCGTTGGGTCGGCCGTGACGAACGCCGGCGGCGACAGCACGCTGGCCTGGGTCATCGGCGACGGGCCCGGCATGCGCACGATCACGACGGCCTTTGCCGGAACCGGCGCATACAACCCATCGTCGGCGACGGCGACGTTGACAGCCGAGACGCATCCGACCAAGATGTTCGGCATTGATCGCGAGGGCAAGATCACCGCATACCGTATCTTCAAGGCATGGCTCTACAGGCTCGACAATACGCCGGTGGCGGGCAAAGCGATCGCGTTCAGCCTCGACGGCACGGCTTTAGGAACCGACAACACACGCGTGACAGGATATGCACAGGTCGGCTATACGATAGCCGACGGCGCAGGCGCAGGCATCCGGACCGTCCTTGCCGAGTGGGCCGGCGACGGCGGCTACCTTCCCGCGTCATGCACCAACAAGCTGACGGTTCTCAAGGCGATCCCCTACATCTGGATGATGCCGAGGACGGTCCCCCAGGGCGGCATAGCCCGAATGTACGCTTACTTCCGCCGCCTGGCCGACTACCAGCCGCAGGCAGGCAAACCGGTGACCTTCACCGTTGACGGGACGCCGGTTCAGACGACGACGACCGATTCCTACGGCATCGCGCGCTATGCCTACGCCACAGTCGAAACTCCGGGAGTGCACGCCATGCGGTGCGAGTTCGCCGGCGACGCCTGGCTCGACGCCGGATACGGCGAAGCGAACCTGACCATCTACTGACCTCCGAAGCGCCAAGGGACACGCGACCGCAGCGTGTCCCTTCAGCCTTAGCCCTATATCCGACGACCTTCGCCCGTCAGCGCATCCAGATGTCCAGATGTTCGGCGATGAACGCGTCATCGTGCAAGTGCGGGTAGGCGTGCAAAACGCGGGTGATCTCGTCCGATTGCCCCGGTGAGAGGTCCTCGTGAGGATCGAGACACCATCGGCCCGCCATCAAGCCCTGGCGCACAAGCGCCTCGTGGATGCCGGCGATGCACCCGCGGAATCCGTTGGCCGCATCGAACAGGGCGGCATTGGTGTCTGTGATTTGGGGCGCCAGTCTGAGCAGAGCGGCAAGGTCGCCATTCCCCGATCGTGCAGCCTTGGCGAGATGCAGTAGTTCGACCGCTCGTCTCGTTCCGACCGCCCATTGCCCGAGCAGGCCCCCGTCGAAACGCACCGCAGCCGACCCGCTTCGGTACTCCATCAGCAGATCCTCGACGATATGGTCATCGTTGCCGGTGTAGAGGGCGATCTCGGCAGAGCGGCCTGAATCGGCAACGGCCCGCAGCACATCCAGCGTCTGGTACCGGTTGAACGGCGCGACCTTGATGGCCACGAGCGGCTCCACTTCGGCGAGGCGTGCCCAGAATGACCGGGACAGGAGCCTCCCGCCCACGGCCGCCTGAAGGTAGAACCCGAAAATGGGAAGCGCCTCGCCGACCCGGGCGCAATGCTCCACGAGCGCCGATTCATCGTCATCGCCGAAGGCCGCGAGGCTCACCAGGGCGGCATCGTAGCCGAGATCGGCGGCCATGCTCGCCTCGCGAAGCGCCTGATCCGTCCGCCCGCAGACGCCTGCCACCATGATGGGCCGCCCGGCGTTCGAAGTTCCCCCATCCCCCATGTTTGCGCCCGCCCAGGAAGCGGGGGAGATAGGGTCCCCACCAACTCCGTGGGAGATAGGATCCCCTCCCCCTTGATGGGGGAGGGAAAGGGAGGAGGCGGGAGCCATGTCCTCACGCGCCGCTTCCATGCCGATTTCCAGCACCGCGCGATGCAGTCCGCTGTCCTCGCGTATGGCAAACTGGGTCGTATGGACCCCGACGGCCAGTCCGCCCGCCCCGGCGGCAAGATAGTATCGGCCCAGCGCCCGTTGCCGCCTCTCATCCAGTCGGCGCTCGGACGTGAGAGCCAGCGGGTGTGCGGGGATCACCATCCCGTCAAGGAGACGCCGCCGAAGGGCTTTGGTTACGATCATGATGCGCTCTCCTGATCGCGGTTGCGCTGTACGTCGGGTTGTGATAGAATCATCGAGCAAATCCTGATGGCGGCATTCCGTCATCGGTGAAAGTGTGCTCGCCCTGCAGACGTTGGTGATGGTTCCACGAGCCCATACCCAACGCCAGACCAAGGGAGTGAGGCTCGGATCGCAGCAGTGGTAGCCCGCCATCGCGGGAATCGCGACGCAATCCGGCGCACATCCGCCCGTGTTACACGGGTTCTTGGGCTCCCGAACACACGGCGTCGCGGGGCGAGCACCTTTCCTTCTTTACCGCTCGCGGCGGTGTGACCAAGAAGCTGCGCCACGGGAACGGGCACGCGGCCTCAGGCGTAGCGCGCGTATTCGGTGAACATCTCGCTCACCGAGGCGTCTCCGTGGATTCTGGCGATGGCTTCGGCCAGCAGTTTCGCGACGGAAATCACCTGGATCTTGCCCCCGGCATCGGACGTGCCTCCCGGCGAAGGCGCAGCAGGCAAAGGCACGCTGTCGGTGACCATGAGCGAAGTAAGCGACGAGCGGGCAACACGGTTGAGCGCATCGCCGGACAGGATGCCATGCGTGCAGCACGCGTGCACGGCCTTGGCCCCACGATCCAGCAGCTTGGCGGCCCCCTGAACGATGGAGCCGCCCGTGTCAATCATGTCGTCAATCATCACGCAGGTCCGCCCGGCAACATCGCCGACGATCTCGAGTATCTCCACCTGATTGGGCTCAGGCCGCCGTTTGGCGATGATGGCAATGGGTGAACCGAGCTGTTCGGCGAGCCCCCTTGCACGAGCCACTCCCCCCACGTCGGGCGACACAACGACGGTGTCGGGACCGGCAAGGCCGCGCTTGAGCAAGGCTTCGCCGATCAACGGTCCTGCGATGAGGTGGTCCACAGGAATATCGAAGAACCCCTGGATCTGGCCGGCGTGAAGGTCCAGGCAGAGCGCGCGGCTCGCACCGGCCACGGTGATCAGGTTGGCGATGAGGCGCGCGGTGACCGGCTCTCGCGGCTTCAGCTTTTTGTCCTGACGTGCGTAGCCGTAGTAGGGCATGACGGCCGTGATGCGTCGCGCTGAGGCTCTGCGAAACGCATCAATCATGATCAGCAGCTCCATCAGGTTGCGGTTCACCGGTCGGCAAGTCGGCTGGATCAGGAAAACGTCGAGGCCGCGCGCGCTCTCGTCTATCTTCACGCTGATTTCGCCGTCGGTGAACTGGCTCACGCAGATGGCTCCGAGCTCGGTGCCCAGCTCACGGGCGATCGCCGCCGCAAGCGCCGGATTGGCGTTGCCGCTGAAGAGCCTCAGTTCATTCACTCTCCACCCTTTGCCCTTTCATTCGGCGGGATATTACGATGCGTCCCGATTCACGTGTGACGCCGCAGCAATCCTCGGCCCTACCCATCGCCATGCCTCTCGCGGGCGCTCCGCCAACGAGCGGCCCAGCCTTCCCTGGTTGCCTGACGGGCGCGCCCAATGGCCAGCGCGTCGCCGGGCACATCCTCGGTCACCACAGTCCCGGCCGCCGTCATGGCTCCATCTCCGACATGCACCGGGGCCACCAGCGTCGTGTGCGAGCCGATGAACGCACGCTTACCGATAACGGTGCGATGCTTCTTGTACCCATCGTAGTTGCACGTGATCGTACCGGCGCCGACGTTGGTGCCGGCTCCGACGTCGGCATCGCCGATGTAACTCAGGTGCGAAGCGGCCACGCCTTCCCCGATGTCGCTGTTCTTCAGCTCCACGAAGTCGCCGATCCTGGCCCCATCCCTGATGCTGCACCCGGGTCTGATATGGGCGAATGGCCCGATGCGCACGCGGGACCCGATGACGCCGCCGATGACCCTGGACTGCATGATGGCGGTTTCGTCGCCGATCCGCATGTCCTTGACGACCGTCATGGGCCCGATGGTGCAGCGTTCGCCTATGGTCGTGCTGCCGAGCAGATGCGTTTGCGGCTCTATGGTCGTGTCGCGCCCGACGGTGACAGTGGCGTCCACATAGGTGGTGGCCGGATCAACCACCGTAACGCCTTCGCGCATGAACCCTTCGAGTATCCTCAGCCGCATCAAGCGGGTCACTTCGGCGAGCTCTGCGCGCGTGTTGACGCCAAGGACCTCTCGGGCATCCTCAATGGGCACAGCGGCTATCCGCTCGCCGGCAGCCGACGCGATGCCAACCACATCGGTGAGATAGAGCTCGCCCTGGTCGTTGTCCGTACCGATCTGGTGGAGCTTCTCGAAAAGGCCCTCGGCCCGGAAGCAGTAGATGGAGGGGTTGACGACCTTGATGGCCCGCTCTTCAGGCGTGGCGTCCCGATGCTCCACGATCTTCACTACGTTGCCGGCTTCGTCGCAGATCACACGCCCGTAGCCGGTCGGATCGTCGAGCCTTGCCGTGAGCATCGCCCCCGCCGTACGTCCGCCGGCTGTTGCCTCGTCTCCACCGACGGCCGCGATAAGGCTCTCCAGGGTCTGAGGCCGGATGAGGGGCACGTCACCCGCCAGGATCAGCACTGCCCCGTGAAAACCCTTCAGGGCGGGTTCGGCACACATGGCGGCATGGCCCGACCCGAGTTGCTCCGTCTGCAGCACATACTCCACATCGTCGCCGAGGCCTTCGCGCACTCGGTCCGCCTGGTGTCCAATCACCACGACAACGCGTTCGATGCCCGCATCGCGACACGCACGCACCACATGGCCCGTGAGGGGGACGCCGCAGACCGGATGAAGCGGCTTCGGCAGCTCGCTGCGCATCCGTGTGGACTTGCCCGCTGCGAGGATAACCGCGCATGCCTGGGGGTTCTTGTTCGTAGACTGAGCTTCTGCCGCCGACAGTGGCACACCGGCCTCCGGGATCATGGGTGGGGATTCTGCAGCGTTCATTATATGGACAGCAACCGCCCAAGTCAACCCGTGCGCCGAATGCCGCGGGCCTCAATAGATCGTCAGGTTCCGCTCCCCATACCCCGCATCAACCCTCGCATCACTGGCGAACTCGCAGCGGATGGTATGTGCGCTGGACGCCTCGACGGAGGTGTAGTAGTAACGGGCGATGCCCGCTTCGGCACCGGAGAGGGTAGCGGCATCGGCGATCCAGGCGCCGGCAATGCGGAAGGTGACCGTCTTGCCTTCCTGCTGTTGGCAGTCAGGCAACCTGCGGCCCATTCGGCCAGAATCGTTCTCGTTCCCGCTCCGATGCCATCGGCAGCGACGGTGGGTCGAACGAGCACGCAGGGCTCGGAGACGTGACCTGGCGGGGCCATTGACAGAGCCTCAGAACGAGGGTACTCTAACGTTGGTGCAGCCTCATAACAGCCCACCTGAATGTACTTCGTAAAGCGCCGCGGGGGTGTAGCTCAGTCCGGTTAGAGCGCCTGCCTGTCACGCAGGAGGTCGCGAGTTCAAGTCTCGTCATCCCCGCCATCCTCACATCACCAGGTTCATCTGGGTCTCCGTCTGATAGCCTTCCTTCCGGTTCGGGTCGCTCTCCCAATGTCCGGGGGAGGGCGATGAGGGACAACGGGCATCCGTGCGTCGGATCTTGCCGCACTGCGCCTGCAGGACATTCACCTCACCGCGGGCTCGGGCATGATGCGCCCGAGGAGACGCTGTTCGCCGGTCGGAGGGACGCCGATTCGACGGCATGGGCGCCCGTCATTCGAACATCTCGGGCGCCATGGCCTGAACCTCCGCCGCGGCTTCCTCCTCCGTGCGGCCCAACTCGACGAGAAGCCGGATGTAGTTGTCCCGTACCGCCTTCAGGTTCGGATGCGGATGGCCCGTCGCTCGGGTGAAGGCGATGAAGATCTCCAGCGCGCGCCGCATGAGAGGCTCGGCCTCGGCCAGACGGTTCGTGGCCCTAAGCAACAAAGCCAGGTTGTTGAGGCGGATGGCGACGCTGGGGTGGTCCGGGCCGAAGCTCGCTTCGTCTATCTCCAGCGCGCG
>DYKI01000066.1:15697-18938 GCA_020722705.1 Chthonomonas calidirosea | reverse complement strand
GGGGACCTATCCAGCGGTGCCATGTCCTGAGCCCTTAATGTAGTTGTACTCGGACCCGAACATGCTGTGGGGAATGAAGTAGACGGCAAGGGTCGCCAGGCCGGCGACGATGACAGCGGCTCGCGAGCGCCGCTGCCCGCGATTGGCCCAGAGGGCACCCAGCCAGAATGCCAGCTCCACCACCACCTTGTTGTCGGTCCAGTCATAGCCGAACGGGAAGCCGGACCACCATACGCCAAAGGCGTACCACTGAACCAGCGGACCCAGGATGAAGCCGCCGATGAGGAGGGTCACGATCGTGGCGCAGATCCACCGGCGCAGGTCTCCGCCGATGAAGGCCGCCAGCGTCGTCCGGACCGCAACGAGCATGGACACGAAGATGGCCAGAATGTGGGCGACCAGAGCCGCGCCTGGCACCGGGGCCTTGTAGCGTGCGTGGATGGGACGGTCGTCGGTGATCGAAACGGTGTCGCTTGTGGCGCCTGTGGTGATCTCGACGAAGTACTCATACTTGCCCGCTCGCTCGTTGAGGCTGGGCAGCACCGCCCCGATGCCGGCGACGGTTGCGCTCCGACCGCGCCCCGACACGGCGAACGCCCCGCGCTCCATGGCGACCGTCGTCCAGTCGTCGTTCGATCGCAGCCTGCGGTAGCGGACCGCGCCCTTGATGCCGCTCGGGACGGGGTCGAGGATCACGATGGAGAGCCCCTGACCGATGGTCTGGCTGCGCATACAGATGAACCTGACGGTCCCCGCTTCGGTCGCAACCGATCCCCTGAGCGGATAGGTCGGTCCGGTTCGGTCCTGATAGGCCAGCGCCCCGAGCGTTCCCAGGATGCTGACCCCCCACGCCAGAACGCCGATCCATCGCGCGCCCTTACGCGGAACTGTGTCGGTCATCATGCATCACTCCCCATCGCCACTTGCCCACTATGGTACCGAAGGGTTCGATCGAATGCCGTCAGCGTCGGGCGCATGTTGGGAACCTGACGGGGCATGCATCGTCCTTAGGGTGGGAAACGGCAGCGAGCTGCCAAACGTACGGGCACGTGAAGCATGGCCGCGTCGTTGCCCATGCGGAAAGAGAGGTGGCATGTGAGCCTTATTGTCGCCGACAGCGTCTCTAAGCAGTATGTTACGGGCGAGGTGACCCTGCAGGCGCTCCAGGACATCAGTTTCGCCATCGAGCCCGGCACCTTCAGCGCCTTCATCGGTCCGTCCGGCAGCGGCAAGTCAACGCTGCTGAACCTCATCGGGTGCCTCGATAAACCGACCACAGGCAGCCTGACGGTGGCCGGCGCAGACGTCGCCAAGCTCGTCGGGCCGGCCGCCGCGTCGTTCAGGGGCAAACACCTTGGCTTCATCTTCCAGGACTTCAACCTGATCCCTGCCCTGACGGTCGGCGAGAACGTCGAGTACCCCCTGCTGCTGGTTCAACGCGTGCCCGAGCACGAACGACGCCGACGCGTTGCGAGACTGCTCGAAGCCGTCGGTGTGGCCAACCAGAAGGACAAGTTCCCCGACCAGTTGTCCGGAGGACAGAAACAGCGGGTCGCCGTTGCACGAGCCCTGGTCACGGACCCGAAACTGGTCCTGGCCGACGAGCCGACAGCGAACCTTGACCATGCCTCCGCTTTCGCCGTTATCGAGACCATGCGCCGCATGAAGGACGAGCTCGGGACGGCCTTCGTGTTCTCGACGCATGACACCAAAGTCGTGGACCAGGTCGAGATCCTCTATTCGCTCGAGGACGGCAAACTGATTGGTACCGAAGACCGACGATCGGGGGTGAAGCGATGAAACAGATACTGGTGATCGCGCTCCGCAACCTCTCGCGGTATCGGCGGCGCACCGTGCTGACCGGTTCGCTCGTGGCCATAGGCGTTCTGTTTGTCCTTGTGTTCGAGGCCGCGGCGGGGTCCTTCAAAGGTTTGATGATCGGCCAGATCACCGACTCCATGCTCGGCCACCTGCAGATCCATCGGAAGGGCTACGTCGCTTCGATCGAGACCTTGCCGCTCGCCATGAACCTGAAGCCCGAAGCGGTCAGGAAGATCGCAAACGAACTCGGGAAACTGAGCGCTATCGAGTCCTATTCGCCGAGGGTGAAGTTCGGCGGCGTGTTCAGCACATTCACCGAGAGCACCAGTGTGCGGGTCAATGGCGTGTATCCCGAGCGTGAGCTGGCCACGGTGCCCATGCTGAAGGGCCGCGTCATTGCCGGCAAACCCGACATCGGCCCCGGCGTGATGCTCGTGCCCGAGCTGCTCGCCAGAGGCATGCAGGTCAAACCGGGCGACACTGTGGTGCTGCTCGCGACCAACGCCGACGGCTCCGTGAACGGCAAACAGATACAGGTCGGCGGCATCCTGTCCAGCATTTCCGGTCCCGGAGGTCGTGACGCATACGTTCACATGGACGATGCCATGGAGATCCTACGCATGGAAGAGCCGTCCGTGAGCGAGATTGCCATACGACTCAAGGACTTCGGCCAGCTCGAGGCCGTGTTCGCCTCGCTGTCGGGCAGCCTGGGGTCGGTCAAGAACAAGCAGGGCAAGCCGGCGTTCGAAGTGCACACCTGGGAGAGCCTTGCCCCGTTCTCCAACGTTGCCAAGATGATAGATCTCCTGACAGTTTTTATCCGGCTGATGCTGGTGAGCGTAGTGCTCGTGAGCGTCATGAACGTGATGATCATGGCCGTCTATGAGCGCGTCCGCGAAATCGGCACCATGGCGGCGATCGGAACGCTTCCCGGCACCATCCGTGCCATGTTCCTTGTCGAGGGGCTTGTTCTCGGACTCTTGGGGACCCTGGTCGGCGCCGCTGCAGGACTCGCATTGATCGGCATCCTGCGTGTGGCCAAGCTCTCGTACAACTTCGGCCAGCAGCAGGGCCTTGTCTTGCAGCCAAGTGTTGGGGCCGCGCAAGTGCTGGCGCTCGCTGCCATCGTCGTCGCGGTTGCGGCTCTGGCGAGCCTTCAGCCGGCCATCAAAGCATCACGCATGGAGCCAATCGAGGCGCTCCGGCATAGCTGATCCGCCTCCATGGGCACGCGCATCTACCGTAGGGGCGCGATTTATCGCGCCCAACCCGCGGAACGTACGGGCACGATTTATCGCGCCCAACCCGCGGAACGTACGGGCGCGATTTATCGCCCCCAACCCGCGGAACGTACGGGCACGGTTCATCGCGCCCAACCCGCGGAACGTACGGGCACGGTTCATCGCGCCCAACCCGCGGA
>DYKI01000066.1:13377-15597 GCA_020722705.1 Chthonomonas calidirosea | reverse complement strand
GGGCGCGATTTATCGCGCCCAACCCGCGGAACGTACGGGCGCGGTTCATCGCGCCCTGACACAAGGAAGGTCAACCATGAAAGGCAACTGGTTCAGTGCAGTCGCTTTATCGCTCGTGGCCGCCTCGGCACATGCCATTGACGGCAATGCGTTGCTCAAGCAGATTGACCGCAATCTCAATCCGCCCATGTACGAATCCTATCGCAAGATCGTCAACATCGAACCGAACGGCAAGCGCCGGGAGTTCGTGATGTTCACCGTCAAGAAGGACCGCGACAAGGTTGCCGGTCTGTTTCTATCGCCGCCCACCGAGAAGGGGCGAAGCACTTTGCGCCTTGGCGACAACATGTGGCTCTATATCCCGAATGTTGGCAAACCCGTGCGCATCACTAGTCTTCAGTCCGTCGTTGGGGGCGTCTTCAACAACTCCGACATCCTCAGCCTCGACTATGCAGCCGAATACTCGGTTGAGCGCGTCGAGGATGCGGGGGCGGAGCACCTCCTGCACCTGAAGGCGCGCAGGAAGACCGTGGCATACGACCGCCTGCGGATGTGGGTGACCAAGAAGTCGCCGCAGCCGACCAAGATCGAATGCGTGACCGCGACCGGTGTCCTGGTCAAGACGCTGCGGTTCAAGGACGTGAAGAACTTCGGCGGCATTACGCGCCCGGCTGCCGTAGAGACCGACAGCCCGCTGCAGAAGGGCTACAAGTCCATCATGCTCTTCGCCAATGTGAAAGCCCGTGCCGTCAAGGACGAGGTCTTCACTCTGGCATACATGCCGAAGCTCGACACGCTTCGATGAGGTGTGTGCTCGGTTTGCTGCTGATCATCCTGTGCGTGCTCCCGTCGCGCGCGCAGGATGATAACATCACGTTCGATCTCTCGGAGATACGGAAGCGCCCGACCACGATCGGCGGGTATCTCGAAGCCCGTCCGGGCATCTTCGCCACGGACCGGAACGCCCCGTTCTACATGATTCGGCACTTCGGGCACGACCCGAAGAACCCCATGGCGCAGGTGGGCTCGGTTCTGCAGCTCGACCTGAAGCACCAGGTTGGCGGCACCACTCTCTTCGCTCGGACCAACTCGAACCTCAACCACACGTACACCGGGTGGGCCACCGATACACGCCTGTACGAGACCTACGCGTCGCTCCGACCAACACAGAAACTGACACTCGACATCGGCAAGAAGTCGTTGCGATGGGGCAAAGGCTACGCCTGGAATCCTGCAGCCTTCCTCGACCGGCCCAAGGACCCCGAGGACCCGGAGCTGGCTCTCGAGGGCGTTACGTTCCTCGGCGGGGAGTACACCGCCGCATCCGGCGGAACGCTCAAAGCTCTGACGGTAACGCCTCTCATCCTGCCGGTATTCAGCGGCCTCAATGACCGTCTCGGGGCTGCGGGACGTCCGGTGTACGCTCTGAAAGTGTACGGCCTGGTGGCCGACACCGATGTTGACCTCATCACCGTTGCCGGAGGAGGACGCGGAGCCCGCTACGGCGCAGATTTCTCGCGCAACATCAACCCCAGCTTTGAGGTCCACGGCGAGTGGGGCCGCGATACCCGAGCGGCCCGAAGGATCGTGGACGCTTCAGGGAACGTTCGGACGATCGAGAGCTCTGCCGACAGCTACTTGCTGGGCGTGCGGTTCATAACGCCGCAGGAGATCACCGTGATCGCCGAGTACTACCGCAACGGCACCGGCTACAGCCCCGAGCAGATGCGCGATTTCTACGCCTACACCGCCGCGTCCTATGCCGACTACATCTCGTCGGGCAAAGCATCCACGATGGACCGCGTCACTGCTCTCGCGGAAGGGGGCTACGGGAGGCCGAACGCGGGCCGCTCCTACCTCTATGTGCGCGCCAGCCGGCCCGACGCGTTTGGCGTCATGCAGTTGACGCCCGCGGTGATGCTCACGATGAATCTCGACGACGGCAGCTTCGCCCTCACTCAGGAGGTGACCTACAAGCCCGAGGGCCGCGTGGAGCTGAGGGGACAGTTGTCGTTCATTTCCGGCGCCCGAACCAGCGACTTCGGCGCGAAGGCCAACGACCTCAGGGCCGATGTACGGGTACGGTGGTACCTGTAGGGGCGCGATTTATCGCGCCCATCGGTTCATCGCGCCCTGCTGTTCATCGCGCCCATCGGTTCATCGCGCCCATCGGTTCATCGCGCCCATCGGTTCATCGCGCCCATCGGTTCATCGCGCCCA
>DYKI01000066.1:0-13277 GCA_020722705.1 Chthonomonas calidirosea | reverse complement strand
TCGCGCCCATCGGTTCATCGCGCCCATCGGTTCATCGCGCCCATCGGTTCATCGCACCCATCGGTTCATCGCGCCCATCGGTTCATCGCGCCCATCGGTTCATCGCGCCCATCGGTTCATCGCGCCCGGCCCACCCCCGGCGTGTCTTCGTTCCGCGGGCTGACGTCCGATCCGTGCCATCGAACCCCCTGGCCGTCCGATCCATCGTCCTGAACAGGCCTGACAAGTGTCTCCGTGTCGCCGGTCGGGGCGGCATCGGCAAGCTCGTTGTGCGCCTCAGCCACAGCCGCCGCATCACGCTCGACCAGTCGCGTTTCCATCGGTCTGCATAACGGCGGCGGAGCGGTCCGGTTTCAGCGGTCTTCCTCCCCGCGATGATTGAGTGCGACCTGTCCCGAAGCGATCAGAAGGCGCATCGCAATCGCTGTTTGGCCGGCTCTTCCAGTAGTAGATGCGCACGGTGTGATGGAACATGGCCGTACCACGCCCGTGCGAGGCATAGCAGTGCATGTACAGCGTCTGGCCCCGCGATCCGTTGGCAACGAGCGCGGCGATCCCTTGAGCCGCCATGCCGAGTGCGGCCCGTGCGTCTTTGTTCCTGGGGTTCTCCCTTGAGGATGTGGGCCGGTCAGCCCAGGAGGTCCATGGCCAGGATACGATCGGCCAGCTCCATGGTCTTGACGGCGTCGCCGAAGTGGGATCCCGGCAGGTTGCGGCTGCGCACCGAGTCGAGGAACTCGCGGCTCTTGTGCCGAAAGCCGGCATAGCCCCACAGCTCGTTGGACCCGGCGATTTCGCGGGTGTCGTACCAGATGCCTGCCGTATCGCCGTCGGCATACAGGACCCCTTTGCCCTCATGCTCGGCTTCGACGCAGACGCGGGGCGCGTGCATCTGGACGCGGAAGACGCGCCGGCCGCTCGACCAGCTCGCCAACACGACACCCGTGGCCCCGCTGTCGAACTCGATGAGCACGCTCAGGAAGTTGACGTCTGGCACTCCGACGCGGCGGACGATGGGCATGATGCGCCGGACCTCGCCGCCGCACATCCACCGGACGGTGTCGAGCGCATGGATGCCGTCGTCCATGATGCGGCCTCGCGGGCTCACATCGGGCCGGATGTCGCACTTGTAGAACTCGCACACGGCGTGCGCGATGGGGCCGCGCTTGAGGCACTCGTCGCGGAGCATCACCACCATCGGGCATGTCCGCCGTTGGAAGCTCACCTGGGTGATGCAGCCGTTGCGCTCGGCAAGGAGCGCGAGGGTGCGCGCCTGATGCGCCGTGAAACCCATGGGCTTTTCGATGTAGAGGTTCAGCTTCCGCTCGAGGCACCATATCCAGATCGGGTACATCACGTCCGGATCGCCGATCACATACACGGCGTCGGGAGCCGTCTCCTCGACCATGCGCCGGTAGTCGGTGTAGCGCCGCTCGATGCCGTACTTGTCGGCGGTGGCGTTGAGGCGCTCCTCGTTCAGGTCGCAGATGCCCGCGAACTCAACGTCGTCGTAGGATGCGAGCGACGGGTAATGCACGGCATTCGCCATGCGCCCCGCGCCGACCATGGCGACCCGTATCTTGCGTGTCACACTCATCATCTCCTCCTCGAGGGCGAGGCGGGGGCAAAGGATGTCGGCACCCGCCCGAGGCGGGTGCGCGTCCGCGCATTCTACGACGCGTGAGCGGGCATGTCAAGCGACGGCGAGGTCACCGGCAGAGCGAGGCGTTGGTTAAGTGCGGAGCGTATCGAAACCCAGCCCTCGGCCCTGACGTCACGGCAGGCGGGTTTCGCCCATGAGAAACCGGTCTATCTCGCGGGCGGTCTGACGTCCCTCGGCAATGGCCCAGACGATGAGGGACTGGCCGCGCCGCATGTCTCCGGCGGCAAACACCGCCCGGACGGACGTCATGCGATGCGCGTCGGTCTGCACGTTGCCGCGAGCGTCGTAGGCGACGCCGAGATCGTCGAGGAGGCCGCTGTGCTGGGGCGATAGGAAGCCCATGGCAAGCAGCACGAGGTCAGCGCCGATGGTGAACTCCGAACCCGGGATGGGCTTCATGGGTCGGCGACCGTCAGGACCGGGTTCGCCGAACTCGAGGCGGACGCATTGCAGGGATTCGACGCGCCCGGATGCGCCCGTGAAGCTCGTCGTGTTGACGGCCCAATCGCGGACGCCCCCCTCCTCATGCGCCGAGGATGTGCGCAGCAGCATCGGATAGGTCGGCCAGGGCATCGTCGCGTCGCGCTGCAACGGCGGCTTCGGCAGCAGCTCAATCTGGACGATTTCACGGGCGCCTTGACGGATTGCCGTTCCCAGGCAGTCCGCTCCCGTATCGCCGCCGCCGATGATCACAACGCGCTTGTCCCTGGCGCTGATAGGCTCGACATCGTCGCCCGCGTTCGCCCGGTTCTGGAGCGTCAGGTACTCCATGGCGAAGTGAATGCCCTGCAGCTCACGACCGGGCACGTTCAGGTCGCGGGGTACGGTGGATCCTCCGGCCAGGCAGACGGCATCGAACTGGGCGCGGATTTCCGCGGCGCTGATGTCTTTGCCCACGTTGACACCGGGCCTGAAGATCACTCCCTCTTCCGCCATCTGGCGCAGCCGACGATCGAGCACGCGCTTGTCAAGCTTGAAGTCGGGTATGCCGTAGCGCAGCAGCCCTCCGATGCGGCTCGCGCGCTCGAAAACCGTGACCAGGTGACCGGCTCGACAGAGCTGTTGAGCGGCGGCCAGGCCGGAGGGGCCCGAGCCGATTACGGCGACCGTTCGGCCCGTGAGGCGCTCAGGAGGCTGGGGCACGATCCAGCCGTTGGCGAAGCCGGTGTCCACGATGTGCTGCTCGATCTGCTTGATCGTGACAGCCGGCTGGTTGTAGCCGAGGACGCAGGAGTACTCGCACGGGGCCGGACAGAGGCGTCCCGTAAACTCGGGGAAGTTGTTCGTTGCGTGGAGGCGATCAAGGGCATTCCTCATGTGCCCGCGGTAGACCAGATCATTGAAATCGGGGATGATGTTGCCCAGCGGGCAGCCCTTGTGACAGAACGGCACGCCGCAATCCATGCACCGGGCCGCCTGATCGCGCACGAGTGCATGATCGGGAGGCGTTAGGACCTCCTGCCAGTCGCGTACGCGCTCCTCCACCGGGCGGAGCGGCGCGACCTGCCGCTCGAACTTGAGGAATCCGCGCGGGTCAGCCATGGGACCTAACTCTCCTCGCCCTTGCCCGTTCCGGGAGGGCGAGGCTCCTGCCGAGTCGGCGTGGTCATCACGCTCTGGGCCAGCAGGTCGCGGTACTCCCTGGACCAGACCTTGCGGAACCGAGCAAGCTGGTTCGGCCAGTCGTCGAGTATCTGTCGCGCCCTCACGCTGCCGGTGCGCATATAGTGATCCTCAACGAGGCGCAGGAGAAGCGCTCTGTCGTGCTCTTCCTCGACGGCTTCGAGCAGGATCGAGCCGTGGCCCCAGTTGATTCGGCGCTCCAGCCGCCCGTCAATGTCATAAACGAAGGCGATGCCGCCGCTCATGCCGGCCGCGAAGTTCCGGCCCGTCTTGCCGAGGACGACGACGACTCCGCCGGTCATGTATTCGCAGCAGTGGTCGCCCGCGCCTTCGACTACGGCAAGGGCACCCGAGTTGCGCACCGCAAAGCGCTCGCCGACGACGCCGCGCAAGTACACCTCGCCGCTGGTGGCCCCATAGAGAAGCGTATTGCCCGCGATGATGTTCTCCTCCGCGGCGAATGTCGCTTCACGCGGCGGGAACGCCACGATCTTTCCTCCGGAAAGCCCCTTGCCAAGGTAATCGTTGGCGTCGCCCTCGAGCTCGATGGTGATGCCCCGGGCGAGGAACGCTCCCAGCGACTGACCCGCCGATCCGGTGAAGCGGATCGTAATCGTGTCGTCAGGCAAACCCTCATGGCCATATCGCTTGGCAACTTCGCCGCTGAGCATCGTTCCGACCGTGCGGTTCGAGTTGCGGATGGGCCCCTCGATCTCAACGGCGCTGCCTTCTTCGAGCGCAGCGCGGCATGACTCTATGAGGTGGTAGTCAATCGCTTCGTCAAGGCCGTGGTCCTGCGGCATCACGCAGCGCACGGGAACGGTCTCCGGCGCCTCGGGCACGGCAAGGATCGCCGACACGTCCACGCCCCGGGCCTTCCAGTGGTCCACGGCGCCGACGGTGTCCAGAAGATCAACGCGGCCCACCAGCTCCTCGAAGCGCCGGATGCCCAGCGAAGCCATGATCTCGCGCACTTCCTCGGCCACGAAGTAGAAGAACCGCTCGACGTACTCCGGCTTGCCCTCGAATCGCTTGCGCAGAACGGGATCCTGGGTCGCGATGCCGACCGGGCATGTGTTCATATGGCAGACACGCATCATCATGCAGCCAAGCGCGATCAGTGGAGCGGTGGAAAAGCCGAACTCCTCGGCGCCGAGCAGCGCCGCGATGACCACGTCGCGTCCGGTCTTCAGTTGGCCGTCGGTCTGGAGCACAACGCGCCCGCGCAGATCGTTGCGGACCAATACCTGCTGCGTCTCCGAGAGGCCAAGCTCCCAGGGAATGCCTGCGTGCTTGATGGAGCTCAGCGGCGATGCCCCGGTGCCCCCCTCGTATCCGCTGATCAGGATGTGATCGGCATGAGCCTTCGCCACACCTGCGGCGACCGTGCCCACGCCAACCTCCGATACGAGCTTGACCGATATGCGGGCATTCGGATTGACGTTCTTCAGGTCGAAGATGAGCTGTGCCAGGTCCTCAATCGAGTAGATGTCGTGATGGGGCGGAGGCGAGATAAGCATCACGCCGGGCGTGGTGTGGCGCACCTTGCCGATGTACTCGCTGACCTTGCGCCCGGGCAGTTCGCCGCCTTCGCCGGGCTTGGCGCCCTGGGCCATCTTGATCTGCAGCTCGTCGGCGTTGACCAGGTACTCGGCCGTAACGCCGAAGCGACCCGACGCGACCTGCTTGATGGCGCTGCGGCGGTTGTTGCCGTCGCCGTCAGGCTTGTAGCGCGCAGGGTCCTCTCCGCCTTCGCCCGTGTTGCTCTTGCCGCCCAGCCTGTTCATGGCGATGGCCAGCGTCTCGTGCGCTTCCTTGCTGATCGAACCCAGCGACATGGCGCCCGTGGCGAAGCGCTTCACAATGCTGCTCGCGGGCTCCACTTCCTCGATGGGAATCGGCTCCGACGGTTTGAAGCGGAACAGCCCGCGCAGAGTGGCAAGCTCCAGCGACTGACGATCGGCCAGGCTGGAGAACTCCTTGAACTTGGCGTAGCTGCCCGATCGAACGGCCTGCTGGAGCGCCGCTATCGTGTCCGGGTTGATCTGATGGGTCTCGCCGTCGAGCCGCCATTTGTATTGTCCGCCCTGGTCCAGGTCCAGCGAGGCCGGAATATGCTGCGGCGGATAGGCAAAGCGATGCCGGGCGAGCGTCTCCTCGGCGATCACCTCGAGGGTCGCCCCGCCGATGCGGGAAGGCGTATGGGTGAAGTAGCGATCAATGACGCTGCGGGCGAGCCCGACGGCTTCGAATATCTGCGCGCCTCGATAGGACTGCAGGGTCGAGATGCCCATCTTCGACATCGTCTTGAGGAGCCCCTTGTTGACGGCCTTGATGTAGCCGTACTCGGCCTGCTCGTACGTCATTCCTTCGGGCAAGTACTCGCGCAGACGCACCATGTCGGCCAGTGTCTCGAATGCCAGATACGGGTTGACGGCGCTGGCTCCATAGCCCACCAGCAACGCGAAGTGGTGGACCTCGCGCGGCTCGCCGGACTCCACGACCAGAGCCACATTCGTGCGCGTGCCTTCCCGGATCAGGTGGTGATGCATGGCGCTGACGGCCAGCAAGGCAGGGATCGGTGCGTTGTCCCGGTCCACCCCTCGGTCGGACAGGATGATGACGCTCACGCCCTGTTCAAGGGCCTGGCTCGCGGCCCGGCAGAGTCGGTTGAGTGCCGTCGCCATGCCCGCTGCGCCCGCCGTCGGATCGAACAGCATGCTCAGCGTCCGGCTCTGGCAGCCGACGCCCGCCAGGTTGCGCACTTTCTCAAGCTCGACATTCGTCAGCACGGCCGACTCGAGGCGTACCTGGCGGCAGTTTTCGGCTCCTTCGTCGAGCAGGCTTCCGCTGGACCCGATGTAGTGGATCAGCGACATGACCAGCTCTTCGCGGATCGGGTCAATCGGCGGATTCGTGACCTGCGCAAAGAGCTGCTTGAAGTAGCTGTAGAGCAGTTGCGGCCTCTTCGAGAGGACGGCCAGAGGCGTATCGTTGCCCATCGAGCCGAGAGGCTGCTGGGCGTTGGCCGCCATCGGCGCGATCAGGATGCGCAGATCCTCGAGCGTATAGCCGAATGCCTGCTGCCGAGCCACGATCGTTTCATGGTCGGGCATATGCACATGGGGAGGATCGGGAAGGTCGCGCAGGTCTATCTTGTTCTCGGAGAGCCACTGCCCGTAGGGCCTGCGGCGGACGATCCGGTCCTTCAGCTCGTCGTCGCTGACGATGCGGCCCTCCTCGGTGTCCACCATGAAGATGCGGCCCGGCTGAAGCCGCCACTTTTCGCGTATGCGCTGCGGCTCGATGTCGAGCACGCCCGTCTCGGAGGCCATCACGACCAGGTCATCGTGCGTCACCAGATACCGAGCGGGCCTGAGCCCGTTGCGATCGAGGATCGCCCCGACGCGCACGCCGTCGCAGAAGGCGATGGCCGCCGGCCCGTCCCAGGGCTCCATGATGCAGGCGTGGTACTCGTAGAACGCGCGCCGTTCCGGATCCATGTCCTCATTCGCGCCCCAGGCCTCGGGCACGAGCATCATCAGGGCATGGGCCAGGCATCTGCCGCCCATCACGAGGAGCTCCAGCGCGTTGTCGAGCGTCGCGGAGTCGCTGCCGACTTCGTTGACGAGGGGTATGAGCTTCCGGACGTCGTCGCCGAATACGGAGGACGTCAGCCGTGCCTGCCGGGCGCGCATCCAGTTGCGGTTGCCCCTCAGGGTGTTGATCTCGCCGTTGTGGGCGATCATGCGGTAGGGGTGCGCCAGCGGCCAGGAGGGAAACGTGTTGGTGCTGAAACGCTGATGCACGAGAGCCATGGCCGTGTCGAAATCAGGGTCGGCCAGGTCCAGATAGTATCCTGCGATCTGTCGGGCGAGCAGCAGGCCCTTATAGACCACCGTTCTGGAGGACAGGCTGCATACGTAGAAATCGGAGAAGAGCCGGAGGCCCTTGCTCTCCAGGGTTCGGAACACCGTCTTGCGGATAACATACAGGCGGTGTTCGAAGGCCTCCCGGCTCGCAATGTCCGGCGACCGCCCTACGAAGAACTGGCGGATGGCCGGCTCGGTCTCGCGCGCCTTCGTGCCGATCGTATCGCGGGCCACGGGCACGTCGCGCCAGCCGAGAAACGCCTGGCCCTCGGTGCGCACCACGTGCTCGATGACGGCCTCGCAGATGGCTCGTTCCGTAGGGTCGCGGGGCAGAAACACCATCCCCACGCCGTAATGACCCACATCGGGCAATGGAACAGGAGCCACCCGCGCAAAGAGGCGATGGGGTATCTGCGAGAGGATGCCCGCTCCGTCGCCGGTTTCGGGGTCACAGCCGCACGCGCCTCGATGCTCGAGATTGAGGAGTATCTCGAGGGCTTGCTCAACGATCCGATGAGACCGGCGGCCCTTGATGTCGGCGACGAAGCCGACGCCGCAGCCGTCATGTTCGTATTCGGGGTCGTATAGGCCCGCCGCCGTAAGGCCGCCTGGCTTGTGCATCGCGTCGGTACCGTCCATCCGAGACGAAAGGAATGCTCAGATAACAAATCGCCCGGGCTCGGAGCCGTCATGCCGCACGCATGCGCTGGACGGACCGGCCACGGGCGTCATTGAAACCGTGCCTTTGAGAAATGAAGTATACCTTCGTGAACCGGTGCAGGTCAACGGCGAGTCCGGCATGCTCAGCCGCCGCTCGCCCGACCATGGCGCGCGGGTATCATGGTCCAGTCCGCCATCCTGGGCCGCATCACTGACATGAGCCTTCGATCATCGGCCAAGCAACGGCCGTCACGCGCCCTTCGGTTTCTCTCCGCCGCCGCCTTCGCGGCCATGCTGGGTGTCTGGGCCGTCGGCTCATGGGTGGGCGAAAGATGGTGGCCATGCGCCATCGTGACCTACATTCCGCAGGCGCCCTTCGGTATGCCGCCGGTCATCCTGTTCGCCTGGGCTCTCTGGCTCCGCGACGGACGGAGCGTGCTGCTGAACTTCCTGACGCTCGCCGTGTTCCTCTTTGGACCCATGGGGTATCGCATCCGCCCCGAAAAAGGACACGATTCTCCAATCCTGCGGGTGATGACCTACAACATCCGGGGCGGCACATGGAACCTCGACAAGGTCCTCGCCACGATCCGCCATGCACGGCCCGATGTGCTCTGCCTTCAGGAAGCGCGAACGAACACGGCAACCGGGTCGAGCGACCTTGAGGCACGCATCCGATCGGGGCTTCCCGGCTACGTCGGTTACCGCAAAGAGAGCATCATGACGCTTTGCCGCACCGACACGGTGGAGTTCGGCCACGAGACGCTGATGGCGGGCCGCCGTTCGCGTCCCCTGGTCTGGGCGGAGGTCCGTGCGGGTCCCCGAACCGTAACGGTCGCCAACGTCCACTTTGTGCTGTCGTCGCCCATCGGCAGCGCGGCGCGGATCGGGCTGCGTCGGTACACTGAGGAGGCGATCGAGGTCCGCATGGCGCAGGCGAAGGCGCTGCTCGCCGCCGTGCGCCGCCGTCAGGGACCGATCATCGTCTGCGGCGACTTCAACACCCCGCCGAGGGGCATCGTCTACGGCATGTTGGCAGATGCGTGGACCGATGCCGCGGGCAGCGTCGGCAGCGGTTTCGGATATACGTTCGCGTCGCCAATGCCTGTGCTCCGCATAGACTACGTCTGGCTCTCGAGCGACCTGCGCGCCGTGCGGACAAGCGTTCCTGCGAGCACGGGCTCCGATCACCGACCCGTTGTCGCCGACATCGCCCTGACGTCCAGGCCGTAAGTCCTAGCCGCTTGCGGCAGAGCGAAGCCGGCGGACGACCCACAGGCACAGCGCCAGGAGCGCCGCATTCATCACGAACGGCAATGCCCGGTTATGCTCGCTGAGGAGGCCGGCAATCCAGCCGAACGGCGTTGTGCAGGTGAGCACGACAACATGGGCGAGGGAAACAATCCGTGCACGCTCTTGCGGGTCTACGTTCCAGACCGTCAGGCACTCGATCTGGTTGGCCAGGACGGCGTAGGCGGCGCTCTCGAGCGCGGCGCTGAACAGGAGCAACCCGTAGCCGTGGGCCGGCGTGACCACGAGGATCACGGCGCTGACGATGTACGCCGCAAGCGCCATGGTCATGGGCCGACCGAAGTGCACGCTCCTCAGCCTCGGCACGATCACCGCAAGAAACGCAAGCATGACGAGCGATCGGGCGACCGGGTAGTACGCGATGTGCCGATCGGGGATGCCGATTCGCTCCGTCGCGATGATGGACCAGAAGGTGCTCTGCACCATGATGACGATGCTCAGAATGGTCATGAGCGCAATCGTGTAGACCGTCCGTCGCGTGGCCAACACCTGCTTGCCGACGCCGCCGATCTCGCGGATCAAGGCGATCACCGACCGGCCGCGCGTCTCTTCCATCCGAACACGCCCCTGACGCGTTTCGGTAACCATGGCGTTCATCGTGACGAACTTCGTCGTCATCATCACGAAGGACAGGAAATAGAGCCCGCGGACCGTCGGCACGAGGCTGTACCGGCTGATGAGCAGACCGGCGAGGGGAGCAAAGAAGACGGCAAGCTGCCCCGCGATGTAGGCCAGGGCGTAGATGTGGACAAGGTCCTCGGGATCGGTATCCTCGACCAGCAGCAGGTTCCAGGTGTTGTCGGGCACCTTCCGGACGCTGTTCACAAGGGCTCCGGCGGCGAACCAGACCACATTCTGGGCCGTCGCCCAGATCAGGCAGGGCACGGACCATGCGAGGATGTCGAACACCAGAGTGGCCCGTTTGCGGCCTATCTTGTCGGCGATGACCCCGCTCAGCATGGCGAAAAGGATCTGACCGGCGAGGCCCGCGCTTGTGACGAGGCCCACCTGGCTGTCGCTCAGGCCGAGCGCCACCATGTATATTGAGGCGTACGGGGCGTACAGGTTGAAGGGTATGCCCCACAGGGGCTCGGTGAGGATGGCGCCGCGAGCGTTGCCGCGCAGCCCGCGCAGGGTTTCGAGGAGGCCGTTGGTCAAAGCGCAGGCGTCCGAGGATGGTGCATGGCCGATTGTAGCACGGGCGATGAATGGCCTCGGATGGTTTGCCTGTGGCCGACGCCGGTGAAGCCGCACCTCGATTTCCGCCGTGAGGTAGCATATCGCGTGATCCCCGCGGCCGTGTGACAGGGGGGGAGAGGAGCGTGTTATGCTTCGCAAACTGCGCGTAGACAACTTCAAGAGCCTTGTCAACGTTGAGTTGCGACCTGGCCGCATTAACCTCCTCGTCGGCAGCAACAACTCGGGCAAGACCAATCTGTGCCAGGCGCTGACCTTCCTCTCCTCGACCGCGCAAGTGCCGCTCGACCAGGCGGCGGCTGTTGTGTCGGACCCATGGCTCTTCACGAATGTCTACCTGAGCAAGTCTCAGGTTACGTTCGAGTTGGAATGCGAGCTGGAGCCTGGCGACGAGGCGCTGTCGTACACCTACCGCTTGGTCCTGGTCCATCGTGCCACGATGCACCTCGGCCCTCTGGGTCGTGAACTGCTGATTGAGGAGGAAACGCTCGACGCGTCTGGCGGGCAGTTCGGCTCGAGCGTCAGGCTGATGGACAATCAGTCCGGCAGGGTCCGCCTGCTCCACGAGGGTCGCCACTCCGCCGGCGACCAGGACCCTTACGTCGAGACCACGGCCCCAACATCCGGAACCATGCTGCACCGGTTGTACGATCTCCGGCACAATCAGGCTGCCAATGCGTTCAAGGAGTACCTCGCACGGTGGCGGTACTACGATCTTGATACATCCAGACTACGCGACACGCAGTCCCGAATGCCGCCGACGCTGATGCCGGACGGCAGCAACCTTTCGCTCGTGCTCTATCAACTGAAGACAGTGCGCGAACGTGACTACAGGCGACTCATGGATGCCGTGAAGGACCTGGAACCGCATCTCGACGCACTCAACTTCGTGCCCCCGGCATCGCAAGACTCCGTGTTCATGTTCATGGCCGACGAACGCAACAACGTGTTCACGCCAAGGGCCCTCTCCAATGGGACATTGCGGTACCTGGCGCTCGCTTATGTTCTCATGCTCGAAACCGCCGAGCCCCGAATGGTACTCATCGAAGAGCCCGAGAACGGGCTGTTCGTCGGCCACCTCAAGAAACTGCTGCTGTTGATGCCGCCGCTCGACCAGATGCGTGCCCAGGTGGTGTTCACCAGTCACTCTCCGTATTTCATTGACCTTTTTGATCAGCGCCTCGACTCCGTGTTCGTCGCCAAGTCTGCCGACACGCACTCCGAGATCGCCAAGCCCGATCCGAAGCGATTGGAGGACGTGCTCAAGGAGTTCGATCTCGGAGAGGCGCACTTTCGCGGCCTGCTGCAGTGAAAGTGGCGTACATAGTTGAGGGGAGCACCGACCGTGCGGTGCTCCACGGACTGCGCGACCGATCGTGTCCCGGTGCGACGTTGCACGAGCTGCCGTTCCGGGGCACTGAGAGGCGGCGTCGGCACTACAAAGGCGCGTGCGCACAAGCACGCTTGGTTGACGCCGACGTCCTCGTCGTTGTCACCGACGCCAATGGTCGCGACTGGAAGAAGGTTACGACGGAGGAGCGCAACGCGTTGCCGAATGCGGTACCGTTCGATACCATCGTCGGCGTCTGTGATCGGAACGTCGAGTGCTGGCTGTGCGCCGATACAGCGTACACAGCCCAGCGGCTCGGCAGCGACAGGAGCGTCTATGAGTGTCCGGACCCCAAAGGAGCGTTCGAGACCGCTCTTCGCCTTGGCCGCGATGCAAAGCGAAAGGAGACGATCGGGTCCCTGGTTCGCGATGCGCCGCTCAGAAACTGGACAAGGAAGTCTCCGTCGTTCCGTGCCTTCTACGAAGACGCCCGTGATATCGCTCTTCGTCGCGGCTGTGTCATGCCCAATGAGGCAGAAGGTCTATAGGCTTGCGATTGCGGCGACGGGCCCGTCCAACCCCGCCTGAACGGTAAGGCGGCGACTCTGCGTTTGTCCAGCAACGGACAAGGTACTGGCTCCTGAGCGGCCTGCGCATTTTTTGAGAGGTGACACATGAAGCCCTACATCATCACTCCTGCAGCCGGAAAACGGCTGATCGGCAAGGCATTGGCACAGCATCCAGCCGTGCGTTCGGCTCTGGCATCGGGGACACTCGTCATCGTGGCCGGAACCACCAACGGGTATGTGGCCGAGGAGGTTCTGCGAACGCTGCCCGGCGCCTCGGGATTCAGCCGGCGGCGGTTCTATCGGGGCATCACGGTTCCGCCTTCGCGCCCGACCGATGCGCCCCGTCCGGCCACCGAGCCGTTCCCGGGCGATTGCGTGGTCGTCAACGGCCAACTGCAGCCGGGCCTCACCATCTTCGATGTGGCCGACCGCCTGAACGAAGGCGACGTGATCCTCAAGGGCGCCAATGCGCTGGACCTGGCGGCGCGCAGGGCGGCGGTGCTGATCGGCGACCCCCGTGGCGGCACTGCGGCGGCAGCCATGCAGGCTGTCATCGGACGGCGCGCCCGATTGATCGTCCCTGTGGGTCTCGAGAAGAGGGTCGAGGCCGATCTCGACTCGATCGCCGCTATGATGAACGCGCCCGGGTCGTCGGGTCCGCGCCTGTTCCCGTTGATCGGCGAAGTCGTCACCGAGCTCGAGGCCGTCGAGATGCTGACCGGCGCCGTGGCCGATCTGATCGCCGCGGGAGGCGTGGCCGGAGCCGAAGGCAGCGTATGGCTCGGGGTGGACGGCACCTCCGAGCAGATGGACGCCGCCGACCGGCTTCTCGGCGACGTTGCCCTTGAGCCTTCGTTCTCGTCGGCGGCGGGTTAACGCGCCTTCGGTTCCTCACGCACCGTCACTTCGAGGAAGTAGCCGGCCTGTTCGTTGGGCATAGCCCGGGTGATAAGGGCGTTGACGCAGGCGAGTTAGCCCGACTCATGCCCCCAGTTTCACCTTCACCGACGCGATGCGGCAGACGCGATCCGCGACGAAGATGCGGAAGTCGG
>DYKI01000065.1 GCA_020722705.1 Chthonomonas calidirosea | reverse complement strand
TCAGTTCCCTACTGCGTCACGTAACCATGCGCGGGAGAGGGGACAACGGCAACGGTGCGCGTGCAGAGTCTCCTCTCCCGCGCATGTCGCACCCTCGCCGTGCACGATCCTCGGCGCGCGGGAGAGGTTGGGTGAGGGCGTCGTGTGTCTCCTCTCCCGCGCGCCTCAGTTTCCTACTGCGTCACGTAGCCATGCGCGGGAGAGGGGACAACGGCAACGGTGCGCGTGCAGAGTCTCCTCTCCCGCGCATGTCGCACCCTCGCCGTGCACGATCCTCGGCGCGCGGGAGAGGTTGGGTGAGGGATGATGTCGCGCGCCGTGGACTGCCACAGAAAAGGGCGCCCAAGCTATGGCGAGCGGCTTGGGCGTTTGGTACGGCGGCCTGCGGCTATCTCACTTCCTCCAGGAGTTGGCCTGACCCAGGTACTTCTCTACCATCCGAACCTGGTTCCATATCTCCCGGATAGCGCATATATCGGACACGAATACCGAAGCCGCTGCGCCTTTCTCGGCGGCGATGACCGGCGCCAGCAGCGGCTTGAGTGAGCCCCCGGAGAGCACGGAGATCGCGTTCCGAGCAAACTCGACCTTGCCCTTCAGGTCATCAACCTTGGCCTTGAACGCGAGTTCCGTATCCCCAATGTGACGGATCATCCGCCGGTGATAGGCGATCTGCCGCTGCACGTCGTAGATCAGGCTCGTTTTGGTGAGGTCAAGGGTGATGACGCCCTTCTCCTTTTCCTCCTGGGCCAGCTTCACGAAGTCGCCGCCGAAGGCCTCGGTCACCTTGCCGAAGCCAAGGTCCTTGAGCTTGTCTCCGATGGTTTTCTGGATCCAGTCTCCATGCGACACCGGTAGGTCGCTCACGTCGGTCAGCTTGTTCGCCAGTGACTCGACCGCCTTGCGTGTCACGCCTTTGTAGCCGACCGACTTCTCAAGTGCCTGTTCGGCCTGTTTGAAGGCCTTGTCTTTGAGCATGTCGCCGATCTTCCCCATGACCGCGTCGGCGCCCGCCATTGCCAGAGCCTTGACCCAGTCCTGGAAGATCAGCCACGTGTAGACCATAGCCAGCTTGCGCGTGTTGGTCTGGATGTCTTCCTTGCCGATGCCGATGTTGAGGACCGTATGGTCGGGAACGGCCTTTGGGGGCGTGGGCCCGAGTTCCTTCTCGAACGTCCATGTGTCCGGATCGGTGCCCGGCCACTTCGAGAACGCGCCGACCTCCTCCTTCAGGCTCCGGAAAGCCGCAGGCAGCTTGATCTCGACACCGTCGCTGACGATGCCTCCGACTTCGGCCCGAAGTACGACCTTGTGCTCCCTTTCGAGCGCGGGATGCGTCTTCTCCGCGATCTTGAGCAGTTGGCCCCAGTATTCGGCGAAGTTGCTTGAGCCGTAGGACATCGGGTTGCTCATCACGCTCGACCCGCCGACCGGCGCGCCAACCTGCAGGAAGAACGTATAGCCATGGAACTCGCCGCCGGCGCTTTCCGACACGACCCACGGCATGCGGAACGTCGCGCGGTACTGCTGCTCCGCCTCGTCCCCGAAGAGAATGCCGATGGACCTGGCGAACTGATCCGCGATGTTCTGCGAGGCCGGGACCGGCGGGGCATTGGGTGCGGAAATGACGTCGAACGGGTTGACGTTGCCGCGGAACGGCCTCTTGATCGCTTCGAGGGGTATCTCGGTGAGTTTCACCCCGTCCACGGTCACCGTGATCTTGCCCCCTGCGTCAAGCTGCGCGGGGTCGCCGACCTCGACCGCCAGCGAAAGGAGGCAATAGAGCGTCATCGGGTGACTGAGGAGCTCCACCTCGCTCTCGGGAGTGCGCAGGATATGCAAGCAATGGATGTCGGAGGGCTTCGGATCCGGGATGGTGCCGTAGGAGCCGAACGCCTTGCAATGCTTCACCCCGTTGTCGTCGGAGTAACACCCGTCGGGGCAGCCGGCATTCCAACAGCGGAGCGCCGTAGCCGTCTCCTTGAGGACCTGCTTCCAGTAGAACGGCAACGGGGTCCACATGCTGCGGACGCGCAGATCGGTTCGCGGAATGTAGATCGTCTCGGGGGTTGCGCGAATCTGCTCGTTGGTGAGAGGCGTGTCCAGCTCGGTTGGGCCGGGGTCCTTCTGCTTGGCACGTTCTGCGAGCCGCTCGCCCTCTTTGATGCCGACGCGAAACGTCCTGACGTCTTCGTCGAGGAGGGAACGGACGCGCGTCTTGATGATGGGCTGAAGCCTGGATGCAGCGGCCGGCCTATCGCGCACCTCCTCGAGTCCGGTGATGATCATGCCGACCACGATGTCGGTCATGATCTGCTTCGACCAGACTACCCCGGCGAAAGCTCCGCCTGCGCTGTTCTGCATGGCGGCCGACGATGCCGCGCGCAGGGCATCCGCAGCCTTGACGTACTGGGGGACCGTCTTCAGCGCCGCCATGAGGTTGGGCCGAGTGGTATTGTTCGCCCAGTTGAGCGTTGCTTTGAGGAGCGTCTCGAGCGCCTTCGGGTACCCGATGATGGCCTTCTGGAGCGCATTGGGCGGCGTTGGCGGCATCTGCGTCTCCATCCGCGCCAGCTCCTCCTGGGTCGGCATCCCGGGGATCGCGACCGGCTCTTCCTTCTCCTCCGGTTCGGGCTCGTCGGGCTTGATCGTCTCCTGTGGTATCTTGCGGAACTGCTCGCCTGATACGTCAGGTCCAATGAGCATCACCGAGAAGGTCGTGCCGGGGGCATCATCGCGCTTGCCCCCGCCGAGGGTCGCGATGGTCCGCGAATCGTCGGGCCCTTTCATCGCGACGATGGTGAACTGCTCGGAGCCGCTGTCGAACTCCTTTGCCTGAAACTCCCAGGACGCCGCCTTCAGCCGTGCTGCGTACCAGTCAAACACCTTTCGGGGAGCGTCACGAACCACGAGCGCCGCGCCGGGCATGTTTTCGTCCATCCCGGGTGCGGCCAGGCGACGCACTCCGGGGTAGATGGGGAAGTCATCCGCAGAGGCGGCGTCCGATAGCGAACACGCCGTTAGCAGAACGATGGATGTGGCGAGGACCAATCTGAGCATCGCAGTACCTCCGTGCTGACGGCTCCGGGCTTCGCTACCGGCCCCGTTCGTCGCTGGACACGTCACCGTCGCCGATGAAGCCGGAGAGCCAGTCCTCTAACCCGGATCCCACCTGCCCACGCTCGGTCGTCCGGAGTTTCTCGATGGTAGGTTGGAGCTCAGCCGGCGGCGTCGTCCTCGGTACCGGAGCGAACGACACCTTGATCGGGGTGGAGCGCGGATCGTTGTAGGGAACGAACCCGGCCAGCGCTCCGCCGTCGGCGATCCTGGGTGTGCCTGCCCGGAGGGTGCCGGACAGTGAGCCGCCCTGCATCTGCAGTGTCCAGACCATGGACAGGTCATAGGGGCCCGTTACGAGCTTCTGGGCGGCTGCAGAACCGATCTGCCGGTTCCATAGCTGCGTCACGCCGGCGGGATGGCATCGGAGAGTGACTGCCCCACCTTGCTGCGACCAGTTCCCGGCACGCGGGGTCGTAGAACGATCCGGATGCGCCATGGTCCAGGTCCCGTTGCCGCTGATTACGAGGAGAACTCCCGTTGACTTTTCGTACCAAGCTCCAATCGGGCCGGCTGCCGGCGTTGGTTGTCCGACGTCGCCGATCCCCGAACCTCCGACGGGTGTAAGCATCACCCAATCCAGCCCCATGCCTCCGGGATTGGGGTCCGACTTCGACTCCGGGTTGCTCCCCGTGTAGCGCATGGCCAGGAGAACGTGCTCGCGCTTGACTTCGATCGTCCCAATGTCCACTTTGGCCGCGAACGACTTCTCTTCCGGACCGCCGCTGTAGAGGTCGAGCGGCCTGCCAACGTCCTTGCCATCAACCATCGGCTGGTAGATACCGTAGTCCCACGACTTGACAATGCCGAGCGTCAACCGGTACTTGCCCGGTTTGGACACAGGAACCTTGAACTCGATCAGGTCGCCGGGATTCTCCTGGCCCATCCAGTGCACGATCCTGTCGCCGCTGAACGTGCCGGCCGGCGCGAAGTCCAGCATCTCCTGGTCTTCGTGGCCGCCGGCCGTGACCCGCAGGACCTCGAGCTTTTCCGCCTCGATCCTCACCTGCGCGCCGGCCTGCAACGACAGGATCGTGACCGCAAGCGTGACAAGTGCGCAGCGCATGTCCATTCCCGTGCTCCTCACTTCTGGCCGCCACCGTGACCTCGCACCATTCGTGTGGCGCATCCATTCGATAGGATAGGGCTTCGGGATTGACCGAAACATTGACAAGCGGAAGGAATCTTGGCTGCCTGAGCCCGAATCTGTTAACGTTGGTTGAGATCGCATGACAGCGAACCGCTCGGTGGCTCCATGCCACAGCTCAGACACATTCCAGCAACGGGTCAGCGAACCTGACCTTACCATTCGCCTGTTCGGCCATTTTGATGTTCTGGTGGGCGGGCATTCCTTGCTTCCGTTCCGAACGCGGACCGAGGCCAGATTGCTTGCCCTCCTGATCCTCCGGCACGGACACTGGGTTCGACGCGACTGGATCGCGGCACAGCTCTGGCCGGATTCGGACCGGGCGGGAACCTGGCTGATGGAGGCGTTGTGTCGCGTTCGCAGGAATCTCGGGCCGCATGCACCACGCATCCGAAATGGACGGCATTCGACGCTCATCTTCGACCCAGACGGCGCCGAAATGGACATGCTGGTCTTCGACAGGGCAGTCGCCGAGAATAGCGCGAAGGGCTGCACCGATGCGGTGTCTGTCTATGCCGGTCCACTGCTGGAGGAGTTCGACGATGACTGGGTTATCGCTGAGCGCAGTCTGCGGGAGGAACGGTTCCTTCGATGTGCCGAGCGTGCGGCAGCGTCGTACATTGACGGTGGCCGCGCACACGATGCCGTGCTTCTGCTCCTTGCTGCGGCCCAGTACGATCCCCTGCGTGAGAGCCTGCACGCCCCGCTGATGAATGCTTACGCCGCCCTCGGCGACCACGCGGCGGCTATGAGGACGTACTACGGGCTGAGGCGCAGGCTGATGGGGCAGAATCTGCCCGTTGCATCCGAGATCAAAGAGCTTGCCGCGCGGCTCAGGCGGGAGGCTGTCAAGATCGGCAGCACCAGGCCGGAGCATAGGACCGAACGGGCTCTGGCACACGAGTCGCCGGGACCCACCATGCCCTGCCCTCTCACGGAGATGATTGGGAGAGAGTCCGAGCTGAGCTCTCTTTCGGATGAGGTCCTGCATAACAGACTGGTGACGCTGACGGGAATGGGCGGCGTCGGCAAAACGCGCCTCGCCATCGCGATAGCGTTGCGACTTGCCGAGGTGGCCGGATGGCATGCGACCATGGCGCGACTGGAGGGACTGCCTCCGGCGGGTGACGTCGCTCGTGCGGTCGGGTCGGTGATGCGGATACGAAGCTGTGGGACCACCTCGATTATGGACGCGCTTGCGGCACGGCTCGGCCTGCGGGCGACACTCCTGGTCCTTGACAACTGCGAGCACGTCCTAACACAGGCAGGCAGCCTGTGCGTTGCGCTTCTCGACCGATGCCCGCGTCTGCGCATCCTGGCAACCAGTCGGAAGCCGCTTGGCATACCGGGCGAAGTCGTGCGTCGCGTTCCACCGTTGCCGCATCCGTGCTCGCACCATCTCCAGTCTGCAGGAGATCGCGCGCTTCAGGAGGCGTCCGAGCTGCCGTCGGTGATGCTGTTCGCTCAACGAGCGTCAGCGGCAGAGCAGACGTTCCGCCTTGGCCCGGATAACGTTGGGCTGGTGGCCGAGATTTGCGAGCTGCTTGGAGGCTTGCCGCTAGGATTGGAGTTAGCCTCGGCGCGGCTTCACACCATGAGTCTGCCTGCGCTTGTTGAGCAAATACGGCGAGGCGACGAGCCGCCACCGGCGATGGGAGCCGTTCCGGAACGACATCGGTCCCTGAACGCATCGGTTGCTTGGAGCGCCGACCTGCTCAACCAGGACGAGCGCCACGTGTTCGAGCGGGTCGCCGTGTTCGCCGGAGGGTTTGACGCGTCCGGGGCGGCCACGGTCTGCGGCATCACGGTCGAGGAAGCGCGTCGTCGGCTCGCCTCACTGGTCGAACAGTCGCTGGTCATTCCCGACATGGAAGGTCCTTACACACGACACCGCATGCATGAGGTGGTTCGCCAACATGCTCTTTCGCGCTTGGGCGACACAGACCTGAAGGACGCGCGCACGCACCACCTGGGTCACTATCGTCGCCTGGCCGAGGAAGCCGCGCGGCATGAGCAGACACCGGAAGAACGGACCTGGCTCGATACGCTCGAGCGCGAGCGCGACAACGTCCGGGCGGCATGCGACTTCGCCCTAACGGACCCCTCCTTGTTGCGAACCGGTCTGGCTCTCGGCGCTGCCCTGCAGGGGTACTGGGAACTGCGAGGACACGCTGCGGAGGGGCGCGAGTTCTTCGGACGCGCCGTGGCGTTGGCGCGCGCCTCCGGTGACGCCTCGATGATCGCGGCAGCGTTGCGCGGGTCAGCCATAGTCGCGATGGCTCAGGGCGACGGCAGAGCCCAGGCGCTCATCAAGGAGTGCCTGGAGCTCCTGCGTGCAGTGGGCGACGAGCAGGGCATCGCGGATGCGCTTGTTCTGGCGGCACGCATTGCGGAAGCGCAGGGCGATCTGACCGCAGCGCGCGCCTATGCCGAGGAGTCCCTGGCGTTCAGCCGACGCGCGGGGTACCGTCGAGGTGAGGCGAACGCCATGGCCATCATGGTGCGTGTCCTCGACGCAGGGCGCACGTACGCCCAGGCGGTTCGAGCAGGCCGCGAAGCTGTCGCCGCCTTCAGACAGATTGGCGACCACGTGGCCGAGGCCCGGACCACAGCGTATCTCGGTCGGATCGAGGTCCGGCGGGGCCGGATGAGCGACGGACTGGTCCTGATGGATCGGGGGATGGCGCAGTTGCGCCAACTCGGCGCCCGACGAGGTCTGGCCGTCTGGCTCAACATCCGCGGCGATCTGGCGCGTGCACAGAACGATCTCGATGGGGCTGCCCGGTTATACGAGGAGGGTCTCGCAGCCTTCCGAAGCGAGCGCAACCTGCGAGGTACTGCCTGGGCGCTGGCCAATCTCGCAGAGGTGTCTCGAGCGATCGGGGACCTCAGCGAGAGCGCCTATCTCGCGGCCGATGCCCTGCGAATCCGTTTCGAACTGCAGGACTACAAAGGCATGGCCGAAGCGCTTGATTGCCTCGTTGATGCGGAACTGGCCTCAGGCAAAGATAGCGCCGCCATACGGGCCGCCCGGTTGGGCGGCGCTGCAGACGCCATCCGACAGATGATCCTGACGCCGCTGAGTCCAATCCAAAGGAGAGAACGCCGGCAACGGATGCGCCTGATCCGACGCACCATTGGGCGACGGGGTCTGGCCGAGCACTGGAAGGTCGGCAGCGAAATGAGCATTGCCGAGGCTGTCAGTTTCGCTCTTCGAGAACGCGGAGAAGGAGGGCCGTCTATCTGGCCGGGCTGATCAGACCCAAGATCGTGCAGCCCGATGGCCGGCCGGGGCCGTTCCTCACGGCACTCGCTTTGCTGGGTAGGCGTGCGTCGCCGTAACGATGCAGCTCACGTCGAAGGGCGGCAAGCCGACTTCAACGCCGCGAGCGCTGCGGCGGACGAAGGCGGGCTTGGCCGATGCGAGATCAGCCAGCACCCGCACACCTCCCGGTTTCGCACCCGGCAGCAGGACGCGGACGTTACGTGCCGGTTTGTCGCTGTGATTCACAAGGTACAGCGCCTGACGCGCAGGGCCCGCCCATCGAACCGTCCGCACGCTGTCGGGCATACCCGCAAGGGGCGGCTCTCCAAGTCTTGCTCGCATCTGTTCGCGAGCCCATCGCAGGGCGTTCTTCGCCGTCGGCGTGTCGGTCTTCCAGAGGAACAGCGGAGGGGTGTTGCCGGCGTGGGTATCGCGTATGGGATCGCCGGCGTACATGAGGCCGCAGTCCGGCACGGACATGCGCTTGACCTTTGCATGCCGCCGTTGTCCATGGTCATCCCGTTCAGCGAACTTGCCGACGGCAATCAGCCTGCCCCCTTGGGCCTGATGGGTCTGCAGCGCCCTCAGCGCGTTGTCCGAGATGTCGCGACAGTCGGGAACGACCACCCACGGGTACCGCTTCAGATCGGTACCGGCATCCAGCTCGCGCAGCGTCACCACATCCACCGTGTAGTGCATCCGCTCGAGCAGCTTGTACCATCCGACGAAGCTGCGCCAGTCGTTCCGCACTCCGTTGGCATCGTCGGGCGTCGCCGGCAGCATGGGCATGATCAGCGCGCCGTGGGGCTTCACCTTCATGCCGGCCATGGCCTCGACGCCCTTCATGGCGCGCCCGATCATCCTCGCATGGTCGGAGGTCGAATGGTGTGGGTGGAAGCTGTAGTCGAGCACGGTCGGCATGTGCCAGGCACAGTAGATGATGCCGGCCGCGCCGTGCTGGATCGTCGCCTGAGTAACCTGATCCATCGCCCTGGGGCCGATGTGTACGCCTGAAGTGAAGTCCACGAGGTCCACGGCCCACAGCGGCTTCCGGTACTTGCGCATCATGTCCAGACATGCCGTGACGCGATACGGATCACGGTCGGCGGAGCAAAGCTGCATGCCGAAGGCGTCAATGTGCTTGCCGCGCATGCCCACGACATCCGGAGCGATGGCGCTGCGCTGCATCTCGTCCCACTCCGACGGGGCCGCCCAGGCCATGGTCAGGTAGGTCACGGTGGGGCGCGTCGGATCGCGCCTCTTCATCATCTCCGACATCGCGTTGACATAGTCGGCCCCGGCCTCGAACCAGTAGGCGCTCCAATCGTGAAACGCCGCTGTGGCGTTGCGGTAGGCCGGCACGAAGCCTGTCGGGGTACGAACCACGATGCGCACGCACGAACTGCCGTTGCGCCCACCGGAATGGAGCCATTCGGGCTTCGCGTGCGCCCCAAGGGTCCAGTTCTGAAATCGCCATGCCGCCGGCCCGCCCTCTCCCCCGGCTTCGAGACCCGGGTTGGGCGCAAGCTCTGGACCGTCGGGCGCTTCGCGAAAACTGACGTCGTCGTAACGGGCGGCGCCCATGCCCATGAACTTCAGCAGGAGCCATGCGCGCCCGGCGTTCGGCGGAGCCGTGAAGAATCCCTCAATGCGCTGCCAGCGTCCTGGAGGCCCCGATACGGGACTGCCCATGTCTATCGCCACCGGCGGCCCGCCGTTCGCCCCGATCCAGGCGACCTCGGGGAAAACGCCGGCCCCCTTCATATCCTCGATGAAGACCCAAGCCGACATGCGGTACCGCTTGCCGGGCGTAACGGCAGCGTAGGTGTCGGCGCCGGGCTTGACGGCAGCATCCATGGCGCCGGGCGTGCTCCACGAGCAGTGCTGCGGTCCATGGCCGATGTCCACGACCTGCGCCAGCCCGCGCTGCCCCTTGTAGCCGCCCATCATCTCCATGCGCGGGGCGACAACGGCATCGAAGTTCGCGAACGACGAGCGCCAGACACGGTTCAGGGCTGCGATGGAACCGTATTTGTGCGCGAGCCATCGGCGGAAACCGGCCACATCGTCCGGGTGGTAGCGCTCGCCCATCGGGAACCACCACTCGGCGCCGGGATGGTAAAACGCGACGCGGTGCGTCGTGTCGCGCTCTTTGACGTGCTGGACGAATGCGTCGAGGAGCTTTTCCTGCTCGGCTCTGAACAGCTTTGACGAGATGGACGGGATGGACAGCACGCCGCCGTTTGCGTCTCGTGCCGATTCACCGGCAGCTTTGATCTTCTCTCGGAGCCACGCGGGCGTGTAGTACGGGTTGATCTCCTGAATGATGGCAAGCTTCAGATGGTGCTTCTCGGCGTAGGCAAGCTGAGCATCGAACGGCCCGAAGTCCACCTTCCCCTCGACCTGGCCCATGCCCCATCCACCAGAACAAACCGAAAGCACGGATGCCCGGGATTCGGGCAGTCTGTCCATGCCGACATCCACGAAGGGATAGAAGCAGCACCAGCCGATAGGCGGTCCGTCCGACGCGTCCGACCCGTCCGACGCGTCCGACACCAGCCCCACCACCGCACAACACACCGCCAAGACCAGCGCCGCTCTGATCATCCGCCTGCCTCGATCGCCCTCGCCACGGCCTGGAAGAACCTCGCGGCCGGGCCGCCATCAACCAGTCGGTGATCGAAGGTCAGGCTCAGCCACATGGCCTGCCGGATGCCGATGCAGTCGCCGACCACCCACGGCGTCGGCTTGATGCGCCCCACGCCGAGGATTGCGCACTCGGGCAGGTTGATGATCGGTGTGAACGCGTCAATGCCGAACATGCCGAGATTGGTAATGGTGAAGGTGCTGCCGCGCAGCTCATCGGGGGTGATCTCGCCGTTGCGTGCGCGCTCAATGAGCGAAGCTGTCGCCGCCGCCAGCTCAGCGAGGCCCATCGCGTCCACGCCCCTCACAACCGGAGCGAGCAGCCCACGATCGGTGTCCACGGCGAGGGCGATATGGGCGCTCCGATGCATGACCGCAACATCGCCTTCGTAGGTCACGTTCATGTGCGGGTGCTCCGACAGAGCGCGCGCGACGGTCTGCAGCAGCATGTCATTGTAGCTGACCTTGAGGCCCGATGCGAAGTGACGCCTTCGGGCCTCGACGAACGCCGTGGCATCCACCTCGGTTGTCAGCGTCACTGACGCCGTCTCGGTCGCACCGCGCAGCATCCGCTGGGCAATGCGGCCCCTGATGCCTGTCAGGGGGAACGTCTCGGCGGGCCGACCGGCCGACAGCACGTCGTCCCTCGTGATCCTGCCCAGATGGCCCGACCCCGTAAGCCGACCGATGTCGGTGCCCGTCGCGTCGGAGATGCGTCGGGCAAGGGGCGTGGCCGGCGATCGGGGAGAGGGGCGGGCCGCCTCCACATCGCGGGCCACAACCGCTCCCATGGGGCCGGAGCCTTCGAGCGTCGTCCAGTCGAGTTCACGCTGCCGGGCAAGGGTTCGCGCCCACGGAGAGGAGAAGCGGCGTTCCCCCTTCCCCTTGCCTCTGCCCGCCACGGGTGGGGGCAGCGGATCGGTCAGGGCGTCGGGGATGCGTGACGGCGGCTCGGCGGGAGCCTCGCCCTCCCGAGAAGCCTCGCCCTCCCGAAGTGGGGCGATCCAGGCAATCCGGGACAGCGCCGGAACGTCGTCGCCTTCATTCGCCGAAACGCCCTGCAAAGCACCCGTAGCCGGGGCCTCCACATCGAGCACGGCCTTGTCGGTCTCGACGGCGAAGAGCGGCTCGCCGGCGGTGACGAGGTCGCCCTCGCGTTTGTGCCAGGTGACGATCGTCACCGTGTCTACGTTGGTGCCGAGGGGCGGGACAAGGACCTCGGTTGCCATGGCGTCTAAAACAGGCCCTTCACGGCGGCCACCACGCGCTCGACGCTCGGCACGTACATCTCCTCAAGGTTCGGCGCGAACGGCGGAGGCGTGTCCGGAGCCGAGACGCGCACTGGGGGCGCATCGAGCCACCAGAACGCCTCCTCGGCCACCATTGCGGCAATCTCGGCGCCCCATCCGTGCGTGCGGTTATCCTCTTCGACCACCACGAAACGATGGGTCCTGCGCACCGACTCGATGATCATCTCCTTGTCGAGAGGCACAAGCGTCCGCGGGTCAATGACCTCGACCTCGATGCCTTCCTCGGCCAGCGCCTCGGCTGCGGCAAGCGCGCGATACACGGTCAGGAGCTTGCCCACGATGGTCACATCGCGACCGGGACGGCGAATGGCCCCCTTGCCGATGGGCACGGTATAGTCCCCTTCCGGGACCTCGCCCACAGGACTGATGGCGCCCTTCTCGGCTCGGTTGCCTTTGCTGCCGTAGAGGAGCTTGTGCTCGAACATCAGCACCGGGTTGTCGTCGCGTACGGCGGCCTTCAGGAGCCCCTTGGCGTCGTAGGCCGTGCTTGGCGCGACCACCTTGAGCCCGGGAACGTGCGTGAAGAACACCTCGAGGGTCTGGGCATGCTGCGCGCCGCGACGGGTCGAGCCGACCGGAGCGCGCATGACCAGGGGCACCTTGACGGCGCCTCCCGCCATGTAGGTCATCTTAGCCGCCTGGTTGGCGAGCTGATCCATCATGCAGAAGAGGAAATCGCCGTACTGCACGTCGGCGATGGGACGCATGCCGGTCATGGCCGCGCCGATGGCTATGCCGCAATAGCCCGATTCCGATATCGGCGTGTCAAGGATGCGTTCCGGCCCGAACTCGTCCACAAGCCCCAGCGTCACGGTGAAGGCTCCGCCCCAGCCGCCCTTGACGCCGATGTCCTCGCCGATGCAGAAGACCGTCGGATCACGGCGCATCTCCTCGCGGATGCCTTCGCGCAGAGCCTCAGCAATGCCCATCATCGCCATGTCAGTCGCCCTCCCAGTAGACGTGGCGCTCCAGATCCTCTGGCGACGGCGGCGGGCTTGCCTCGGCGAACGCGACGGCATCGTCTATCTCGGCGGCGACGTCAGCTTCGATGGCGGATGGGTCGAAGGAAGCTGAGAGCGAGGCTGCTGCCACCTTCAGGGGGTCGCGCTCTTTCCAGGAGGCCTCTTCTTCATCCGGTCTGTAGTCGCACGCGTCGCTGCGCGAATGGCCGCACTGGCGATAGGTCATGCACTCCAGCAACGTCGGCCCTTCGCCTGCCCGTGCGCGCCTGACGGCCCGGTAAGCTGCATCACGGACAGCGACAACGTCGTTGCCGTCCACCACCTCGCCTGGCATGCCGTAGGCCGCCGCGCGATCGGCCACATGCGCCACGGCGAAGGCCTTCGTGAAGTGCGTCGAGGCCCCGTAGAGGTTGTTCTCGCAAACGAAGAGGACCGGCAGCCTCCAGATCGAGGCCATGTTGAGCGCCTCATGCCAGTCGCCCTCATTGGCCGCACCCTCGCCGTGGAAGCCGACGGCGGCCTGATCGGTGCCGCGCATCTTGGCGGAGAGCGCGGCGCCGGCGGCAATCGGAAGCCCTGCGCCCACGATGGCGATGGCAGGGAAGACGCCCTGACGCACATCGCCAACATGCATAGACCCGCCTTTGCCGCGGCAGCATCCGGTTGCCTTGGCCATGAGCTCGGCCATGATGACGCGCGGACTGACCCCCTTGGCGAGAGCATGGCCGTGCGGCCTGTGTGTGCCGACCACCCAGTCGTCCTTGCGGAGCACCGAGCACACGCCCGTCGCGACTGCCTCCTGCCCGATGTAGAGGTGCAGCGTCGAAGGGATGCGCCCCTGCAGGAAGAGGGCGTTGCAGCGCTCTTCGAAGCGGCGGATGAGGAGCATGGTGCGATACAGGGCGATCAGGTCCGCGTTCGAGGGGACCGATGACTGGAGCCGGTCGGTGACTGCCGCGTTCATTGTGCCTTTCCTGAGCTGCCGTAGAGGCGTATGAGCTCGCGCACCTTTCCGGTCAGGGCGGCGCGCGCTGCGGTGGTGCAGTCGGTGGGCTTTCTCGAACCGAGCAGATCGTGAACCGGCGCGGCCGTTGGCGGCACCGATGCGATGGATTGGGCGAGGGCTTCCCAGTAGACCCTCTTCAGGATGGTGCCGACGTTCATCTTGGCCACGCCGTTCGCGATCGCATGGGGTACGGCGTCAGGCGGAAAGCTGGTCCCTCCGTGAAGCGCGAAGGGCACATGCGTCGCAGCGTGCAGGGCTTCGAGCCTCCGGGTATCTATGGCTGCCCAACCGTCGGTCTTGATGTGAACGTTGCCGACGGAGACGGCGAGACAGTCCACGCCAGTCATCGCGACAAAGCGGGCCGCATGCTCGGGATCGGTCATCTCGCCATGGATAGAGGCATCGGTTGCGTCGGGCAGGTGCCCCAGCTCGGCTTCGACGGACACGCCAACCGCATGGGCTCGCTCGACCAGGCGCACGGCGGTGTTCAGCGCCTCGTCTGCAGAAAGGGTGTCCGTTGAGAGCAGCACACAGTTGTAGCCCGAGTCGAGCGCCTGCTCGATCTGAGCCATGCTCTGCGCTTCATTGAACATGAATGCCGCCGGGATGTTCGCCCGTTCCACGGCGACCAGCGCCGCGTTCCCGAGCATCGCCACACCACGGTTCTCAAGCCACGCGGCATCCACCATCATGCCGCCGAAACCGACGATGACGGGGGAGCGCTCGATCTCGGCAGCGTCCAGCACCGCCTCCAGCGATGGCAAGTCCCAGGACTCGAAATAGCCGACGGCATATGAGCCTGCCCGTGCCGCGGCGAGCATGCGCGGCAGCGTCTCTAGCGGCATTGCACCCGCCTGATGTGTCCGGTTCGTCGCGTGTCAGCCAATCCGTTTGACCTCCAAGTCCTGCGACGCCACAAGGTCTTCGACTGCCTTGCGCGTCGTGATGCCGGTTGTGCAGCCCAGCTTGGTGCAGGCCAGGGCTCCGCATGCGCCGGCAAACCGCAGTCGGTCCTCCACGCTCATACCCTCCATCAGACCGAGCATGTAGCCGGCCGCGAAGGCGTCGCCGCTTCCCGAACCATCCACAAAGTCAACGGCGTAGACGCCGGTGGTCCAGACGCTCTCGGCATCGGCGTACAGCGTGCCTCGGCCGCCCTGAGAGATCACCACGGATCGGCACCCCAGCGCCATGAGCCGCTCGGCCTGCGCCCGGGGATCGGGCAATCCCGTCAGCGCCTCGGCCTCTTCGTTGTTCGGCTTGAACACATCAACGTGGGGAAGGAGCGGGGAAATGGCCTCGAGACGCGGCACGCCGTCGGCAGGCACGACCACATCGAGGAACACCTTCGTGCCACGCGAGCGGTACGACTTCAGCGCCTCCGCTGTGGCCATTGGATCGAGTGCCGGCAGGATCAGGTAGCCCCCCAGATAGAGGATGCTCGCCCCGGCCAGCGACGGGTGCGCCAGATCGTCCGCGGTGAACTGCGTGTTGGCCCCAAACGTGTGGATGAAACGCCGGTCCTCGCCCTTCACCGTCAGGACCACGGTTTTCGATGTTCCGCCCGAACCCCGCCGGATGGCTGTCGTGTCGAGCCCCTCGGACTTCAGTTTCCGCTCGATGAAGTCCGCGAAAACGTCGTTCCCCACGACGCCGCAGACGGCCACGTCGCCGCCCAACCGGGCCAGAACGGTACCCGTGTTCGCTGCGCAGCCGCCGGTGTCGAGCAGAAAGTCGTCGGTTGCCAGCAGCTTGCCCGCCTCGGGCAGGCCGCTCAGCGGCGGAACGAAGACGTCCGCCACCAAGATGCCCGCACAGGCGACCCTGCTGCGTGTCCCGTTCACCGTTTCTCCCATCGCAAGTCCTCCTTACAAACCGATCGCTGATCGGACGTTCGGCGCGCCGGTGGTTGAGTTCGCAGTGTATCGAAACCCACCGAGGTCCCTTACAGACCGACCACTTGTCGCGCATTCGACGCGCTCGTGGCAAGAACCTTCACCATATCGCTCTGGAGCGCGCCGAGGATCGCCCGGGCCTTTCCCTCCTCTGACGCGACTGCTATCACCGTCGGGATGCGTCGGATATCGTCCGCCCCAATGCTGATCACCCGATCGGCTATGCCCGCGGCCACGGGCCTGCCGATGACGAAAGCCGGGTGCTGCTCAGGCCCGCAGATGGGCTCGTGTCGCACGATACCGGCACATTGGTCCGCCCGGTGGAGCCGCATGCCGGTTCAGTCGGCGAAGTCCTTCCGCACACGGTGAACGACGTAACCGATGAGGATGGATGCGCTGCCGCACATCATCAGGACGATCGGCAGGCCAAGCGAGGACCCGAAGTGTGATAGTCCTACCCTGAACGTGTTGATCACCAGGAACGCTGCGCCCGCCCAGAGGTATACCCGGAACCGGCGGGTGCATGCCGCGAAAATGAGCGCCAGCGGGGCCAGCAGCGAGATGATCTCGTAGACCGCGCGACCGTTCGATTCGGCACCGAGGACGGTGAGGCCGACCATGGCTGCGGCAACACCTATTGCGTTGGGTGCGCCGGCGTGGCTATGCTGCCCGCGTGACATGAACGTCTGGCCGCATGCCATTAGGGCCACACCCGCCAGCGTGAGCGCCAGGGGGGTACGTTCGCCTGCGCGCGACCCGATGTCCAGCCATTCCGCCAGCGAGCCGGCAAGGAACACCAGGCCGGCAGATGGGGGAAGGGTGAGCGCTGCGTAGCGAAGCCATGCCAGCGTCGCGATCTGAATCACCAGTCCCAACGCTGCGGCCAGCGATACCCAGCCTGCGAGGCTGCCTCGAGGCTCGAACTCTTCGGTCATCCCGAAGGCCAGCCAGATGACGAACGGCGCCAGACATGAGCCGATCAGCGACAGCCCGCCGATCCACCGGTCGGAGGCCATGCGACGGCTCCGCAGAAGGGCGGCAGCGCCGTAGCACAGCGCTGCAGGCAAGGCTGCCACGGCGAAACGACCGAAGGGCATCATGTCGTCCCAGAGCTCGGTCGCGACCATGACCACGGCGCTGACCACGAGGATACCGCCGATCACCAGCAGGGCCGTGGCAGGGCTGAGCGCTCCGTGGCGCATTCGGGCGATCCTGGCGGTGCTCTTGGGTGTTGCCGATCCCACGTCGGCCTGCAGCTCATCGGCCTTCCCGGAACTCAGCAGACCCCGGCTTCGCCAGTCGGCGATCCGTTCTGCAACGGCGGTCCGAACCACATCGTCAACATCGGACCCACATGCGGGGCATTCATACATGTGTCCTCTCCATATCTCCAACCCGGGAGGGACGGCGTCCTCGCCGTCCGGGATAGGCGTCCTCGCCGTCCGAAACCTTGCACCATGGTAGATCGGCGCGCATGGGTGTGGCATGGGCCAAAGGTCCCAATGCGGGCGTGGGCTTGGACCATTTCGCCGGACGCGGCACCGGCCATGGCTCACCACATGTGATGGAGGTACGGCGAGATGTTTCGCAGGTCAAGGACCGTCGCAACAAGTCCCCAGAAGATGACGGTGCACGTATCGCCGATGACGAGCCCGATGAAGAACGGCACGGCACGCCAGTAGGCCCGCAGGCCGCCGTACCGAACGATCAGCGCCTTGATGGCCCAGACTGCGACGAAGGTCGCCCAGATGTATTCCATGGCATAGGACACCGCCAGAACGTACCCGAGCGGGTGGAGGGGGAACCCCAGGAACGCATTGCGGAGCGATGAGAGCCCGAGCGCCAGCACGAAGGACAGGCCTGCCGCAGTCAGTGCCGATGTCTCAGGCGCTTGAGGGGAATCAAGCCAGCTCGACGTTCGCCCATAGGTCTCCCATGCGACTCCCATCTGCCATCCCAGGACCTTGGCCGTCCCTGCGCCGTGCGTGTAGTAGATTTGGAGAGTCGTCAGGAAGCCCACCAGCACCCCGATGACCGTCGCAACGCTCACGATGACGGCAGTCGGCCTCAGCTTGACGCCGGTCAGACCCGCGAATCGCATGCTTTCAATCTGGTGGCCCATCGGATGCTGGCGGTAGCACCGGTTGAACCAGAAGAACTGGGCGAACAGCGTCTTGTCAGCCACGCTGAGCGCCTTGCTGCCGGCGAAGGTCGCGATCGCCGCCTCCGGGTTGAAGAAGTAGAACTCCAGCAGCGAAGTACCGACCTGGGCATAGATCCTTGTCATCACAATCGTGGCCAGGAGGTAGATGCCGAAGTAGACACACGCAACCGACGGCGTCATGCCGGCGACGATGGCAAACCCCACCAGCAGCGGGGCGCCGAGCGCCACACCCACGAACGCCGCCCGATAGCTCATGGGCTCGTCGCGATCGTCCGGCTCGCGAGACAGTCCGACGGCCTTGCGCGCTATGCGGACCAGGTACCGGTACGATCCACGCATCAGGATCACGAACGCGGCTGCAAAGGCTCCGTAGGTGAGTTCGCGGATATACGGAAACGCGCCGCCCCCTGCGCCCCATCCACGGACGACCCACTGCATCTCGAATACCTTGCGCAACAGGTAGAACGCCCAGCAACTGAAGAGGAGGTCCAGCGGCATCAGGAAGGCGAGGCCGATGCTCATGGGCGACCACGACATGTACAGCGGATTCAGCGCGTTCCAGGGCGGAGTCGGCATCAACCGAACCAGGTTGAAAACGTTGAGCTGGACTCCGGGAACCGACGGATACACCCCGTGGATCACGTTGAGCGATTCGATTGCGGCAGGTATGGCGATGCCAAGCACGAGAGTTCGGTTGCGGAACAGCGACCCCGCATCACCTTGGCGAACTACGTACAGTGGAACCTGAAGCAGCGGAAAGGGGAGACGCTCCTCTTCGACCCAACGCCGCCGCATGATCGTGTTCATGCACAGCATCGTGTAGGCGATCACGAAAAGAAGCCCGCTCCATACGGCGATCGGCGCAAGCCACACGCCGAGTATCTCGCGCCGGAAGACGCTCGATCCGCCTGTAAAGAACGCTTTGACGGCCGTCTCGTCGCTTGGCGCCAACCACGGCTTGATGTAGGGAAACAGCCGCTCCCAGCGGTTGGCCTCGTTGGCATGCCGGTACGGAAGCATCAGAATCGGCGGCAGGTTCTGAATCAGGTCGAAACCCGCCATGATGGCGGAGACCGTGACCATGGTGAACAACGCCATCATCTCACCTGGACGCAGACGCCAGTTTGGGCCGATTCGTTGTGCGGTGCTGTTCCAGATCAGCAAGGCAATCAGCACAGCCACCGAACTGGAAACAAGCGAGGCAGCGGTGATCGAGCTGCCAAGATGCCCCCAGAGCGTCTCTTCAAAGACGGCCCAGATCGTGTGACCGACGGCGAGGATGACGCCGATCAGGACGACGCGGAATCGGATGCGAGTGTCCACGGTTTCGTATTATGGCGTGTCCTGGCGACGATGCGGGAGGGACGGCGTCCCCGCCATCCGAAAAACCGGTCATCGAGGACGATGCCCCTCCCCACGGGAGGGACGGCGTCC
>DYKI01000245.1 GCA_020722705.1 Chthonomonas calidirosea | reverse complement strand
TCGCATCGAATGCCCGACGATTCATCTTCGGGCGCCGGTGTTGGAGCCCGCTGCTATGACGCGCAAATCAGTCGTCCTGGCTTCGCTCGGGTCTGCTGGGGGGTTCACCACACGGGACAGGATCCTCGCCCTGCTTGAAGCCGAGTACATCGTGAGGCTTCGGGACACGGCGAAAGGTCGAGTACGAGTACGACTGCGTGAGCATCCGTTGCTGTAGTGCGAGTATCCCACCGTAGGACTCGGTGGGACACTCGCACTGACGTTTGGTGTTGGGAGTACGAGTACGAGTACGACTGCTTGATGAGACTCGGTGCGACAGTCGCACTGACGTTTGTTTTTTGGGCTAGACCCATTCCGCGCGGTGGATTAGAACTCCACGCTCTTGTACTGCGGCAGGTAGTCGCGGTTGACCTCGAACATCTCCTTGACCATGCTCCTGATCTCCTCCAGCGAGAGCACGGCAGAGGTGAGCGGATCGTAGCAAATGGACCAGAAGGCGGGTCGCGGATCGCCGGTCAGGGCCGACTCGACGGCCATCTCCTCGTTCTGGGCGCTGAGGGACACCAGCGCGGCGCACTGGGGCGGCAGCTTGCCCACATGCATGGGATCGAGGCCTCGCTTGCTTGCCAGCACCGGCACTTCGACGCAGCACCCCTCGGGCAGGTTGTCAATGAGGCCGAAGTTGCGCACATTGCCGTTGAACTCAAAGAGCGCGCCGTCGCCGCAGTAGGCATTGATGATGCTTGCGGCGTACTCATGGCCACGCTTCAGGTCAATGGGCTCATCCTTGGCCAACCACGCCTTCGTTTCTTCGCGCCACGTGTCCTCGCGACGCAGGTACTCGTCCAGAATGTAGGCATAGACGCCCGGGTTCCAACCCGTGCCGTGGGTGCAGTACTTCTCAATCAGGTCGGGCCGCTTGCGGAACCAGGCAACATACTCCGAGTTGTGCCCGCTCGATTCGGTCACGTAGTAGCCGAGGTGCTTGAACATCTCGTTGCGGACGATCTCCTGGTTGTAGATCTCCGGCTTCTCGACGGCCTCGCGGATGAGCGGGTAGGCGTCCTTGTTGTTCCACTTGAACTCGATGTAGAACGCCTGATGATTGATGCCCGCGCAGAGGTACGTGATCTCGCTCATGGGTGCGCCGATCCAATGGGCCAGCATCCCTGCCGTGCCCTGCACGCTGTGGCAGAGGCCGCTGAGCTTGATGTTCGAGACGCCCTGCATGGCGCGGCATAGCATCGCCATGGGATTCGTGTAGTTGAGCAGGATCGCGTCCGGGCAGAGCTCCTCCATGTCCTTGACGATGCCCACCATCACCGGGATCGTGCGCAACGCTCGGAAGACGCCGGCCGGGCCCCGAGTGTCGCCGACGTTAATGTCCACCCCGTACTTCTTGGGTATCTCGATGTCGTGACGCCACACGCTCGTCGGTGCGGCGAGGATGGTGCACAGCACGGCATCCGCACCGTCGAGAGCCTGCCGCCGATCGAGCGTCGCTTCAACCCTGGCCGGATAGTTGCCTGCTTTGACGATGCGCTCGACGGCTGTCCTGGCGAACTCGAGCCGCTCAGGGTCAATGTCCATGAGGCTGAGCGTCGAATCGGCCAGTTCGGGGAAGGTCAGAATGTCGCGAACCAGGCCGCGCGTGAAGCCGAGGCTGCCGGCTCCGATGAAAGTGATCTTGGGCATGGAAGGGGGTCTCCTGAAGTGCTTGCGGTCGCCCGTGCAAGCCGGGCGCCGATATTAGTGTACTGACCGGACGTACGGGATTCCTTCTGGATGGCATGGACAGAATGCACACTTTCACTCCCTCGGCGCACCGGAGGTGTCGCCGTTGGGGAAGCCGCCGTTCCAGTTGAAGACGCCGCCCCCGAGCCGGCCATACTCGGCATCGTGGTTGGCCGGGCCGTAGTGGGCGACGGTGATGGTCCGGGCGTGCCCGTCGAGCGCGATGATGTTCATGCGCCGATTGTGCGGCGAAGGATAGGCGAGCGGATCGGCACCGGTGTCCCAGTAGGTGTGCGTGATCCAGGGCGTCTCATGGCGAGGAGGCCATCCCTCCCATTGATCGAACGGGCTGCGGGTGCGCCGGCGCCCGGCCTCGACAAGCAGAGCAGTTCCCTCGGGCAGCTCCACGTTCTCGATCGGGAACGGTCCGGGGAAGAAGTGATCATAGAAGCGCGCGTTGAGGGCATAGCTGCATCGGAACGTGAAGCCCTTCTCCTTGTGTTTGCCCTCACCGACGCGATTCCACGGGCACTCCAGGATGCGCTGGCGATCTATGTACATGCGCAGGAGGTCTACCCACGTCCGGTGTCCCCCTGACATCGAGGACGCCGTCCCTCCTCCGTCGGGAGGGTCATCGTCCCCGATGACCCGAGTTCTGGACGGCGAGGACGCCGTCCCTCCCGCTGATGCCGTGCGGTAATCGGGAGGCGGGAACCTGCTGTCGTGATCCTGTGCATACAGGAGCAGCGCCATGGAGAGACGACGCATGTTCGTCTGGCACCGCACACGCCCCATCTGATAGGACCGCAGCCGAAGAAGCGGAACCGAACCGACGGCCAGCCCCAGCAGACCGAGCGCGAGGACCACGATGATCCATGGGGAACGTGCCGTTCGACGGTGTGCTGATGTGTTTGGCGCAGAGTCCATCGCCGTTGATTTCGACGCATAGGTCCGGCGTTCCTGCCGATAGGCGGTCCCCCCGCGGCGATGGACGGAATGGACGTAAGACCGCAAGGGCGACCTTTGGGCCAAATAAGTCGCGGAAACTATAGTACGACATTTCTCGAACTGTGGTACTATTAGACGCGAAGACGGCGGGGACGCCGTCCCTCCCGCTTTGGGAGGGTCATC
>DYKI01000244.1 GCA_020722705.1 Chthonomonas calidirosea | reverse complement strand
CGGCGGATTTCGTTTCGGTTTCTGGGGCGCGGCCTCGATCCGGTTGGCCCGCCCATGACGGAGGGGTTTCCGCTGCACCCGCTGGCCTACGCCGTGGCCAACAGTTGGGGCATGGCCAACCTCTGGGTGCCCATCATGATCGGCAGCATCTGCAAGGCTGCGGTGCTCAAAGGGCGCGGTCTGAAGGGCTATCGCGGCGCGCTCATGTTCTTCTTCGGGCTCATGCTCGGCGAGTTCGCCGTCGGGTGCACATGGACGCTCGTCGGCATGGCCATAGACACACCCACGTACGAGTTCTGGCCGTAGCTTACGTGCAAGGAGGTTGACCCCACCATGTCTCACGCTGCTTACGATCCGCGCTGCCGCTTCTCGGTAGATGATTGCATCTGGTTCCTGCGCGACACGGCGCTCTACGCCGAGCGTTCGATCTTCGAGAACGGCTTCCTCGGCTTCTGGCGGCAGATGCATCAGCGTTACGGGCTCAAGGTCCAGTTCAACATCTACTTTGAGGATCTCGACACGGGCTGGACCATTGCAGAAATGCCCGATCGTTTCCGCGACGATTGGCGTGCCAACGCCGATTGGCTTCGATTGACCTTCCACGCCCGGGCCGACAGGCCCGAGATGCCGTACGTCAACGCCGGCTATGAGCAGGTCGCGCGCGACTGCCGGGCCGTGACCGACGAGATCATGCGGTTCGCCGGCGAAGAGCTCTTGAGTGCCTGCACGACGCTGCACTGGGGCATGGCCACACGCGACGGATGCCGAGCGTTGCGGGACAACGGCATCGAGGCGCTGGTGGGCTATTTCGAGATGCACGAGGGCAAGCCGTGGGTCGCCTACTATCTCGATGAAGAGCGGACGCGCTATCTCAACGCGCATGACACCTGGCGCGACCCGGAGACCGGACTGCTGTTCATCAAGCACGATCTGGTGCTGAACCTGTATCCGGTCGAGGAGATCGTACCACAGCTTGATGCCATCTACGCCGATCCCGACCGGAGCGAGGTACTCGAGCTGATGATCCACGAGCAGTACTTCTACCCGCGCTTCGTATCCTACCAGCCCGACGCCCCGGAGAAGGTCCGACGCGCGGCCGAATGGGCAGCTCGGCGCGGCTACCGTCCGGCGTTCTATGAGGACTGGCGGGCGGACGGCTGAGGAACAACCCGACCCAAAGCAGTCCCGAGCGCGCATGTCGGCGCTCGGGACTGACCGTACTGGAACCTACTGCCACCCGTAGATCGGCGGCACTATGCGGTCCGGGTTGTGCATGCCCGGGAGGGGAGGCACAATGGTGGCCTCCCACCGGGTCCACTTGGCGTGGCCATCGCCGAAACCGTAGTTGCTTGCGCCTGTGTGCCGCGTCTTCGCGATGTGGTCCACAAACCAGTTGTGTCCATCGCCCGCGTAATAACTGTTGAGATCATCCCAGTTCTGGCTGTTGATGTTGGGCCAGGGATGGTATCCGTCATAGGGGACGCCGTCCGCGCGCTCTGCGATCATGATCGTCTCTGACGGCTTGCTGAATGCTGACTGATGCGTGCCGTGGGCGAACAGGCCGCTCAGCACGTAGTCCGTGTACGGATTCGTCTGGTCCGAGTTGGAAGGACACTGGAATACGCCGGCGTTCTTGACGTAGGGGTAGAGCGGCACATACCAGCGGTAGGTGCCGGTTACGTTGACGAAGCACTCGTCATGATCGGCTATGTACATCATCATCCCGAGCGATATTTGCTTGACGTTGCTGAGGCAACTGATCTGACGTGCCTTCTCGCGTGCCTGTGCGAACACAGGGAAGAGAATGGCCGCGAGGATCGCGATGATCGCAATCACCACGAGGAGTTCGATGAGCGTGAATGCTCGACGATGCATGTGATAGGTCCTCCTGGGTACCTGATTGGACAGCACGTTCCATCGGCCCACGTGCCGATAGAGCCAAGCTGTCGAGATCGCGAATACTGTCCGTCTGAAGTTGGTGAATCAGTTATGCAGGAGGGGCGCGGGGCGCGAAATCCGAGATCGCGTCCGATGGAGGAATCGGCTGAGGCCGGAGCGCTTCCGCGTGATCCTCACTCGTGCAAGGCGGTAGAGGAGGGTCAGCCGCGACGAACGGGATCGCGGAAGGTTCGCCGACAATCTGGCAAGTGACGCACCTGTCGGGGTCGTGATGAAGACCCGCATGTGGGTGAATCGGCGCGAGCAGGAGCGCTTGTGCGAGCCAAACAAGCGCCGCAAGATTGAGCGCGGTTTGACTGACACGCCGGCGGCGGGAGTATCGGCACCTGACGCGCATATTGCTCAGCATTGGCACGTAGCACTCGCTGCTATTGTACCGTGGGGAGGAGGCGGTGCGTTCCCGGGCATGATGGTGCGTCTCGCGGCGATACGCTGGTAGGCGAGCAGTATGTCCTGCCCCCAGGCGCTTCCCCGGTAACCTGCCAGGATCCGCCGAGATGGTCCGCATCGAGGCCGAATGTGCCGCAGGGCGCGATGCTGTCAGTGGTTCGTTTGGGACTGGCGGGCGGAGGGGTAGGGTTCCGCCGAGATGTGTCTCTGGACCCTGCCAACGCTCCGTTGGACCCGGGTGCAAAACCCCTGTCCCTCACTTTCCGCGCCGATTGCGGTGTGCCGCCCTATGGTTGGGGTATGGCCGATTCCGGCATGACCCTGCTTAGCGGAAACGGCGGTTGGGCGATGGCGCGCACGGCAATCGCGACGACAGCCAGTTCATTGTCGCCGCGCGGGTGTGCCCGTATGGCGATGTGCTCCATGGCCCCGCCGCAGTTGGCGCAACGGTCATCGAGGGCGATGAGGGAGGGACGGCGTCCTCGCCGTCCGAAAGATCGGTCATCGAGGACGATGACCCT